>NZ_JBFTIK010000001.1:0-318369 GCF_056394725.1 Arthrobacter sp. 10N418
AACGCCCGGTCCCATCCCGAACCCGGAAGCTAAGACCCACAGCGCCGATGGTACTGCACCCGGGAGGGTGTGGGAGAGTAGGTCACCGCCGGACAACCATTAGGTCGAGAGCCTCCAACCACCACGTTGGAGGCTCTCCCACTTTAACCGGCTTGATGCCGACCGATTGCGCACCGCGACGCTGGTGTGCGATCATTCCCGTGACAGCGATCCATCGGCAGGAGGTGAGACCCATGTACGCAGTATCCGCAATGGGTTCTCCCTGCAGTCAGCAACTGCGCGACTGAAGTCGTCGCAACTGGGAGCGCCCGCCAGGCAATTCGCGAAAGGCGACTCCCATGAACACAACAACCCCTTCCACTCTGCACTTCACCTCGACGACGGTGACCGACCGGCCGGTGTCCGACCAGGATCAGCCGCAGGTCGACGCCACAAAGCGGGTCTGCGCCGCCGGCGAGCGAGCGTTAGTCCTCGGTGGCGGCGGATCGACAGGCAACGCGTGGCTGATCGGCGTCATCGCCGGCCTGTTCGATGCCGGGCTTAATGTGACCGAGGCTGATCTGGTCATCGGGACCTCGGCAGGATCGACGGCCGCGGCCCAGATAGCTGGCTCGACCCCGACCGAACTGCTTGCCGCCGTCCTTGCCGCGGCGCCCCAGCAACGGACCGTACCGGTCGGATCCGACGGCGGACGCGGTCCGACCAGGCCGGCGACGGACCACCTGGAGCGAACGGGCAAGATCATCGCTGCCTCCGAGGACGCGGCTGATATGCGCCGCAGAATGGGCGCGGCGGCACTCGACAGGGATGCGGCGTCGGACGGTTCCGGGCAGGCGCGGTGGCGCGAGACCGTCGCCGCACGGCTGCCCAGTCAGTGCTGGCCGCAACGAGCGGCGCTCGTCACGGCGGTCGATGCCCATACCGGTGAACCGGTCGTGTTCGACCGCCACAGCGGAGTCGACCTGGTGGACGCCGTCGCCGCCAGCTGTGCCAGTGGCTTCGCCTACAGGATCGGGGATAACCGATATATCGACGGCGGCTACCGACGCAACGAGAATGCCGATCTGGCAGCCGGATTCGGGCGGGTGCTGGTGCTGTCGCCATTCGGCGGCAGATCACGGACACCGTTGGAGTGGGGCATGCATCTGGCAGCACAGGTCGACGAGCTTCGTGCACGCGGCAGCAGAGTCGAAACGATCTTCCCGGATAGCCACGCCGAGCACATGTTCGGCGCCAATGCGATGGATTTGTCGCTGCGTCCGCCCGCTGCGCGGGCTGGCTACAATCAAGGCAGAGCCCTTGCCGGGCAGCTCACCGAATTCTGGCGCTGACGCCCTCGTCGGAACACCGGCGGCCCCGGCGTCGTTGTACCAGCGCCACCCTCTTCGATTCAAAGGACTTTTCCATGACCCAGCGGACCATCGTCATCACCGGAGCCAGCGACGGCATCGGTGCCTCCGCCGCGCGGACGTTCAGCCGGCAGGGGGAGCGCGTGGTCGTCGTCGGCCGTTCCGCGGAGAAGACGGCGAGGATTGCGGCGGAAATCGGCGCCGACTATTTTGTCAGCGACTTTGCTGAGCTCGCCCAGGTGCGCACCCTAGCGGCGCAGCTGAAGGAAAAGTACCCGCGGATTGACGTCCTGGCGAACAACGCCGGCGGGATCATGGGCGCCCGCGAGCTCACCGTGGACGGCCACGAGAAGACTCTCCAGGTCAACCACCTGGCCCCCTTCCTGCTCACCACCGAGCTCATGGACGTCCTCACCGCCAGCACGGCGACGGTGATCAACACCTCGAGCGTCGCCAATTCGCTGTTCGGCAAGCTGGACATCGAGGACCTCGACGCTGCCCGTAGCTACAACACCAACCGCGCGTACGGCAATGCCAAGCTCGCGAATATCCTGTTCACCGCCGAGCTCCACAACCGCTACAACGCGGCCGGCATCTCGACGGCGGCGTTCCACCCGGGCGGCGTGGCCACGAACTTCGCGGCGGACTCCACGAGCCCCATGCGCTTTGCATACAAGTCGTTCCTGAAGCGGTTCATGCTGACCCCGGAGCAGGGCGCGGACACGCTCGTGTGGCTCGCCAACGCGACGCCGGGCCATGACTGGATCTCCGGGGCGTATTACGCCAAGCGGGCCCTTTCCAAGGCCAACAAGCAGGCCTACGACGGGGGATTAGCCCGGGAGCTGTGGCTGCGCAGCGAAGCGATGGTGGCCCAGGACCTCGACAAGCTCGATTCGCGGGCGTAACCGCCGCTGACCTTGGGGGCCGGCTGGTGGGCGGGGTCTGAATCCCGCGGACTCGAGGCGCGAGAGGCCGCGCGGCCGTGCTGCGGGCGACGCCCTGCGCGCCACAAGAACGGCACCAGTCATCCGGATCACCGGCACGGCATCCCAACACCGCCCGGCCAAGAACGAGACGCTGCCCGGCAGCTTCGAGCCCAAGCTCATCGAGCCGGCAGAACAAATGCGATGAGCCGGAAGACCTGGCAGAACGGAGTCAGGTCAGGAGAAGCAGGACTACCGCCCGGCGTCGACCTTGTCGATGGCGTTGAGCGCGCTTTCCATGGTCCCGGCCAGGTCGCTGGCCGGGGCCGGCCTGGCGAACAGGTAGCCCTGCAGCGAGTCGCAGCCGCGGTCCATCAGGTACTTGGCCTGGGCCGGGGTCTCGATGCCCTCGGCCGTGACCTTCAGGCCCAGGGCGTGGGCTGCGTTGATCATGGTGCCGAAGAACGGCAGCTGTTCCTGGCCGGTCTTGACCATGGCCACGAAGGAGCGGTCGATCTTGACGTTGTCCAGCGGCAGCTCCTTGAGCCGGCCGAGCGTGGAATAGCCGGTGCCGAAATCGTCCATGGCAATCCGGACGCCGGCCGCCCGCAGCTGGTGCAGCTGGCGCAGCACGTCCGAGGACGCGTCGAAGAACACGCTCTCCGTCAGCTCCAGCGTGAGCTGGCGCGGATCCACGCCGGTGGACGCCACGATCTCCAGGACATCCGTGCCGAAGTCCCGGTGCTGGAACTGCAAGCCGGAAACGTTCACGGCGACGCTGTACGCGGCATCTCCGGCCAGCCAGGGCCGGATCTCGGCGCAGGCGCGGCGCAGGACTTCGTCGCCGATTTCGCGGATGAGGCCGCTCTGCTCGGCAACCGGCAGGAACTGGTTGGGCGGGACCAGGCGCCCGTGCCGTTCCCAGCGCGCGAACGCCTCGAACTGCACCACGGCGCCGAGTCCCGGCGACACAACCGGCTGGTAGTGGACCGAGATCTGGCCCAGCTCCACGGCGCGGCGCAGCCCGGTCTCGCCGTCGGTCTTGTGCACGGCCGTGCCCAGCATCTCGGGCCGGAAGCGCAGCCACGTGCTCTTGCCCCTGGCCTTCGCCGCGGTCAGTGCGGCGTCCGCCTGCCGGAGCAGTTCCGCGCCGTCCAACGTCTGTGCCGTTTTGGAGGCCAGGCCCATGCTCACGCCGGGACGGACCATGGTCCCGCCGACCCGCAACGGCACCTGCAGGGCCTCGGCGATCCGCTTGGCCACCGCATCGGCCTTGAGGCATTCGGTCAGCAGCACGACGAACTCATCGCCGCCGAGCCGGGCCACGGTGTCGTGCGGGCGGACGCAGTTGCGCAGCCGGCTCGCCACCTCCACCAGGAGCTCATCCGCGGCCGATCGCCCCAGCACGTCGTTGAGGTTCCGGAAGTCGTCCAGGTTCAGCAGAAGGACGTCAACCGGATCGGGCCGCCGCAGCGCCACGGCCAGCCGCTCGTTGAACAGGGGACCGTTGGGCAGCGCCGTGAGAGGGTCACGCAGGGTACCGGCCTTGAGTTGGTCATCGTGCTCGACAAACGCTGCAGGGACAGCGGCCACGGCTCCGGGAGGACGACGGCGGAGCGCGCCGACGCCGCTGCCGGCACCGGCGGTGCCACTGACGCTGCTCACCGGGGCGCCGGCGTCGTAGTTCTTGATGGCGTTCGGCTGCTGGGAATCCGTGTGTGCGGCCAGGCGGTGACCCGTGCCGCGGACGGACAAGGCAACCATGCGGCCTGCCTCGGCGGGGACCAGCGAGCACGCGATCTCGACGGGAACTTCGGACCCGTCTGCCCTGCGGCCCGAACCCTCGAACGGCGGGGACGAGGGGGATGCCGCGCCCAATCTGGCCAGGACGCCGTGGAACGGCTCACGCGAGGCCTCAGCCAGCAGGAGGCTGTGGTCCGCGCCCAGGAGCTGCGCGCGGGAGTATCCGAAGAGCTGTTCCGCGGCCGTGTTCAGGAAGGAGATCGATCCGTCCTGGTCCAGCAGCAGCAGCGCGTCCGGGCTGTGCTCCAGCAGTAACTGAGCGAAGCCATCGTCCATGGTTTTTGCCTGCCCCCCAAGCGACGGAAATAAGGAATGCAGCCACCCTGCGGAGAACAGGGCGCGCTGCGCTCCCTGCATCATATGTGGTGCGGAGCATAAGGCGTGATACGCGTCATGCCGCGCCGGAAAATGCATCGGATCCGCACCGGATAATGCGTCAGCTCCCCGCCAACGCCCGCGCCACAGCCCGCGTCCAAACTCAACGCCAAAGCGGGCTCCCAAACCGAACGCCAAGCCGGGGGCTATCCTGGCTGCGGAACGCTCTCCAGGGCGGCAATGGCCGCGGCCGAGGTGCGCACCGCGGCCGCCCGCCCGGACTCCGGCTCGGCGCGGGAGAAGAGGAAACCCTGCAGGGCGTCGCAGCCGTGGTCCATGAGGTAGCGCGCCTGCGCCGGCGTTTCGATGCCCTCCGCGGTGACCTTCAGGCCCAGGCTCTTGGCCATGTGGATCATGGAGGTCAGGATGGGCAGCTTTTCCACCCCGGTGCGGACCATGGAGACGAATGACTTGTCGATCTTCACGACGTCCACCGGCAGGTCCTGGAGCCGGCCCAGGGACGAGTAGCCGGTGCCGAAGTCGTCCAGGGCCACGCGGATGCCGGACAGGCGCAGGGTCTCAAGCTGGGCGATGACGTGGGAGTGGGCGTCGAAGAACACGCTTTCCGTCACTTCCAGGACGAGCTGCTGCGGGTCCACGCCGCTCCACGCCGCAATGTCCAGGACCCGTTCGGCGAAGTCCCGGTGCTGCAGCTGCACGCCGGAGACGTTCACCGCAAGCGTCCGGAACGGATGCTCCGCGAGCCACGGCGCCAGATCTGTGCAGCTGCGGCGCAGGACCTCGGCCCCGATCTCCCGGATCAGGCCGCTGCGCTCCGCGGTCTCAATGAACTGGTCCGGGGGCACGAGCTGGCCGTCCCAGTTCCAGCGGGCGAGGGCCTCGAACTGGACGACGTCGAGCCGGTTCGTGGAGATGACGGGCTGGTAGTGGACGATGATCTGGCCCAGTTCCACAGCCCGCCGCAACCCGGCGGTTAGCTGCGTGCGTTCCAGCAGGGCCGCGAGCATCTCCGGGCGGAAATGCACGTAGCAGTTCTTGCCGGCCTCTTTGGCCGCGTACATCGCCAGGTCCGCCTGCCGCAGCAGCTCCGAGGACGTCATGGTCCCGCCTTCGCGCGAGGCCACGCCCAGGCTCAGGCCCGGCCGCATGAGGGTGCCTTCGATGGACACGGGGGCGTTCAGGGTGCCCACGACCCTCTGGGCCACAGCATCGGCGTCCCTGCAGCCAACCAGGAGGACCACGAACTCGTCCCCGCCCAGCCGCGCCACGGTGCCGTGGGGACCCACACAGTTCTGCAGCCGGCGGGAGATCTCCACCAGCATCTCGTCGCCCGCATGGTGGCCCAGGACGTCGTTGACTTCCTTGAAATCGTCCAGGTCCAACAGCAGCACGTGCACCGGCTCGGGCGTGAGCAGGGCTGCGGCCGCCCGTTCGTTGAACAGCATCCGGTTAGCCAGGCCCGTCAGCGGGTCCCGGAAGGCGAGTTCCTTGAGTTTGTCCGCCTGCTCGGCGAGCTCTTCCATGGCCTGGCGGGCCTGGTCCTGGGCGCGACGGCGCGTGGTGATGTCGCGGAAGTTCCAGATCCGCCCCACGACGGCGTCCGAGACCTTCTGGGGGCGCGAGCAGAGCTCCACGGTACGGCCGTCGCTGAACTCGAGCACGTCCTGGCTCTGCATCACCTTGTCCGCGTAGAGCGCGTTGACCCTGCGCAGGAAGAAGTCCGGCTCCACCAGCTGCTTCGCAATGAAGTTGACCAGGGCGCTGGGGTCCTCCGCGGCCACGAGTTCGGGAGGCATGCCCCAGAGCCTGAGGTACTGGCCGTTGATCCCGGTGATGTGGCCCTCGTTGGAAACGACCACGATCCCGTCGGACGTCGTCTCCAGCGTCGCATCCAGGAGCGAGACGGCGAGGCGGCGGCCGGAGTCGGCGTCGTTGCGGTGGCCGCCGTCGCGAACGGCGACGGCCATGGCCGTTCCGGAGCCGCCGGTCACCAGCGAGCACGTGATCTCCAAGGCGAGTTCACTGCCGTCACGGTGGCATCCGACAGCCGCGAAGGGCCGGCTGGCCGACCGGTTCTTTCGGCCCAACCTCCCGAAGACGCGCAGGAAGCCGCCGCGCTCACCCTCTGACAGCAGAACGGTGTGCTGGGTGCCCAGCAGTTGCTCGCGCGGGTATCCGAACAGGCGCTCGGCCGCTGAATTCATGAATGCGATGGTTCCGTCCGCGGTCAGCAGCAAAAACGCATCGGGACCCTGCTCCAGCAAAGCCTCTTCGAACCCTGTTCCCACGGCGATACCGGCCCCCAAAGCGACGGAAGTTGATAGACCCCCGGCGATGCCGCGGGCAATGCGTTTCCCTGAATCATAGGGTTCCCGGGTCACGTGTCCAGCACCTTGGCACCGGAGATTTCCGGCGTCCCTTCAGGTCACCCGGTTCCCGGACACCCGATCCCCGCGCAATGCGGCGATCCTCTGGCCCGCCACGGTGAGCGCGTTCGCCAGTCCAGCCTCCGGTTCAGGGCCCGAAAACAGGAATCCCTGCAGGGAATCGCAATGCAGATTCATCAGGTAGCTTGCCTGCGCGGGGGTCTCCACCCCTTCCGCGGTAACCGTCAGCCCGAGGCCATGGGCCATGGCGATCATGGCTGTCAGGATCGGCAGCTCTTCCCCGCCGCTGCGGATCATGGACACGAACGACTGGTCGATCTTCAGGGTGTCCACGGGGAGCTCCTGAAGCCGGCCAAGCGAGGAATAGCCGGTGCCAAAGTCATCGAGGGCCACCCGCACACCGGCCTTCCGCAGGGCCACGAGCTGCCGGGTCACATCGGCGTCGTTGTCGAAAAAGACACTTTCGGTGACTTCCAGGACCAGTTGCCGCGGGTCCACGCCGCAGGACTTCGTCACCGCCAGGACCAGCTCGGCGAAGTCCCCGTGCTGCAGCTGGACTCCGGAGACGTTGACAGCAAGGGAGCGTGAGGTGTCCTCCGCCAGCCACGGCCGCAGTTCCGTGCAGCCGCGCAGCAGCACTTCGGTGCCGATCTCGACGATCAGCCCGCTGCGTTCCGCCGCGGGAATGAACTGCTGCGGCGGGACAATCTCGCCGTCCCGGATCCAGCGGGCCAGGGCTTCGACCTTCACCACGACGCCCAGGTTGGTGGAAACGATCGGCTGGTAGTGGACAGTGATCTGGCCGTTGTCGACGGCGAGCCGCAGCCCGGCCTCGATGTCCGTGCGGTCCACCAGCGCCTGCATCATTGCCGGCCGGAATTTCAGGTACCTGTTCTTGCCGGCAGCCTTGGCCGCGTACATCGCAACGTCGGCCCGCCGCAGGAGCTCGGAGGCGTCCACGGCATCCTCGCTGATCGAGGCCATCCCCAGGCTCAGGCTCGGGCGCAGCATGGTGCCGTCAATCCAGACCGGCACTTTCAAGGACTCGACGATCCTCGCGGCGACAGCCTCGGGATCCAGCGACCCCACCAGCAGCACCACGAATTCGTCCCCGCCCAGCCGGGCCACGACGTCGTTCGGGCGGACGCAGGCGCGCAGGCGCCGCCCCACCTCAATCAGCATCTGGTCCCCGGCGTGGTGGCCGAGGATGTCGTTGACTTCCTTGAAGTCGTCGAGGTCGAGCAGCAGGAGGTCGACGGCGGTCCCGCACGGCCCGCCCAGGGCGCTCGCCAGGTGGTCGTTGAAGAGCTGGCGGTTGGACAAGCCGGTCAGGGGATCCTGGAAGGCCAGGGCCTTGAGCTGGGCGGCCTGCTCCGCGAGATCGGCCATGGCCTGGGTGATCTGGTCCTGTGCGACCCTGGCCGGGGTGACGTCCCGGAAGCTCCAGACGCGTCCCACGACCTCGTCGGCGACTTTTTGGGGGCGCGAGTAGCGCTCGAATGTCCTGCCGTCGAGGAAGTCCAGGACGTCGTGGCTCTCCGCCATGGGATCGGCGTACAGGGCAAAGACTTTTTCGAGGAACTGGGTGGGGTCCTTGAGCTGGTCCAGGACGAAGCCCATCACGGCCTTGTCGTCCTGGGTGGCGAGCAGGTCCCGGGGGATGCCCCACATGGAGACGAACTGGTTGTTGACGCCGGCGATCTGGCCCTCGCTGCTGACTACCAGGATGCCGTCAGCCGTGGACTCCAGGGTGGCGGTCAGCAGCGACATCGCCTCGCGCAGGCTGGCGTCGGTCTCGCGGTGTGAAGTGCCGCGGACGGCGACGACCATGCCCACCCCTGCGCCGGGGGCCAGGAGAGAGCCCACCACTTCGCCCTGGAACTCGGAGCCATCCCGCCGTTGTCCGTAGACAGCGATGGGAGGGGTCCCCAGGGCGTGGCTGTCGCGGCGCAGGCTCGTGAGCATCCGCCGGAAGGTTGTCCGGAATCCGTCCGCCAGCAGCATGCGGTGGTCGTGGCCCAGGAGCTCGCCGCGGGAGTAGCCGAACAGGCGCTCCGCAGCGGTGTTGACCATGCTGATGGTGCCATTCTCGGCAATCACCAGGACAGCGTCGGGGCTGGCATCGAGCACATCAGCGTAGCTGGGGGCCGGCCCGGGCATCGGGCCGGGCATAGAGCCGCCGGACGGGCGTCGCGCGTCTGCGCGATCGCCGTCGTCGTCCGTCTCCGGGCGCGAAAACGTCACCCGGCCACCGCCGTGCGAACCTGGGACCACTGATATTCCATTAAGACGTCCTCCCCTCCGGAAATCATAGGGGTCCCAAGGGCGCCTCCTGCGTCAACACGGTGCAGTGGCGCTGCAGCAACGCCGGATTGGTGGCCGTTGCACGGGGGTCACCGGTGGTTGAGCCTGCGCAAACCCGGGCGTCCGGTGATTCCGGCGGGTTCCATCACCGAGCGGTAGTGCTGGACGAGTTCATCGCCCAGGGCGGACCATGTCCGGCCCTGGACCGAGGCGTGGGCTGCTGCCGCGAACGCGCGGCGCTTGGCGTCGTCGCCCATCAGGTCCATCACGCGGGCCCGCAACCCGGCGAGGTCGCCCGGCTCGTAGAGCCAGCCGGTGCGGGAGTTCTCCACGAGGTCCAGCGGGCCGCCGCGGCCCGTGGCCACCACCGGTACGCCCGATGCCATGGCCTCCTGGATGGTCTGGCAAAAGGTTTCGAACTCGCCGGGATGCACGAAGAGGTCGAAGGACGCCATGGCCCGCGCCAGGTCCTCGCCGCCGAGGAACCCGGTGAAGACGGCGCCAGGCAGGGCCGCCGCCAGCGCCGCCCGCTGGGGACCGTCGCCCACGATCACCAGCCGGGTGCCGGGAACGTCGGCCAGCACCGCCAGATCCTCGACCTGTTTTTCGGCCGCCAGCCGGCCCACGTACCCGATGATCCGCTCGCCGCCCGGGACAAGGGAGGAC
Organism: Arthrobacter sp. 10N418; assembly: GCF_056394725.1. Classification (NCBI taxonomy): domain Bacteria; kingdom Bacillati; phylum Actinomycetota; class Actinomycetes; order Micrococcales; family Micrococcaceae; genus Arthrobacter; species Arthrobacter sp. 10N418. Next base: position 9,769 of record NZ_JBFTIK010000001.1, read on the forward strand.
CGCCAGGCGCCGTCGCGCTTCTCCGGACTGAACCGTTGCGTGTCCACGCCGCGCCGCCACATGCCCAACCGCGGAATGCCGCGGCCGCGGAGCTGGTTGAGCGCAAACGTGGAGGGAACCAGGGTCCGGGAGGCCAGCAGGTGGATGTGGTCCACCCTGCTCCACGCCCAGTTCTCGAGGAAGGGAACGCCGTAGCGCGCCGCGTAGCTGGGAACCTCGGTCTGGTAGATGGCGACGGTGGGGATCCCCAGCTGGTGCGCGGCCTGCGCTGCCCGCCAGCCGAGCACGAACGGGGACGCCAGGTGGACGACGTCGGGCGCATAGTCGGCAAGGATTCGCTTGACCCGGTACACACCGCCCAGCGCCACCCGCACGTTCGCGTACCCTGCCAGCGGCACCGAGGGCAGCCGGTGGACCTGGGCGCCGTACACCTCCTCCGGGACCTCGGCGTCCTGGGTTGCCGGCGCGATCACCAGGACCTCGTCCCCGCGCTGTTGAAGGTGCTCCAGCACGCGCAGGATGGAGTGCGTAACCCCGTTCATGAGCGGCAGGAATGATTCGGCGACGATTGCGATCCTCACACCTCCACGGTGCGGGCGGCGGCTGTCGGCGCGGGGTCAGGCGGGTGGCGGGGGAGGGAAGAGTGGGTTAACAGGAGGGCGTGCGGGTCACCGGGGGCCGGTCACAGGGGGTCGGGCCAGTTGCCGACTCCGCGCAGCGCGCGTAACGGATCCGGCCAGTTGCCGACGGGCCCGGAACGGCCCTGGGCCGGGCGGCCGCGATATGACTGTCCGCGGGCTGACAGGCCGTAACGGGACTGGCCGCGGGCGGCTTCGCCGGCGGGGACGGAATCAAGCAGAGGGGTGATGATGGGCATGAGATTGTCTCCTGAAAGAATAGTAAGTTCAGAAGGCCCCCCGCGTCGATAGCCCGACGCTGACTGCGGTCAGTTGGGGGTGGTCTCTCAGTCCGGCGCGGATCCCGTGGCAGCGTCCCAGTCCCGCTTGAGTCTCAGTCCCGCTTGAGCACGTCCGGGAGTTCGTCCACGTAGACCGTTTGCGGCGGCTCGTAGTAGATCACCAGGACCTGCTCGCCGACGGCGAAAACGCTGGTCTTGTCAAACGGGTGGGCGTGGAACGCGCTGGTGCCTCCGCGGAACGGAAGCATGACCTCCCCGATGGTGCCCGGCCCGATCCGTCCGGTGACCCGGCCGATCCTGCCGGTCAGGCTCCGGTCAACGTCTTTGTGCATCGAAATCCCTGGGCCTGCTGCGCATGTCCCTAGGCATCCGGGGTTTTCGGGGGCTGTTTGGGTGCGTTCTTGCCGTCCTTGAGCGCGGACCGCAGGGCGGGGAGGTAGTCGCCCACCTGAGCCAGAATCCCGCCGATCATCCGGTTGATGCCTTCGCCGCCGTTCAGGACGGTCAGCTGCCCGACGTGTGCAAAGGGCTCGGCCGCTGCCGCGATGATGGCCGGCATGTTCTCGGCGAGCTGCTGGGAGATGACGGCATCCTGGTTGGTGCCGAGTGCCTCGGCACGCGCCTTGATGCCGTCAGCCTCGGCCAGCGCCTTGGCCTTGATCGCGGAGGCAGCCGCATCACCGCGGGCCTTCGTGGCTGCCGCTTCGGCCTCGCCGGTGACCTTGGTGGCACCGGCCGCCGCGGCCGCGGCCGTGGCGTTCGCCTGCGCCTGGAGCTCGGTGCGGCGGGCGTTGACCTGGGCTTCGAGTTCTGTGCGCCGCGCCAGGGCTTCGGCGGCACTAATGTCAGCGGCCTTCTGGCCTTCCGCCTCCGTGCGCTTGGCGTAGGCCTTGGCATCCGCGGGCTTGCGGACACTGGTCTGGAGTTTCTGCTCCTCGCGGTCCGCCTCCAGCTTGGCCACTTCGGTCTCCTGCACCACCACCTGCTGGCGGGCCGTCGCGTCAGCCAGCGGGCCGGCCTGGGCGGCATTTGCCTTCGCCTGTTCGGCATTGGCCAGCGCGATGGACTGCCGGATCGCGGAGATGCTCTGGGCATCGGCAATCAGGGCCTCGGCCTCGGCCTCCTTTTCGGCTGCCTCGCGGTTCCTGGTGGCCTCGGCAATGCGGGCCTCCATCTTCACCTGGGCGATGTGCGGCTTGGCGATGTTCTGGATGTAGCCCGTGGGATCCTGCAGGTCCTTGATCTGCAGCGAATCGACCACCAGGCCCAGCTTCTCCATTTCCACGCCGCTGGCGCTGCGGACCTGTGATCCGAGCTTGTCGCGCTCGCGGATGATCTCCTCCATGGTCATGCTGCCGATGATGGAGCGCAGATGCCCTTCGAAGACGTTGTAGACCTGGCTCTGCATCTTGGGCTGCTGCCCGAGGAACCTCCGTGCGGCGTTAGCGATGAAGGGCGGGGCGTCGCCGATTTTGTAGATCACCACGCCCTCGACAATCACCTGGATGCCCTGGGACGTGACGCAGGAGACTTTCAGCTCGGTTTCGTTCAGCGTCAGGGACAGGGCCCGGACCGTCTGGAGGCCCGGCAGCACCAGGGCTCCCTTGCCAGTGACGATCTTGAAGTCCATGCCCTCCCGGGTCTCCAGGGTGCCGCGCGTCAGCCCGGAGATGATGAGGGCCTCGTTCGGCTCGGCCACCTTCCACATCAGTTTGGTCGCCAGCCAGATGACGCCGACGACGACCAACGCGCCAATGATCCCGGCCAAGAGCGGGAAGAAAACTGACAAGTCCGGCATAACCCAAGTCCTTTCACGGTGAGGGAAAAGGCATTGCGCAAAGCCCCCAAATGGCGCTGCTGCCCTTCCCAGCTGGCTTGGATGCTGGAAGTCTGGAGCCGCCCAGTCAGCTGTTGTACACAGTCTGCGGTGCTCCCTGCCGGGAAGTCCAGCAATTCGGCGCTGCGGGGCAGATCAGGCTCCCCGCGGGGGCCAAAGCCCCTGTTCGGGCGCACGCCGGCGTGCCATGGTGGGCCCGGAGAGGTGGTTCTCGATGCACATCGGGTCCGGCGTGGTCGGCATCCTTGGGATCGGGTGGGACGCGTGGCGTGCAGAGCGCGGCGGACCCGACGCGATCGCCCGCCGTCAGCAGGCCCGGCTCGCCGAACTCGTGGAGTATGCGCGGTCCGCGTCGCCGTACTACCGCAGGCTGTACCGGGACCTGCCGGAGCGCGTCACAGATGTGGCCCGGCTGCCTCCCGTCGGCAAACGGGACCTCATGGAAAACTTCGACGACTGGGTGACGGACCCGCACCTCACGCTTGCGAAGATGACCTCGGACCTGCTCTCCGACCCGGCCAAGGTGGGGGCCGTCTACCGCGGGAAGTACCTCGTGTTTACGACGTCGGGGAGCACCGGCGAGCCGGCCGTGCTGGTTCATGACCGAAGGTCGTGGACGGTAGCCGGCGTCGTCGTCCGGGTCCGCGAACGCAGGACCCTCATCGGGGCGGCGGACCTGCGGGCGCTCCTGCTCCGCGGGGTGCGGGCTGCGGCCCTGGTTGCCGACGGCGGCCACTTCGCGGGAGTCGTGATGACGGAAATCGCGCGGCGGCGCAGCCCCCGCGTCGCGCGGCGCCTCCGGGTCTTCTCCGTGCTGAGGCCCCTCGCCGACCTGGTGAAGGAGCTCAACGATTTTAGGCCTACGCTGCTCTACGGCTACCCCAGCGCGATGCTGCAGCTGGCCGCGGAGCAGGACGCCGGACGGTTACGGATCCGTCCCGTCCTTGCCATCAGCTCCGGCGAGAGCCTGACCGACAGCGGACGCGCACGGATCGAATCGGTTCTCGGCTGCCATGTCACCAACCGCTACCTGTCATCAGAGGTCCCGGCGCTGACCAGCCGCTGCCGGATGGGCGCCTACCACGTCAACGCCGACTGGTACATCCTCGAGCCGGTGGACGAGGACTACCATCCGGTCCCCGGCGGAGTCACGTCCCACACGGCGCTGGTCACGAACCTTGCCAACCGGGTCCAGCCGCTCATCCGTTACGACCTCGGGGACCGGGTTGAGCTGGCCGTGGATCCCTGCCCGTGCGGGAGCCCTTTCCCGGTGGTGACGGTGGAAGGCCGCGCCGGGGACCTGCTGTCCTTCCAGGCGCCGGACCAGGCGCCGGACGGGGCGCCGGTGACGGTGCTGCCGCTGGCACTGGGCACGGTGATCGAGGAGACCGCCGGGGTGCGCCGGTTCCAGGCGATCCGGACGGGGCCGGGAGCGCTGACCGTTCGGCTGGAGCTGAGGCCCCTCGCCGACCTGGCCGAGGTGCGCGGCGGGGTGGCGGCGCGGCTGGCCACGTTCTTCGCGGCCCAGGGGTGCGGCGCGATCGACGTCCAGTTTGCGCAGGAGCAGCCCCGTCCCGACCGCAGCGGCAAGTTCCGGCAGGTGTGGTCCGCCTGAGGCCTAGTGCTGTTCCAGGATCCGACGGGCGTCGCGCTGGGCCGCCAGTTCTTCCGGGCTCAGGGCGTGTCCGGACAGGAAGCCGGCGGCTCCCATGATCCGCCGCAGTTCGGCGACGGTCCGTGCTGTCTTGGCCCCGCGATGCGCCATGGCGTGGCAGTTGGCGCAAAGCGGCACCAGATCTGCCACGGGATCCAGCTCATAACCGCTGCCCAGCTGCGCGGGCGGAACGATGTGGTGGACCTGGATGAAATCCTTGCCCAGCTCGCCGTAGGCGATTTCGTAGGAGAATCCGCACGCGGCACAGTTCGTTCCATGATGGGCGATGCACGCCCGCTGTGCGTCAGGGCTGCGTTCGTAGCGGTTCACGTCCACCCTGCTCAACGCATATCCGGGCAAGGTGCCCGGCACAGGCTGCGTGGCGTCGGGTCCTGGCTGCGGACCGAAGTCAGACCAGACTTGGCGGATCCGGCCTTCCTCTGGGGGATCAAGGGTCATCCCGGAGCCATGGATGGTGTCCCAGGCCACCCCGGGGACGGCCTCCTGCAGGATTTTCATATCGATGTGGTCGCCGGCAGGCAGCAGGGCCTCGAAGGCCACCCGGACATACAGGGGCGGGACGGACGCAGGGGAGAGGGGACCCGGGGCGTAGTTCTCCGGCGCCCCTTCCGGCGCCGCGCCCTGTGGCTGCGGCTCCGGCAGGGGATGTTCCGACACCACGACCCCGTGACCGAGCAGCCCGCGGCCGTGGCGTCCCTGCAACAGGAGCCAGGCGTCCGCGCCGGAGGGGATGTCCTGATGCCGGCCGACGCTCCAGCTGGCCAGGAACAGGCCCGTCTCGGCTGCCTCCGCCACCACGGCAGGGTAGGTCCACCCGTTCCAGTGCTCGGGGTTCCACACCAGGATGATGGCTGTCATGTGCCCATTGTCGCAGTCCCATCCGCGTGCGTCATGGCCGCGTCACGGGGCAGTTTTTGATTTCCCTCCGCCCCGCGGCGAAGCGCCCGGTCCAGCCCCCGGAACCGGTCACGGCAGTAGAATTAATGCCAGGGGTGTTGGAGAAATGTCCGGATCCATCGTCGTCGTGCTGATCTTTTTCGCCGTGGTTTCCGTACTGGCGATCGCCGGGACGGTCGTCCTGGTGTGGCGGGACGGCCGGGGCCGGATTCCGCTGGAGCCAACGGAGCGGCCCTGGATGGCCGGCAACCTCCCGAGCGTGCCGTACTCCGTGTGGCGTTTCTAGCGCGCAGGCGCAGGCGCCGGCGCCCCCGCGACCACGGGATGGTCGCGGCCCAGGTTCCCCAGGCCGGAGGCGCCCTGCGGGGAGCCGAGGTCCTCGAAGAACTCCACGTTGGCCCGGACGTAGTCGGCCCACTCCTCCGGGACGTCGTCCGAGTAGTAGATCGCCTCGACCGGGCAGACCGGATCGCAGGCGCCGCAGTCCACACACTCCGAAGGGTGAATGTAGAGCGAGCGTTCGCCTTCGTAGATGCAGTCCACCGGGCATTCGTCGATGCAGGCCTTGTCCTTCACATCCACGCAGGGCTGCGCGATCACGTACGTCATGGCGCGCTACACACCCGTGTAGACGGTCTTGCCCCACGTGAAGAAGTCCAACGCGGACTTCCCCTGCTCCCGGAACGTGTTGGTGGAGGAATCCTTCACGCCACCGAACGGGACGTTCAGGTCCAGGCCCGCCGTCGGACGGTTGACCTTGATGACGCCGGCCTGCGCCCGGGCGGCGAAGTCGGTGGCACGGGCCAGGGAGTCGGTGCAGATGCCGGCGGTGAGGCCGTAGCGGGAATCGTTGATGGCGGCGAGGCCGGCCTCATAGTCGGCGACCTCCAGGACGGCCACTACCGGTCCGAAGATTTCCTCGGTCACGGCGGCGTCGTCGAAGGGCAGGTCGGTGAGCACGGCGGCCGGGAAGAGCAGGCCGCCGGAGGGGTCGCCGTCGTACTCGCCGTGCAGCAGCGTGGCGCCGCGCTCGACGGCGGTGCGCACCGCCGCCTGGTTCTGTTCGAACTGCTGGCTGCTCACGACGGCGCCCATGCGGGCCGGGTCCGATCCGTCACGGCCGAGGCCGTCCCCGGCGGTGTACTGCGCGGCTTCCTCGGTGAGGGCCTCAAGGAACGCGGACCGGATGCCCGGGGTGACGTAGACGCGGGACGTGGCGGTGCAGGCCTGGCCGGTGAGGCCGAACGCGCCGGCGGCGACCACCTGGGCGGCCTTGCGGGCATCGGCGTCGTCGAGGACGAGGACGCCGTTCTTGCCGCCCATTTCCAGCTGCACGCGGGCGCGGCGGGCGTTCAGGATTTCCTGCAGGCCCAGGCCCACCTTGGTGGAACCGGTGAAGGACAGCCCGGCGATGCGGGGGTCGCGGGCCAGGGCGTCGCCCACCACGCGGCCCTTGCCGTGGACCACGTTGAACACGCCGGCCGGCAGCCCGGCGTCGTGCAGGGCCCGGGCGAGGTGGGTGGCGGAGAGCGGGGTGAGCTCGGCCGGCTTGATGACCACGGCGTTGCCGCTGATCAGGGCCGGGGCGGACTTCCATGCCGGGATGGCGATGGGGAAATTCCACGGCGTGATGAGCCCGACCACGCCGAGCGGTTCGCGGCGGGTGGTGATGGTGGTGTCCGGCAGGCCGCTGGGCAGCACCTCGCCGGTGGCGGCCCAGCCGAGCGAGCCGAAGAAGCGCAGCACGTCCGAGGCGCGCTTGACCTCGCCCTTGGCCTCGGCGAGGGTCTTGCCTTCCTCACGGACGAGGTCCTCGGCGATGGCGGTCTGGCGGTCCAGGAGCAGGTTGCCGGCGGCCATCAGGATGGCTCCGCGGGACGGTGCCGGGAGGGCGGCCCAGGCCGGCTGTGCCGCGGCGGCGGCGGTGATGGCGGCGTCGACGTCCTCCGCGGTGCCGCTGGGGGAGAGGGCTGCGACTTCGCCGGGGCGGGCCGGGTTGATCCGGCGGGTGTCCGCCGCGCCGAGCCATTCGCCGTTGATGAGGTGCCGGGCGGTGATGAGGTGCTGGTCGGTGCCGGCGGTGAGGTCTGTTGCTGTGGAAGTCATGGTGTTCCTTCTTGGATCGGAGGGGGAGGCTTAGAGGCCGCGGATCAGGCCGCCGTCGCACCGCAGCGCGACGCCGGTGATGTACGAGGCCGGGGCGCTGCACAGGAAGGCTGCGGCGGCGCCGAATTCCTCCGGCTCGCCGTAGCGGCGGGCCGGGATGCTCTTGCGGGATTCGAGCTGGATTTCCTCGGCTGTGGTGCCGCGGCGTTTCGCGGCGGCGTGGTCAAGCTCGGCCACCCGGTCCGTGGCGATGCGTCCGGGCAGGAGCATGTTGACGGTCACGGCGTCCAGCGCGACCTCGGCCGCGAGGGTTTTGAGGTAGCCGGCGAGTGCTGCGCGGCCGGTGTTGGACATCGCCAGGTTGGGCAGCGGTGCCACGACGCCGCTCGAGCCGACCGCCAGGATCCGCCCCCAGCGCCGCTCCCGCATGCCGGGCAGGACCTGCGAGACCAGGGCGTGGTGCGGTTTGACGAGCTGCTCGAACGCCGCGGCGATGTCATCGGCGCTCAGCGTGGCCGCCGCCCCGGGTTTGGGGCCCGGGCCGTTGAGCACCAGGATGTCGATGGGCCCCAGCGCTTCCACCGTGCTTTCGACGGCGGCCGCCACCCCCGCCGGGGTGCACAGGTCCGCCTCGACGGCGGCTGCGCTGTGCCCAGCGGCCTGCAGTTCGGCGGCGATCTCTTCGGCGCGTTCGCGGCGCCGGCCGGTGATGGCCACGCGCGCGCCTTCGGACGCGAGGGCACGGGCGATCGCGAGGCCCAGGCCCCCGGTGGAGGCTGCCACGAGGGCGGTTTTTCCGCTGATTCCGAGGTCCATCAGGGCCTTCCTGCTGTAGATGCTGTGTGTGCGGCTGAGCCGGGGGAGAGGGTGAGTGCGCGTGCCGCCTCGTCGAGGTGGGCCAGCATGCCCGGCCGCAGCGCCTCCGGGAAGGCGGCGCCGGGAGACCGGACGCCGGAGTCCTTGATCAGGCCGCGCTCCAGGAAGCACGCCTTGCGGACGGCCAGCGCGATTTTGGCCTGCTGTTCGAAGTTGATCAGGGGCAGGTACGGGAGCAGCTCGTCCCGGGCAGCGTCGTAGCCGCCGGACTGCCACGCGCGGACGCAGGCCACGAGGGCTTCCGGGTAGGAGAACCCGGTCATGGCGCCGGCCGCCCCGGCGAGCAGCTCATCGAGCAGCCCCTGGCCGCCGAGTCCGCCGAACACGGAGATATCGACGGCGGCCGCCAGCTGCGCGATGGCCACGGACGTCGGCGGTGCCTCGGCCTTGACCGCGACGACGAACGTGCAGGCCTGCACCACGGAAATCATGGCTTCGGTACTGATGCTGACACCGCTGGCCACAGGGTAGTCCTGCAGGACCACCTTGGCGCCGGTGGACTGGTGGACGGCGTCCAGGTGCGCGATCACCACTTCCGGGCGTGCCGAGTTTGCCTGCACCATGACGGCGGCGAGCCGGTCCCCGGCCACTGCCTGGGCGGCGCGGATTTCTTCGACGGCGGTGCCGGTGAAGAGCGAGGTCACGCCCACCACGAGGGGCAGCTGCGTTTCCTCGACCACGACCTCCAGTACGAGGCTGCGCTCGGCCGCGGTCAGGGCCGCGGCCTCGCCGAAGACGCCCAGGACAGTCAGTCCGGTAGCGCCGATCGACTCGTAGTGGCCCACCAGCCGGGCCACGCTGTCGGTGTCCACGTCGAGGGCGCTGCCCTGGAACGGTGTGGCGACGACGCCCCACACGCCGGGGGCCAGTGATTCCCGCATCGGTTTGTCCTTCCGTTCGTATGGCACTGGGTCGTGCGGCATGTGTTCGTGCCGCGTTTGCTCGTACTGCATTGCGGGCTGCATCTAGCGGCCCGGCCAGACGGGCGGGCGCTTTTCCTGGAAGGCGCGCACGCCCTCGGCGGAGTCTTCGCTGTCCAGCGCCGCCATGAGGGCCGGCAGCCGGAGACCGCGGGCCTCGGCGGCGGTCAGGTGCCCGGTCCGGGTGACCATCTGTTTGACGGCGCGGACGGAGGTGGGCGCGCAGGCGAGGATCTGGTCCACCCAGCGCTGCACCGCGGCGTCGAGCTGGTCCGCGGGGACCACCTCGTTGACCAGGCCCATGGACTGCATTTCCGCGGCGTCGGCCTTGCGCCCGGTCAGGAGCATGCCCATCGCCTGGCTGTAGGGGATGCGGCGCACCAGCTGGTGGATGCCGCCGTCGAGCGCCAGGCGCCCCACACGCGGTTCCGTGAGGCCGAAGCGGGCGGTGTCCGCAGCGATCACGATGTCCGCGCCGAGCACGATTTCCATGCCGCCGCCGAGCGCGTAGCCGTTGACCCGGGCGATGACCGGGATGTCCAGGCTCGTGCGCAGGCTCAGGCCGCCGAAGCCATTGGGGTCGAGCCCGGCCCAGTACTGCAGCCCGGACTTGTCCACGGCGGCGGCGGACATGTCCGCCCCGACGCAGAACGCGCGGGTCCCGGCACCGGTAATGACGACGGCGCGGACGTCCGGATCGGCCTCGAGCTGGTCCCAGATCGCGTTGAGCCGGGCCTGGGCGGTGCCGTCGACGGCGTTGAGGACGTGCTGGCGGTCGATGACGACCGTCGCGATGTGGTTTTCGATGGTCAGGGTGACCTGGTCGGCGGTGTTGGGACCCGCGGTCGCCGCTGCGGGGGCTTCGGAAACGGCGGTCACCGGAGGACCCCCAGCTGCTGCAGGCGCTCGATGGTTTCGGCGTCGAAGCCGTTCTCCAGCAGCACCTCGACGTTGTGCTCGCCGAGCCGCGGCGCCACGCGGCGTACGGTCGGCGGGGTGGCGGAGAGACGGATGGGCGCGTTGAGCATTTTCACGGTGCCGACGCCCGGGTGTTCGGCTTCCACGATCATGCCGTTGGCGTGCGTCTGGGCGTCGGCGAGGGCCTGCTCCAGGGTGTGGACGGGCGCGTTGAGGAGGCCCTGGCCTTCCAGCTGGGTGGTCCAGTACTCGGTGGTGTTGGTGGCGATGCGCTCGCGGAAGATCGCCTGCAGCGCCGGCTTGTGCTTGAACTGCTGCTCCAGGTTGGCGAACTCGGGCCGCTGCGTGAGGTCCTCGTCGAGGCCCAGCGCCTCGGAAATCCGCATCAGCGGGTCCGGGGTGAAGCCGCCCACCATGCAGACGGCGCCGTCGGTGGTTTCAAAGACGCCGCTGAGCGGCATGGCGCCCCAGTTGACCTCGTAGCCGCGGTTGAGCTGCATGCAGGCCTCCTGCATCTGCAGGTGCAGCATGGAGTCGTACATGGTCACCTCCACCTTCTGCCCGACGCCGGCGGATTCGCGGGTGCGCAGTGCCAGCAGGATGCCCTGCATGAGGTGCATGCCCGTGATGTAGTCGCACAGCGTCGTGGGGTAGATGGACGGTTTCATGTCGTCCGATTCGCGCCGCCACATCACACCGGAGTAGGCCTGCGCGATCGCGTCCTGCCCGCCCTTGTGCGAGTAGGGGCCCACCGGGCCGAAGCCCGTGCCGGAGGCCCAGATGATGCCGGGGTTCTCGGCCTTGAGCTCCTCGTAGCCGAAGCCCATCCGTTCCATGACGCCGGAGCGGAAGTTGCTGACCACGACGTCGGCGTCGGCGAGGATGCGGCGGAGCACGCTGCGGCCTTCCTCGGTCCGGGTGTCCACCGAGACGCTGCGCTTGTTGCGGTTGATGGACAGGAAGATCGGGTTGTCCTGGCCGTCCTTGTCCGGGAAGGAGTTTCGGGAGATGTCCCCGGCGCCCGGGCGTTCGACCTTGATGATGTCAGCGCCGTAGTCGCCCAGGAGCTGGGTGCAGGACGGTCCCATGAACACCTGGGTGAAGTCCACGATCTTGATGCCATCGAGCGGGAGCGGGGTGCCAGACTCGGCGGCGGCGGGCGCCGCCGTCGTGCTTTCCGTCAGGACGCTGTCGTCCAGAAGGGCTTCGGTGCTCATGCCCCCACCACCGCGTCGGTGTCCAGCGTGGCGTTCGACGACGGGACGTCGCCCGGGTCCGCGCCGTGCCGGCGCATGCCCTGCTGGATGTCCAGTGCGGAGACGTCGCGGACGAGGGTGCCGTTCTCGACAGCCAGGGCGGCGGCGACGCCGACTGCCTGGCCCATGGCCATGCAGGGCGGGATCTCGCGGGACATCTTCTGCGCCTCGGGGGTGGCCGAGTAGTGGCGGCCGGCCACGAGCAGCTGGTCCACTTCCTTGGGCAGCAGCGAACGGTACGGGTAGTAGTAGTCGCGGCCGCGGGCCACGGTGTCGGCGAAGTGCCGGCGTGAGGTGACGTCGTCCTTTGTCATGACGTATTCGCCCTCGAGCAGGCGGGTCTGCCGGACGCCCATCTGGGACGCGACGTCGAGCATGTAGCAGTTGGCGAAGCCGGGCAGGTTGGCGCGGACGTAGTCCACGGCCTCGGTGATGCGGTCCCGTGCGGCGAACTCGGCGGCGGTCATGTCGGCCGGGTCGACGCCGTCGTACCCGGTCATGTGGGGTGCGTTGCACCAGACGACGCCGTCGATGGGGGTCTTGAGCCACCACAGTTCCCAGGCGCCGCCGAGGAGGCGCTTGATGGTGCGGTTGATGGCGCGGGCTTCCTTCGGGTTGGCCTGTTCGAAGGCTTCCGCGGCGGCGGTGTCCACGTTGCCGAGGCGGAAGACGAGCGTGGTGAGGTAGCTGTCCTTGACGTAGCTGGCGCCGGCCCGGGAGGCGACGTCGATGTCGCCGGTGGTGTCGATGACGATGTCCGCCATGAACGCCTGCGGACCGGACTTGGTCTCGCAGATGACGCCCTTCATGACGCCGTTGTCCACGATGGGGCGGGAGAACCAGGAGTGCAGGCGGAGGTTGACGCCGGCCTCGCGGACGAGGTCGTTGGAGACGCGCTTCCAGCCGTCCGGGTCGAAGGCGGCGGCGTAGCAGACGGGCTTGGGGGTGGTGTGGGAGTGGAAGTCGAAGGTGCCGTAGCGGCCCCACTTGTTCCACAGTTCCTCGGAGGTCTTGCGGTCATCGGCGGGCGGGACAATTGCCAGGCCGAGCTTCTGCAGGCGTTCGACGTACTCGGAGACGATGCCGGTGACCGTGATTTCCTGGCCGTTGATCATGTCATCGAGCACCAGGACCATGCCGCCGGAGGCGAGCCCGCCGAGGGAGGAGTAGCGCTCGAGGAGCGTGACGGACGCGCCGGAGCGGGCTGCGGTGACGGCCGCGGCGACCCCGGCGGGTCCGCCGCCGACGACGAGGACGTCGGAGCGGGAGATGACAGGAGCGGTGAGGTCCTGCGTGGTGGTGCGCAGGTCCAGGGCGAGTTGCGAGTCAAGCGAGTTCATAGGGGAATCCTTATTTTCCGACGAAGATGCCGTTGCTGCGGCGGGCTGCGAGGTAGAAGACGATGCTGAGGATGGACAGGACGGCCACGTAGACCGGGAAGATCCAGCTGGCGTTCAGTGACTGGAACCAGACCAGGAGGTAGGAGGCGGTGCCGCCGAAGAGGGCGACGCCGATGCCGTAGCCGAGGGCCACGCCGGCGCCGCGGCAGGACTTGGGCATCAGGGAGCTGCTGACCACGTTGTAGAGGGTCATGTTCAGCACCAGCACCACGGATCCGCCGAGCAGGACGGCGGCGAACCCGCCGATGCCGGGCTGGACGTACATGAGCATCAGGAACACGGCCGGGATGGCCAGGATCCGGGTGACGATGAACCAGCGGGACATGGACCGGCCGTCCGCGACCTTGCCGATGATCCAGCTGCCGATCACGAGGATCAGGCCCAGGATGGTGGTCAGGGCGAAGACGGCCGTGGGGTCTTCCTTGAAGTTGCTGCGGGCCGCGCTGGGCAGGCCGATGTTCCAGGCGTAGTTGTAGGCCTGCGCTGCTCCGACCACGAAGACGATGGCCAGGACGGAGAGCCAGTGTTTGCGGACGCCGGTCCAGACGGCGCGGGAGGAGTTGGTGGCCATTTCCTCGGGGCGCATGGTTTCAGGAAGCGAACGGCGCAGGTACAGGACGACGAAGCCGAAGGCCGCGCCGATGATGAACGGCACACGCCAGCCCCAGCCGGCCATGGCCGCGCCGCCGATCATCAGGCTGCAGAGGAAGCTGACGAGGGAGGCGAGCAGGATGCCGATGTTGACGTAGAAGGACATGATGCCGGCGACGTAGCCTTCGCGGCCTTCCGGGACCAGTTCCACGGCGTGGGAGGTGGAGAGCGGGGCCTCGATGCCGGTGGAGATGCCCTGCACGATGCGGCAGGCCACGAGGATGATGCCGGCCCAGCCGCCGATCTGCTGGTAGCTCGGGCAGATTGCGATCACCAGGGTGGTTCCGGCCATCAGCATGATGGACATCAGCATCACCCGGCGGCGCCCGATGCGGTCCGCCAGGGTGCCGAGCAGGATGCCGCCGAGCGGGCGGAACGCGAAGCCGACGGCGAAGACGGCGAGGGCATTCAGCGTGGCCGAGAGGGGATCGGCGTTGGGGAAGAAGTTCGGGCCGATGAAGGCGGACAGGAGGCCGAAGACCATCCAGTCGTACCATTCCAGGGCATTGCCCAGGCCGAGGCCCAGCAGGCCCTTGCGGACTTCGGGGGAGAGTTGGCGTGAAACTTTGCGCGACTCGACGACGGTGTCAAGCATTGGTTTTCCTTACGCTGGCGCCCCTTTTATCGGGGGGAGGGGGCGAATGAGGGCATGACGCATCGCCGTGTGTGCGAACGGAGAATGCGAACGTGGCAAGGACTGCCGGCGGGCGGTTCAGGCCCGGACGGTGAGGGGACGGTGGCTGGCGGCGCTGTGCTGGTGCGCGCCTACCACGCGTGGGGTGCGTTGACCCAGATCGCTACGCATTCTTCGTCGTAGCTGTTCTTGAACCAGTGCGGGGTGTCCGAGGAGAACGTAATGGAATCGCCCGCCTCGAGCGTGTAGCACTCCCCGTCCAGGAAGATGTCTTTCCGGCCGGAGATGATGATGCCGAACTCTTCACCGCTGTGACGGAACGGCGTGGCACTGGTGTCATGGCCGGGCGGGCTGACAATCCATTGGGCTTCCAGGGCTCCGTTGAGATCGGGGGTGAGCAGTTCGTAGACCGCTTCCCCGACGGATTTCTTGGTGATGCCTTTCAGATTGCGCCGTTCGGCCTTGCGGACCACGGGGGACCTGGTTTCTTCCTGGCCGACGAAGAACTTCCCGACCGGAATGTCCAGCCCGTGGGCCAACTGCGCCAGGGTGGTGAACGAGGGGTTCGCCAGGCCGCGTTCGATCTGGCTGACGATTGCCGGGCTGAGGCCGGTGATCTCCGAGAGCTTGGCGAGCGTCATGCCTTTTTCCTTGCGCATGGAGCGCACTTTGTTGCCGACCGTGGCCAGCAGGGCGCTGGTCGCGGGCGGGGCAGGGATCGCAACACTCTCGGTGGTCATTGGCTGTCCTTCGCTTGGTGACCTGACTCACACAACTATAGTGAAGATTTTTACCCAGTCAATGGTTGTTTCTTAATTAAAGTGAAAATATTTACAGGAGTGCTGTTTGGGGGGTCCGGGGCGGGCCCAGCCGTGGCTGGGCGGGCGGACCCGCCGTCGGGGCCGGACCCGCCGTCGGGGGCCGGACCCGCCGTCGGGGGCCGGAGACAGAGAAGCTGGTGCAGCCGCCGCGTTTCCGCCAAGCCACTGCACCAGCAGGTAGTACGAATTTTCGGATTGCTATGAAACGTTACTCATTCGCGGCTCCCTAAGTCCCGGTGATCACTTACCGGGTTTTTGCGTCGTCGGCCAGATGCCGCGAAAGCAGCCAGCCGGCGCCAATCATTGCCACGCCCAGCACCATGTGGGTCCAGTTGTCCATGGCGTTCAGCGACAGGAAGTTGGCCGCCGACCCCACGCCCACAATTAGCCCATATACGCTGAGGACGATGTACAGCAGGCCAAAGCCCATGAGGTAGTTCCTGGCGCCCATGCCGTTACGGGACATGGCCCAGCCCGTTGCACCAATGGCCAGCTGCACGATATTGAGCAACATGGACACCTGGAACAGGTTCAGGAACATGGCCCTGGAATCGGGCCCGAAGAACCTCAGTTCGCTGTACTGCGTGGTGATGCCGGGGATGAACCCCAGGATGCCCACGACAATAAGGACGATACCTACACCCATGCCGACGTTCTGAACATCTGTCCGTCCGAAGTGAACGCCGTGTGCATGGGGAGATGCGGTAGTCATTTTCTGCCTCCAACCACTGAATGCGGACATTCCAATTTTACGGCGGGCCTGTCGAAAAAGCTCCGGCGCCGGCGGCGGCGCCATCGCACGGATCGGGGCGTTAATCGGGGCGTTAAGCCTGTCGGAACCGGCGCGCTGGCCCGCCCATGGCACCATGGAACACGATGAAACTGCGCGCTGATCAGACCGGACAACACGGCATCCCCATGCCCTTATGGCTGCAGGGAGCCCTCGAGTCCGCCCAGGCCGCCCTCATCTCGGCCCTGGTGGTGGTTGCCCCGATCATCGCGGTGTGGGCCACTGCCGGCTTCCAGAACAACGGCACCGACGTCCTCGCCCGGCTGGCCGGCCAGGCCTGGCTGCTCATCCACGGCGTCCCCCTGCTGCTGGACACGGTCGGTGCCGGGTCCGCGGCGCAGCCGGAATCCGGCACGCTCTCGCTCATCCCCCTGGGGCTGACGCTTATTCCGTTCCTGCTCGCGTGGCGCGCAGGCCGCAGGCTGGCCCGCGCCTCCTACACCGATCAGCTGTGGCAGGCCCTCCTCGGTTCCTGGCTCGTGTACGCGAGCTTCGGGCTGACCACGGGGTTTGTCTGCCGCACCTCCGACGTCGGCATAAACCTTTGGTCCGCCGGGCTCATTCCGCTGGTCCCGTTCGCCCTCGGCATGGTGGTGGGTGCCCGCCGCGAGGCTGGCTCCTGGAGCCGGCTGATCGGCGTCGACGCCGTGGCCTGGCTCTCGCGCACCAGCCAGCACTCGCGCTGGGCCGGCTCCTACCTCGGGTCCGTGATCAAGGCCGGATCGGTGGCGCTCATGGCCAGCCTGGCGATGTCCGCCGTGCTGCTCGCCGTCGACCTCTTCATCCACTGGAACCTGGTGATCGCCGTCTATGAAGGGCTCGACGCCGGGGCCATGGGCGGTGCCGTCCTGACCATCGCGCAGCTCGGCTTCCTGCCCAACCTTGCCGTCTTCGCACTGGCCTGGACGTCCGGCTCGGGCTTCGCCCTGGGCGTGGGCTCGCAGGCCGGGCCGCTCGGGACTGCCGTCGGGCCGTTGCCGTCGATTCCCGTCTTCGCGGCGCTGCCGTCCGGTCCGCTTGACTACGGCTTCGTGGCGCTGGTGGTGCCGGCGCTCGCGGGGGCCCTGGCCGGCTGGTGGTTCCTGCGCGAAGGCGAAAACCACTTCGACGAGTGGCTCTCCATCAAAGTCCGAACCCGCTGGTTCACGGCGGCGGCCTCCACCCTTGTGCTCGGCGCGATGATCGGCGCAGTGGCCGGGATGCTGGCCGCCGGACTGGCGTGGCTCGCCCGCGGCTCCGCCGGCATCGGGCGGCTGACCGATATTGGCCCGGACCCGCTGCGCACGGCGCTGTTCGTGGCCGCCGAGGTGGGGATCGGCGTCGTCATCGGTTACGCGGCCGGGCCCTGGCTGGAACGCCGGCAGAACCTGCGCGAAGCGGACCTCGAAACGGCCGCCAGCAACTAGGCGCTGCGCGGCGTGGCGCATGTGCCGGCGCTGGCCGTGCCGCGGAGAGCCGCGGTCAGCGGAGCTGGATCGGCATCGACTTATCCAGCTGCGTCCTGCACTGGGAGGCGGCCTGCTCGGTCAGGGCATGGCGGACGCACTGCTGGTAGTCCCTGACCTGGCCGAAGAACAGCGCCGAGGACAGGATGAGCAGCACCTGAACCGCCGCGACCACCATGCCGGAAATCGCGCCGAACAGCACCAGCCGGGATTCCTTGAGCTTCGCGGCACGGATCAGCAGCGCGATGCCGAGCACGATCGCGGACACCGTAAGGATCGCGCTCAGCCACAGGTAGTTGATGTCCAGCTGGTACACAAAGAACGATCCCAGGACCGCCACGATGAAGATGCGGAACAGGGTGTGGGTCCGCACCAGGGAGGCCTTCGCCGCCTCGCCGCGGGGGGACTGGCTCGGCTGGCTGCCGCCGGAGCCGTTCGGGGGATTCATGGTTTCCAGCCTACGCGAGCGGCCCCATAAGCTAGGACGATGCGCATCGTTGTCCTCGTTTCCGGTACCGGCTCCAACCTCCAGGCCCTCATCGACGCCGTGAAGTCAGGCGGCCTCGACGTCGAGATCGCAGCCGTCGGCGCGGACCGGCCGGCGACCTACGGGGTGGAGCGCTCGGCTGCCGCCGGAATCCCCACGTTCGTGGTGGACTTCAAGACCTATCCGGACCGGGCGGCGTGGAACGCGGCGCTCACCGAAGCTGTCGCGGCGTACCGGCCCGACGTCGTCGTGTCCTCCGGATTCATGCGCATCGTCAGCGCCGGCTTTATCGATGCCTTCGGCGGGAAATACCTCAACACCCACCCGGCCCTGCTGCCGTCCTTCCCCGGCGCCCACGGTGTCCGTGACGCACTGGCCTACGGGGTGAAAGTCACGGGCTGCACGGTGCACTGGGCCGACGCCGGGGTGGACACGGGCCCCATCATCGCGCAGGAGGCCGTGGCAGTCGAGGACGGCGAGACCGAGGACTCCCTGCACGAGCGCATCAAGGTGGTGGAGCGCCGCCTGCTGGTTTCGACGCTGGCCTCCCTGGCCTCCCTGGCCGCGGAGCACAAACCCGCCTGACCTGCCCGCCCCCCATCTGACTCGCAGCAGGGGCCGTTTTGAGGGCCCAAAACGGCCCCTGCTGCTAGTTAGTTGGGTGGGCCGGGGTGACGGGCGCTACTCGAGCCGGCGCTGCTTGGTTTCGGGGGAGAAGAACGCCATCCACAGCACGGAGAGCAGCACCAGGGCGCCGGCCAGGGCGAACGACGTCGCGAGGCCCAGTTCCGGCCACAGCACGGCGGCGAAGATCAGCGGGCCGAAGCCTGCGCCGAGCCGGGAAAATGTCGAGGCCCAGCCGAAGCCCGAGCCGCGCAGCTCGGTCGGGTAGAGCTCGGAGACATAGGCGTACAGGACCGGGATGGCAACCTGCACCACAAAGCCGAACACGAGCAGCCAAAACACAGCAGCCGTCGGGATGTCCACCACGATCGCCACAATCACGAGGGTCAGTGCGGACAGCGGGCCCGTGACGGCCAGGATCCATTTCCGGCCCACCCGTTCCACGAGCAGCGCCGCCACCACGACGCCCAGGAGCCCCACGGCGGCCATGGAAGCGGTCGTGAGGAACGCCTTGTACTCCTCGAATCCGGCGCCGATCAGGATCCGGGGCATCCAGGTCAGCGACAGGTAATAGACCAGCAGGATGCTGAAAAACAGGGACCAGGCCGCCGTCGTGATCTTCCAGTTGAACTGCCACAGCAGGCGCAGCTGGGTCCAGGCACTGCCTGCGGAGAGCCGGGGAGCGTCCTGCGGATCGGGCAGGCTGTAGACCCGGGGCTCGGCGCCGGTGGCCTCGACCAGGCTGTCGATCACCTTCGAGGCCTCTTCCCGGCGGCCTTTACGGATGAGGAACAGGGGGGACTCGGGGACACTGCGTCGGATCCAGAACACGAGCAGCGCCGGCAGCACCATCACCAGCATGGTCAGGCGCCAGTCGGCGAACGCCGCCACGAGGCCCGCGGAAACGAAACCGCACAGGGCAGCGCCGACCGGCCACCAGCCGTCCATCGCGGTGAGGACCTTGCCGCGCTCTTTGCGGGGAGTGAACTCGCCCACGAGCGCATAGTCCACGGGTATGCAGCCGCCCAGGCCGAAGCCGGCCAGGAAGCGGAACACCACGAACCACAGGTAGTCCGGGGAGAACGCGCCCAGAACCGTGAAGACGGAGAAGATCAGCAGGGTCGCGGTGAACGCCTTCTTGCGGCCGATGGTGTCCGCGACGGTGCCCCAGATAAACGCGCCCAAAGCCATGCCGATCAGGTTCGAGGCGCCGATCCAGGCGGCATCGCCCGCGCCCAGGGACCAGTGCTTGGACAGCAGCGGAATGAGGATGCCATTGAGCGTCACGTCCCAGGCATCGAACATGAAGCCCAGGCCGCCGATCAGGAAGATCCGGCCCTGCACTTTCCAGCGCCACGGCAGTTCCTGGACCACCTGTTCGCCGCTGGGCACAGTGGTGTATGTATTCATCTCAGCCTCCTGTGAAAACTCTACGGTGCACTTCGCGCCCGCGGCGGGCTTCACACAGCGGCGCGCAGGAAGGGCCGGCGCCGCGACGCGATAAACTGGCCCCATCCCCACCACCCGCGGCCCCGCCGCGATATAAGACGGAGACTTTTGTGAGCTTCACGCAGCTTGACCGTGTATCCATCGACCGTGTCCCGATCCGCCGTGCGCTGATTTCGGTCTACGACAAGACCGGTCTGGAGGAGCTCGCGCGGGGCCTGCACGCGGCGGGCGTCAAAATCGTCTCCACAGGCTCCACCGCCAAGAAGATCGCCGCCGCCGGCATCCCGGTGCAGGAAGTCGAGGAAGTCACCGGCTCCCCGGAAATGCTCGACGGCCGCGTCAAGACCCTCCACCCGCGCGTGCACGGCGGAATCCTCGCGGACCGACGCGTCCCGGCGCACATGCAGACCCTTGAGGACATGGCGATCGAGCCGTTCGACCTCGTCGTCGTGAACCTCTACCCCTTTGTGGAGACCGTGAAGTCCGGCGCCGCGCAGGACGACGTCGTCGAGCAGATCGACATCGGCGGACCGGCGATGGTGCGCTCCGCCGCGAAGAACCACGCCGCCGTCGCGATCGTGGTCGATCCCTCCTCCTACGGTTCCGTGGTGGAGGCGGCTGCATCCGGCGGCTTTGACCTGAAGACCCGGCGCCGGCTCGCCGCGAAGGCCTTCGCGCACACCGCCAGCTACGACACCGCCGTGGCCACCTGGACGGCGAGCCAGTTCCTCGATGAGGACGGCGACGGCCTGATCGACTGGCCCGCCTACGCAGGCCTCGCCCTGGAACGCTCCGAGGTCCTCCGCTACGGCGAAAACCCGCACCAGCAGGCCGCGCTCTACGTGGACCGGGCCGCCCCGGCCGGCATCGCGCAGGCGGACCAGCTGCACGGCAAGGCCATGAGCTACAACAACTTCGTCGACGCCGACGCCGCCCTGCGCGCCGCGTTCGACTTCGCCGGGCCCGCCGTTGCCATCATCAAGCACGCGAACCCCTGCGGCGTGGCCGTCGGGTCCGCCTCCGCCGCGGACCCGATCGCCGACGCGCACGCCAAGGCCCACGCCTGCGATCCGGTCTCGGCGTTCGGCGGCGTCATCGCGGCCAACCGCACGGTCACCGCCGGCATGGCCCGGACCGTGGCGGACATCTTCACTGAGGTAGTCATAGCGCCGGGCTTCGAGGACGAGGCCGTGGAGATCCTGTCCAAGAAAAAGAACATCCGCCTCCTGGCGCTGCCCGAGGGATACGGACGCTACCCCTCCGAATTCCGCCAGGTCTCGGGCGGCATGCTGGTCCAGGTCGCAGACAAGGTGGACGCCGAGGGCGACAACACGGCCAACTGGACCCTCGCCGCCGGTGAGGCCGCCGACGCAGCCACGATGGCGGACCTGGCGTTCGCCTGGCGGGCATGCCGCGCCGCCAAGTCCAATGCCATCCTGCTCGCCGCCGATGGCGCGGCGGTCGGCATCGGCATGGGCCAGGTCAACCGGATCGACTCCTGCAAGCTCGCCGTCGAGCGCGCCAACTCGCTTGGTGTGACCGTGCGCTCCGAGGTTGAGGGCGCCGGCGGTGCGTCGAATGCGGACGCGAGCGGGGCGCCCGAGCGTGCCCGCGGCGCCGTGGCGGCGTCGGACGCGTTCTTCCCGTTCGCCGACGGCCTGCAGATCCTGATCGACGCCGGCGTCCGGGCCGTGGTCCAGCCCGGCGGTTCGGTCCGGGACGAGGAAGTCATTGCCGCGGCCAACGCCGCCGGCATCACCATGTACTTCACGGGCGCGCGGCACTTCTTCCACTAAGCCGCACGGCTGAGGCGGACGGCGGTTTTCCGAACCCCTGGTTCCACCAAGGGACATGCTCATTCGTGCCGCGGGACATGCTCATTTTTCGTGGCAAGGAGTGGACATGTGGGGGATATGTCCATTCTTTGGCCTGCGGGGAGGGCATGTCCCGTGAACTTGGACGCATGCCGGGCCGCTGCAGGGACATGCTCATTCTTCGTGCCACGGGCGGGCCGGCGGCCGGTCAGGAGTGCGTGGTCTTTTCCTGCCGGGGTTGACCTGGTGGGCCGACCGGGGGACATGCTCATTCGTGCCGCGGGACATGCTCATTCGTGCCGCGGGACATGCTCATTTTTCGCGGCAAGGAGTGGACATATGGGGGATATGTCCATTCTTTGGCCTGCGGGGAGGGCATGTCCCGTGAGCTCGGATGCGGGCGGGCCGCCGTCGCGCGTCAATGCCAACGCGAGGCCACCGGGAGCCCTCCCCGCTGCTGGAGATGGGCAACAGATGACCCCGCGCTGGGGTGCATGAAGACTGGGGTGCATGAAGCTTGAGGTAAAGAACGACTGGGGTACAGGAAGCCTGGGGTCGACAGGGCCGGGCTGCATGCACTTGGGCTGTGACGGGAACGAAGCTACGGCAGTTTGAATAATCTGTAAAATTACTTGTCAAATTTTGTCAATTGCTCGCGAACGCCTCGCGAACGCCTCGCGAACGCCTCGCGAGGGCGTCACGGATCCACCTGCGACCGACGCCGGTAGGCGCCAACGGGGGCACCTCAGGTAAGTTAGGAGTGTTGAGATAACACAAGATTCCGGAAATACCCAGACCTTCAGGGAGACGCCCGAGCAATGGCAAAGATTATCTATACCCACACCGACGAAGCGCCGATGCTGGCCACCTATTCGTTCTTGCCGATTGTTGAGGCGTTCGCCTCCACGGCCGGTGTGGAAGTGGAGACCCGCGACATTTCGCTGGCCGGCCGCATCATCTCCGCATTCGGCGACTACCTCACCGAAGAGCAGCGTGTCAGCGATGCCCTGGCTGAGCTTGGCGCCCTCGCCAAGAAGCCCGAAGCCAACATCATCAAGCTGCCCAACATCAGCGCCTCCGTGCCCCAGCTGAAGGCCGCAATCGCGGAACTGCAGGGCCACGGCTACGCGCTGCCGGACTACCCGGACAACCCGTCCTCGGACGAGGAAACGGACATCCGGTCCCGCTACGACAAGATCAAGGGTTCCGCCGTCAACCCGGTGCTGCGTGAAGGCAACTCCGACCGCCGCGCACCCCTTTCGGTCAAGAACTACGCACGCCAGAACCCGCACAGCATGGGTGCCTGGAGCCCCGAGTCGAAGACCAACGTCGCGCACATGGACGCCGATGACTTCCGCTCGAACGAGTTGT
The DNA here is from genome assembly GCF_056394725.1 of Arthrobacter sp. 10N418. Classification (NCBI taxonomy): domain Bacteria; kingdom Bacillati; phylum Actinomycetota; class Actinomycetes; order Micrococcales; family Micrococcaceae; genus Arthrobacter; species Arthrobacter sp. 10N418. The sequence continues at coordinate 32,659 of NZ_JBFTIK010000001.1, forward strand.
CCGTGGTCATCGACGCGGACACCAACATCAAGATCCAGCTGGTCAAGGAAGACGGCACCGTCAAGGTCCTCAAGCGTGCGTTCCCTGTCCTGGCGGGCGAGGTCATCGACGGCACCGTTATGCGCGCTGCCGCCCTGGACGCGTTCCTTGCCGCCCAGGTTGCGCGGGCCAAGGAGGAGGGCGTGCTGTTCTCCGCCCACCTGAAGGCCACCATGATGAAGGTCTCGGACCCCATCATCTTCGGCCACGTCGTCAAGGCCTACTTCTCCGACCTCTTCGCCACCTACGGCGAGCAGATCGCTGCCGCAGGCCTGAGCCCGAACAACGGGCTCGCCTCCATCCTGAACGGCCTCGAGGACCTCCCCGAGGAAATCCGCGGCGACGTCCAGAGCGCCATCCAGAAGGGCCTCAACGAAGGCCCCGAACTGGCCATGGTCGACTCCGACAAGGGCATCACCAACCTGCACGTGCCCTCCGACGTGATCGTCGACGCCTCGATGCCCGCCATGATCCGCAGCTCCGGCCACATGTGGGGCCGCGACGGCCAGGAAGCCGACACCCTCGCCGTGCTCCCGGACAGCAGCTACGCCGGCATCTACCAGGTTGTCATCGACGACTGCCGTGCCCACGGCGCCTTCGACCCGACCACCATGGGCACGGTGCCGAACGTCGGGCTCATGGCCCAGGCCGCCGAGGAGTACGGCAGCCATGACAAGACCTTCGAGATCCAGTCCGCCGGCACCGTCCAGATTGTCGACGACGCCGGCACGGTGCTGATCGAGCACCAGGTCGCCCCCGGCGACATCTGGCGCGCCTGCCAAACCAAGGACGTGCCGATCCGCGACTGGGTCAAGCTGGCCGTCACGCGCGCCCGCGCCTCCGTCACGCCGGCTGTCTTCTGGCTGGACAAGGGCCGCGCCCACGACGCCCGGATGATCGTCAAGGTCGAGGCATACCTCCAGGAGCTCGACACCGAGGGCCTGCAGATCGCCATCATGTCCCCGGACAAGGCCACCGCCTTCACGCTGGACCGCCTGCGCAAGGGCGAGGATACGATCTCGGTGACCGGCAACGTGCTCCGCGACTACCTCACGGACCTGTTCCCGATCCTGGAACTGGGCACCAGCGCCAAGATGCTCTCCGTGGTTCCGCTGATCAACGGCGGCGGACTCTTCGAGACCGGCGCTGGCGGCTCCGCCCCGAAGCACGTCCAGCAGCTGCTTAAGGAAAACCACCTGCGCTGGGACAGCCTGGGTGAATTCCTCGCCCTGGCCGTGAGCTTCGAACACCTCGCCACCAGCACGGGCAACGCCCGCGCCCAGGTCCTGGCCGACACCCTGGACCGCGCCACCGGCACGTTCCTGCTCGAGAACAAGTCCCCCAAGCGCAGGGCCGGCGAGCTCGACAACCGCGGAAGCCACTTCTACCTGGCCAAGTTCTGGGCCCAGGAGCTGGCACGCCAGACGGACGACGCCGAACTGGCCGCCGCTTTCGCTGCGGTCTCCGGCGCGCTGGACTCAAACGAGGAGACCATCGTCGGCGAGCTTCTGGCCGTGCAGGGCTCCCCGGTCGACATCGGAGGCTACTACCGCCCCGACGAGGCCAAGGTCACCGCCGTCATGCGCCCCTCGGCGAAGTTCAGCGAAGTGCTGTCCATGCTTGGCTAATGCCTGAACAGACCGTGTGAGTGCCAAAACGGCGCACCGTGGATCTAAAGCAACGCGGGGTCACTTCGGCCCAATCCGCACCTGGGATTGGGTCAGAGGGACCCCGCGTTGCTGCTTAACGTCGCGGCGGACCTCAGCCTTTGCCTTTGCCCTTTGGCTTGTCGGCCTTGCCCGGTGCCGGAGCCGGGGCGGGGGCGACGACGGCGGGCGCCGGTGCCGGTTCCGGGGCCGCGGCGGACGCCGCCTGGGCAGCTGCTGCTGCTTGCGCTGCGGCCTCCTGCTGGGCCGCAGCCTGTTGCTCGGCGGCCTTGGCGGCGTCAGCGGCAGCTTGTTTGGCCGCGAGGTCGGCGCGGACGGCGTCGATGGACGTTTTGATGCTCTGGTGGCGTTTGAACGACACCTCCCCGCGGGCCGCGGCGTCGTCCAGCTTGGTGGCGAGCTCATCGAGCAGTTTCAAGGACCCGGGGGAGTCGTCGGCAGCCGCGGCCTCTGTCACGGCGAGGACCTGTGACTGGAGTTCCTTGGCCGCGTCATTGCCGAGCTCGGGCGGTGCCGGGGCGCAACCGGCGAGGGCGCCGGTCAGCAGTCCTGCGGTGAGGAGGAAGGCCGTGAGACCGCGCGCCGGGCGGCGGCCGGACGTGGCGAAAGGCCGGGGGATGGTGCGGCTCATGGCTTGACGCTCTCCTGCAGTTGTTTCAGGTGGTCGCCGAGGGTGCCCGTGACGGCCGGGTAGGAGACCACCGCGGAAGCTTTCGGGGCCGCGACCGCGACGACGACCGCGGTGCCCGCTGCCAGGATAACGACGACGGCGAGTACCACCGCGATCCGGGCGCGCCGGCCCGCCGTCCGGAATCTTGCCACCTGGCGGGACGCAAAGCCGCCCCTTCCGGGATGGCGCGCCGCGGCGGCGCCGGGAGAACCTGCCGGAGAAGCGCCGGGAGCATCGCCGGCAGTGAGCACATGCAGGCGGCGGGTACCGGCGTCGGATCCGGGCAGCAGCGGCGGCCGGGCGGGCGGGGCGGGCAGCACGCGCGTGCGCTGTTCGGCCAGGACGCCAGGAAGCGACTGCGGTGACACGAGTGCCTGGCGCAGGGCCACTTCGAGGTCCGCGGCAGCCGGGCGGTCCAGGGGGTCCGGCGCGGTCATGGCCCGGATCAGGTGCGCCCATTCGGCCGGCACATGGGCCGGGATTGCTGGGGGCCGGTGCAGCCGGGCGACTGCCGATTCCATGGGACTTCCCGGGTACTCCACCTCTGCCTTGATGCATTCGAGCAGCACCAGCCCCAGCGAGTAGATGTCGCTGGCAGGGCCAAGGTCGGCGCCCCGGGCCTGTTCCGGACTCAGGTAGGCGGCGGTCCCCACCATGGTGCCCGTGGCGGTCAGGCGTGCCCCGTCGATGATCCGGGCGATGCCGAAGTCGGTGAGTTTTGGCCGCAGCGGCTCCCCGGGCCGCACCTGCACGAGCAGGATATTGGCGGGTTTGATGTCACGGTGGACGATGCCCAGGCCGTGCACGTACGCCAGGGCGTCTGCAACGCCCGCACCGATGACGGCAAGTTCGTCAAACGGCACAGGGCTGTGGCGGATCCTGGTCCGCAGGTCCTGGCCGTCCACCAGTTCCATGGTCAGGAACGGCCGCGGTTCCTCGGGGATCCGGGTGTCCGTCCCGGCGTCGAAAAGAGTTACAAGACTCGGGTGGTTCAACGTGGCCAGAAGCTCAATTTCGGCTTCCTGGCGCCGCAGCTCGTCCGGATCGGCCGACTGCGGGGCAAAGAGTTTGAGCGCCACGTCCCGGCCCAGGTTAAGGTCCTTGGCGGTGTAGACCGATGCCATGCCGCCCCGGCCGATCACTTCTCCCAATCGGTAGCGGCCGCCCAAGGGCTCGGCCGCGATGCTATTGGTCGAACTGTCCACGATGTCCCCATCCCCTACCACTGCGCCACGGCGGCGCTAGTAAAGAATAATACGGGGACGGGTATTTGCGGCCATCACGTGCGGCCCGAGCCGGCCGCCCATGGTGCCGCGCATTCTGCGCCGCCCTGCGGATGGCCCTGCGGATGGCCCTGCCGACGGACCGGCGGACGGGCCTGCGGACGGGCCCTGCGGACCGCACTGCCGACCGTCCTGCGACGAAACGGACGGGCCCTCCGCCGGAGCCAATGAACGCCGTTGAGTCCCCCAGCGGACCCAACGACTTCGCTCCGGCGGTCTCGGGACCTCGACCGGGCACGGCTGGCTACTACGGCGGATGGTCCTTTGACGCGGAGGGATCCGGATTGTCCGGCCGAGGCGGCCCTGAGACCAGCCCTGGAATCACGGAAGGGGGACGGGGCGGTGCTGCATGACTCAGCCCGTTGGCAAGTGGGGTGCCGGAAATCCGCCGGCGAGCGGTCGTGTCCATGGGGAGATCTCCTGAATGACTGTCAGCGGGCGCTCAAGGCAGCCCGATGGGCCGTGCTCTGGGGAAGCAGAGACGGCTTGACTAGTCAGGAGAGGAGCCGGGGTCAGCGGCTAGGGCAGCAGGCTGGTGTTGGAGGGGACCACGGATCGGGTCTGCATCTGCCGTTGGGACGTAGAAGTACATGCTGGGCATCCAGGCGGCTGTCCCTGCGGGGCCGTTGGAGGAGTGCCCGCTTCCTGACCCGGAGCCGGGCGCCGGCGGCAGGGCATCGGGTGCAGGCAGGCCGGTGCCACCGTGCCACGGGTTGGGCCGCCCGTTGCCGCCTGGTGCGGGTGTGCCTCCGCTGCCGGGGGCAGGGGGAGCCGGCGGCGCTGCAGCGCCGGGCGCGGGTGGAGTCTCAGGCACGAGCACAGCCGACACCGACGGCGTGTAGTAACTCCGGCGCAGGGCCATGGATGCGAATTCAGCCAATCGCCCCGCCAGGCCGAATTGCTCGGCTGTCCCCGGAACCGCGGCGTTCCCGGCACCCGGAACCGCTCCGGGTGCCACCACCTGGGCGGTGGTTGTGGTCGTTGCGGCGGAACCAGGGGAAGAAACCATGGGCACTGCTGCAGGGCCGCCCGGGATCGGGACAGCCGGTAGCGCAGTTCCGGGGTCCGGGACTTGAACGGAGGTATCCGCAGGTGAGGGCGTGGGAACCGCAGGGTCCGGGGCCGGCAGCACAGCAACTGCGGGATCCGGGACTACGGGATCCGGGACCGGGACGGCCGGGACGGCATCGGCGGGGACCGGGGCGGGGACTGAGGGGTCGACGGCGGGAAGGGCCGGGTCGGGGACAGGCGCGGGATCCACGACCGGCAGCGACGGGTCCGAAACAGGCGACGGGTCGGAAACAGGCGGGGGGTCGGAAACAGGCACCGCCGGGGCGTCAACCGTCGCGGCCGGAGCGCCGGAGCCGGGGACATCCGCGACGGGAAGGGACGGAAGCGGGTCAAGAACCGTAACGACGGCAGCCGGCGCGGCAAGGGCGGTCTCAGCGGCCACCGGCGTCGGGGCCGGTACTGCCGCGGCAGCCCACTGTGTTTCCTCAGGTGCGAGGCCGACAGCCGCCGTCGGCGTGGAACCCGGCATGTCGTCGAGGTCTGTGCCGGTGGCCGCTACGGACTCGGCGGCCTCGTCTGACGGCGCTGGGGTGGCAGTGGAGTCGTCCGCGTAGGCAGAGCCAGCGGAGAGGACCAGCCACGCGGCGCCGGCGACGCCGGCTAAAAGGATGCGGCGCAGCGCGGTGGGGCGGAGCACGCGCGAGCGTGTTGTTGGCTGTTCCATGCGCGCACCCCCGTCCCGGACGAATCGACGATTGCCTTCAGGGTAAGGCCGCCCTTGCGGGCTCGTCCAGAGCGGACCGCAAACTGTGGCAGATCCGGGACCCGCCCGCGCGGGCTCAGCGGGCGTCGTTCGGGTAGATCACACCCAGCTGCGCGCGGACGCCGTCGAACAACCGCATGGTGTTCAGGGAGTCCTCCAGCGGCATGACAGGACTCTCGGTGAGGCCCTGCTGGATGCAGCGTGTCACCTCGCGGAGCTCGTAGCTGTAACCCCTGCCGACAACGGTGAAGTGCTCCCTGCGCGGTTCGTCAAAACCTATCCTGACCTGGAGTTCCTTCGGATTGTTGATCGACCCTGTGGTCTGCATGAATCCCAGGCTTCCGGCCACGGTCGCCGTTCGGGGCCCGTGCGCCAGCAACGAGGACGTCAGCTGGGCCTGTGCGCCATGGTGATATCCGAGCGTCAACGCATTCTGGGCGTCCACACCGTCGTCGTTGAGCCAGCCGGTGGCACTGACCGTCTGCGGGAATCCCAAAGTGCCGAGGGCCCACAGCAGCGGATAGACGCTTAGGTCCAGTAGGGCGCCGCCGCCGTCCTGCGGAGCCCAAAGCCGCGACGTGGGCGAGTACGGGGCCGGGAAGCCGAGGTCGGCGCCGACCCACTTCACGTCGCCGATTTCGCCCGAGGCGGCGATCTCGAAGGCCCGCACCATGCTGGGCAGGAAGCGGCTCCACATCGCCTCCATCAGGAACAAGCCCTTGGTTCGGGCCAGCGCCACGAGCTCGGATGCCTCCCGGGCGTTGACGGTGAGGACCTTTTCGCAGAGAACATGCTTGCCGGCGGACAGGGCCGCCATCGCGATGTGGTGATGATAGGCGTGGGGGGTTGCCACATACACGACGTCCACGGCGTCGTCAGCGAGCAGGCGCTCATAACCCGCTTGCCCGGCGTCGTCACCGTAGGCCCTGGCAAAGCCGTAGTCGGACGCGAAGGCATCTGCTGCCGCCTGCGTGCGCGAGCTGACGGCATGCAGTTCCGCGTCGGCCAGGAGCGTGAGGTCCCGGGTCACGGACGCGGCGATGCCGCCTGTCGCGACGACGCCCCAGCGCAGCCTGGCGCCGGTGGCTGAGCGGGGGTCCTGGTCCGGCTGGCTGAACAGCCACGGTTTCGCGATGGGGGCGGTCATGGAGCCATCTTCTCATCCGGCTGCGGGAGGGAATGGGTTTTGGGGACGGGATCTGCGGGAGGGATTCCGTTTCGGGGGCAACAGCTGAGGGAGGGTCCGGGAGGACCCTCCCTCAGCCGACGCAGCATCAGGCCAGCGGCTGGCCTACGCGGGCGAGCCGGCCGTCGCCCGGTCCCTGGCTGCTTCCTCCGTGAGGCGGCCCTGCTGGAGGCGGAAGCGGCGGTCCGTCTTGTTGGCCAGGGACCGGTCATGGGTGACGACGAGGATCGTGGTGTTGTGGTCCCTGCTGAGCGAGCTGAGCAGTTCGATGATGTGCTCGCCGGTCTGTTCGTCCAGGTTGCCGGTGGGCTCATCGGCCAGGATCAGTTTGGGCTCGTTGGCCAGTGCCCGGGCGATCGCCACGCGCTGCTGCTCGCCGCCGGAGAGCCGGTTGATGCGCCGCACGTGCTTCTCCGGGTCGAGCTGCACCTGTTCCAGCAGCTCCCGGGCACGTTCGAGCCGCGCCGCCTTGCGGATCCCGGCAAACTCCATCGGCAGCATCACGTTGTCCAGAGCGGAGAGATTGGGGATCAGGTTGAACTGCTGGAACACGAAGCCGATGTCCCGGCGGCGGTACTGGGTCAGCTTGCCGTCCGGCATTCCGGCCAGGCTCACACCGTCGACCAGCACGTCGCCGCTGGTGGGCTTGTCCAGTGCCCCGAGCAGGGACAGCAGGGTGCTCTTGCCGCTGCCGCTCTTGCCCACGATCGAGGCCAGTGTGCCCTGTTCGAGTTCGAAGCTGACGTCATTGACCGGTTTGATGATTTTGTCCCCGGTCTTGAAAACGCGGACCAGGTTTTTGACTTCGATCATGGCTACTCTCCTCGGAGGACTTCGATGGGGCGGATGCGGGCAGTGAGCAGGGCCGGGACGAGCGCCCCGATGATGGCGACGCCGAACACCGCGGCGATTCCGGCGGCAATGACGCCGGGGGAGGCGCTCGCCGTCACGGAGGTCAGCAGCTGGTTGGCGCCGCCGAAGGGGTTGCCGGCCCCGCCGCCGGGGAAGCCGCCGCCGCCGAACCCGGAGCCTGGGCCGCGCTGGCCGGTGGTCGCCGCAGTTCCGGAAGAGGAGTTGGAACTGATGAGGGCAGTGGCTATGCCGCCGCTGGCAAAGGACGCGACGGCGGCCCCCACCACGCTGCCGAGGGCCACCAGCACGAGGGCCTCGAGCACGAACTGCAGGCCGATGGTGCGGTTGGGGGCGCCGATGGCCTTGAGCACGCCGATTTCACGGCGGCGCTCGCGGACCAGCATGACCATGATCAGCAGGATGATCAGGCCGGCGGTCCCCAGGGCTGCGACAAAGGCGATGAAGGAGATGTTCTTGACGCTGCCGAGCGAGCTGACGGCGGTCTGGAGGTTCCGCTGGCCCTGGGTGACATCGGCCTTGTCGGAGCCGAGGGCTGCCTGCAGGGCGGTCTTGGCGGCGTCGACGTTGTCCATGCTGTTCACGGTCACGATCATCGTGGACAGTTCATCGGGCAGCGCCGCAATCGCCTGGGCCGTCGGCAGGGTCACGTAAAGGGCGTTGTTGCCGAAGGCGGTGCCGGCGTCGAACAGGCCCGCGACGGTGAAGGTCTGGTCCTTGATGGTGAATGTCGAGCCCACGCTCAGCCCGTTCTTCTCGGCGAGCGTGGTTCCCAGCAGGGCGTTCGTGGACGCGGCGGTGTAGTCGCCCAGCCCCGTTCCCTGTGTCAGCTGCAGGGCCTTGCCCGTGGCGTCCACCTCGGCGCCGATGCCGGTGGCGGTGATGGGGAGTGAGAACGCAGGCGCCGCCTGGCCGGTGCTGCCGGTGCTGCCGGTGCTCCCGCTACTGGAGCCCGTGCCGCCGGTGCTCCCGCTACTGGACCCGGTCGAGGCCTGGTTGCGGCTGCCGAGCGTGCCGGCGTCGATGGCGGCCGTGAGGCTCGTGGTCACGGCGGTGGCCGACTGCCCGCCGGGACCGCCCTGCCCGCCGCCGGTCTGTGCGGCCGCTGCGCTGGCGTTGCGCAGGCGCAGCGCCTTGGTGCCGACAACGCTGCTGACGTTGGGCACCGCGGCTGCCGTGGCTGCCTGCGCCGCGGTCAGCGGCTCGCCGCCGCCTTCGAAGCCCTGGCCGCCGGCGGGGTTGACGGTGAGGACGGTGCCCACCGAGGCATTCAGTTCGGCAACCTTGCCGGCCACCGCCTGGTTGGCCACCAGCATGGACAGGGCAAGGCCGATGGCCACGGCCAGGACGGCCACGACGGCGGCTGTCCTGACCTTGTTTCGAAAGGCGTTGCCTACACTCCGGGCAAGGACGCTCACGGTACTCCTAGGGATCTTGGGCCGGACGCGGAATGGCCGGCGGCTGCTCCCACAGTGGTACGTGCTGCTGTGCGGACCTCACAGCGAAGCTATGGATCCGCTGTGAAGGGCAGCAGCGGACGCCGGGCAGCAAAAAGCCCCGGTCCGCCAGGAGGCGGAGCCGGGGCTCTTCGAGGTGCTGCCCAGTCAGGTGCAGCCCGGTCAGGCGCTGCCTGAACAGGTGCTACTTGGTCAGCGGGCCGAGTACCGGATCGTTGACGTAGGCCGTCTTGACGTTGTCCTTGGTCACGATGACAGGCGTCAGCAGGTACGCCGGAACGGTCTTGACCGTGTTGTTGTAGGACTTGTCGTCGTTGATCTCAGGCTTCTTGCCTGCCTGGATGTCGTTGACCATGACGATCGAGTGCTCAACGAGCGCGCGGGTGTCCTTGTTGATGGTGGAGTACTGCTCGCCCGCCATGATGGACTTGACCGACTCGACCTCGGAGTCCTGCCCCGTGACAACCGGGATCGGCTTGCCGGCGGCCTTGACGGAGGTGATGATTGCGCGGCCCAGGGTGTCGTTCGGGGACAGCACACCGTCAAGCGTGGCGCTGCCGTAAGTTCCGGCGAGCAGGGTGTCCATGCGCTTCTGGGCGTTCTCTGCCTTCCAGCCCTGGGTAACGGCCTGCTCGAAGGACTTCTGGCCGGACAGCACCTTGAGCGTGCCGTCGTCGATCTTCGGCTGGAGAATGCTCATGGCACCGTTGAAGAAGACCTTCGCGTTGGCGTCGTCCGGGGAACCGGCGAACAGCTCGACGTTGTACGGACCGGTGGGCTTCTTGGCCTTCATGCCGTCCAGCAGCGCCTGGCCCTGGAGCACGCCGACCTTGAAGTTGTCGTAGGCCACGTAGTAGTCCACGTTGTCCGTGTTCAGCAGCAGACGGTCGTACGCGATGATGGTCGCGCCGGCGTCCTTGGCCTGCTTGAGCTGGGTGCCCAGCTGGGCGCCGTCGATGGCACCGACGATGATGAGCTTGTCACCCTTGGTGACCATGGCACTGATCTGGTTCTGCTGTTCCGATACGCCGCCGTTGGCGAACTGCACGTCAGGCTTGTAGCCGGCCGCAGTGAGATCGTCGTTGAACAGCTTCTCCGCCAGGACCCAGTTTTCACTGGTCTTCTGCGGGAGCGCGACGCCGATTGCGGAACCCTTCGGGAATGCCTCGCCGCCAGTGCTGGAACCCCCGGAAGTTCCGGTGTCGGCGCGGCCGCAGGCTGTCAGCGCCAGTGCCGCAATTGCAGCGATTGCTGCTGCCTTTCCTGCTTTACCAATCATTTGCATTGCTTGGTTCACTTTCTTTAGGTGGTGTGCGGAGAATCAGGGAATCTTGGGACCAAGGGAACCGCTCAGGCGCCCTTGGAAATGGTTTCCTTGGTGGAGGTAACCTCGTCGGGCTGGAGCTCGCTTCCGCGGCTGAAGTTCTTCATCATCATCCCGATGATCGACTTCTTCCCCTGCGTCTTGTTGTAGACGTCGAAGGCAACGGCGATCAGCAGCACGAGGCCCTTAATGATCTGGGTCAGGTCGGCGCCGACGCCGAGGAGCTGCAGTCCGTTGTTCAGCACGGCCATGACAAGGCCACCGACGATCGAGCCGATCACGGTGCCCACGCCGCCGGTCACGGCGGCGCCACCGATGAACACAGCCGCGATGGCATCCAGTTCCCAGCCGACGCCGTCGAACGGGCCGGAGGCGGTGGAGCGGCCGACGAAGATCATGCCGGCGAGGCCGGCCAGGATCGACATGTTCATCATGACCATGAAGTTGACCTTCTTGGACTGGACACCGGAGAGCTCGGCGGCGTGCCGGTTGCCACCCACAGCGTAGATGTGGCGGCCGATGACGGTCTTGGAGGAAACGAAGCCGTAGATAAGGACCAGGACCGCGAGGATCAGCCCGGGAATCGGGAAGGACGTGCCCCGGCGGCCGGTAGCGAACAGGTACGTGGCGTAGAGGATCGCGGCGGAGACCAGGACCAGTTTGGTGACGGTGACCCAGACCTCGGGGACCTCGGCGCCCAGGGCCTTGGCGTTGCGGCGGGAGCGGACTTCGCTGAAGATCACGAACGCCACGCCGGCCAGGCCAAGGAGCAGTGTCAGGTTGTTGTACCCGGTGTTGGGACCGAATTCGGGCAGGTAACCGGAACCGATGTACTGGAAGTCGGTCGGGACCGGGATGGTGTTGGACTTGCCGACGAACTGGTTGAAGCCGCGGAAGAGCAACATGCCTGCCAGCGTCACGATGAACGCCGGGATGCCGACATAGGCGGTCCAGAATCCTTGCCAAGCCCCGATCAGGGCCCCGAGGAGCAGCCCGAACAGGATGCCCAGGTACCAGGGGATGCCCCAGTCGCGGATCATGAGGGCGACGCTGACGCCTACGAAGGCCGCAACTGAGCCGACGGAGAGGTCAATGTGGCCTGCAATGATCACCAGGACCATGCCGATGGCGAGGATCAGGATGTAGGAGTTGCCGTTGAAGAGGTTGATGACGTTGCCGGGGGTGAGCGTGCGGCCCTCTGTGAAAATCTGGAAGAAGATGATCAGCGCAACCAGGGCGAAGATCATGCCGAATTGACGGGTGTTGCCGCCAAAGAGCTTCTTGAGCGCGTTCATTTTTTCAGTCCTTGTTTTCCGTCAGTGATCGGAGTGTTCTGGATGGTCCCAGAGGGTCAGGCGGTCTTGCGGGCGGAAGTCATCAGTTTCATGAGGCTTTCCTGGCTGGCTTCGTCCTTGTTCAGCACGCCGGTGATGGCGCCCTCGAATATCGTGTAAATGCGGTCCGAGAGGCCAAGCAGCTCCGGGAGTTCCGAGGAAATGACGATGACGCCCTTCCCCTGGTTGGCGAGCTGCTGGATGATGCCGTAGATCTCGTACTTGGCCCCGACGTCGATCCCTCGGGTGGGTTCGTCCAGGATCAGCAGGTCCGGATCCGTGAACATCCACTTCGCCAGCACGACCTTCTGCTGGTTGCCGCCGGAGAGCTTGGCCACTCCTTCCTCAACGGACGGCGCCTTGGTCCGCAGCGACTTGCGGTACTGCTCGGCGACGATGAACTCCTGGTTTGCGTCCACCACGTTGTGCTTGCTGATCTTCTTCAGGTTCGCGGAGACCGTGGTGGCCTTGATGTCGTCCAGCAGGTTCAGGCCCAGGGACTTGCGGTCCTCGGTGACGTAGCCGAGCCCGGCGTCGATCGCCTGCTTGACGTTCTTCAGGTGGAGTTCCTTGCCGTCTTTATGCACCTCGCCGGAAATGAAGCGGCCGTAGGAGCGGCCGAAGACCGACCGGGCAAGTTCCGTGCGCCCGGCGCCCATGAGGCCGGCGAAACCGACGATCTCGCCGCGGCGGACGAAGAAGTTGGAGTTCTTGCACACCAGGCGGTCCTGGATCTGCGGGTGCCCGACCGTCCAGTTCTTCACTTCGAAGAACACGTCGCCGATCTTCGGCTCGTGGTCCGGGAACCGGGATTCCAGGGTCCGGCCCACCATGCCCTTGATGATGCGGTCCTCGTCGACGCCGTCGGCCTTGACGTCGAGGGTTTCGATCGACTTGCCGTCGCGGATGATCGTGATCTCATCCGCGATCTGTTCGATCTCGTTGAGCTTGTGGGAAATGATGATGGAGGTGATGCCGCGGCCCTTCAGGCCGAGCATCAGGTCCAGCAGGTGCTGGGAGTCCGATTCGTTGAGGGCGGCCGTGGGCTCGTCCAGGATCAGGAGCTTCACCGACTTGTTCAGCGCCTTGGCGATTTCGACGAGCTGCTGCTTGCCGACGCCGATTTCCTTGACCGGGGTGTCCGGGTTTTCGCGCAGGCCGACGCGGGCCAGCAGTTCGGTGGAGCGGGTCCGGGCCTCGGCCCAGTCGATCACCCCGCGCTTGGTGGGCTCGTTGCCGAGGAAGATGTTCTCCATAATCGACAGTTCCGGGATGAGCGCGAGTTCCTGGTGGATGATCACGATTCCGGCGTGCTCGCTGGCACGGATGTCCTTGAACTCCTGGACTTCGTTCTGGTAGACGATGTCCCCGGTGTACGTGCCGAAGGGGTAAACGCCCGAGAGCACCTTCATCAGGGTGGACTTTCCGGCGCCGTTTTCACCGCAGATGGCGTGGATCTCGCCGGCCTTCACCCGCAGGCTCACGTCGGCCAATGCTTTAACGCCGGGGAACTCTTTGGTGATGGAGCGCATCTCGAGGATTATCGGATCGCTGTGCGTGTTGAGGGACGTCATCTGCCCTTACGCCTCCAATGCATGACTTCGTTGTCCGCCCCTGCAAACCGCAGGGCCGTCTGATGGAAAAGTAAACTAGGTCACAGCCCTTGTCGTCAAGTCTTTAACGCAACGGGCTGGTAACGAAAACACTAACTCCGCCGGATTCCGGCATGTTGGAACACCAAAGCTGTGGCGCCGAGGGCTTCTGCGCGGTCTCCTAGTGAGGACATCGTGAGGGTGGTTGTCTCCCCGATGACCGGCACGGCGTGGCGGACGAGGCCCCGACGGATGGGGTCGAGGAGCAGCTCCCCGAGCCCGGCCAGCGGACCGCCGACCACGATCACTTCGGGGTTGATCAGGTTCGCGACGTTGCCCAGGGCGCGGCCGACGGCCAGGCCGGCGTCGTCCACTACGCGCAGTGTCGCGGAGTCGCGTTCCTGGGCTTTCCGGACGATGTCCGCCGGGCTCAGCGGCTTGTCCTCGCCGCGGCTCAGGAGTTCGATCATGGTGGTGGTCGAAGCGATGGTTTCCAGGCAACCGCGGTTTCCGCAGCGGCAGATCAGCCCGTGTTCATGGATGGTCGCATGGCCGATTTCACCGGTGATTCCGACGTTGCCGTAGTACGGGATGCCGTTGAGGATCAGCCCTGCGCCGATGCCCGAGCCGATCTTGAGGAACATCAGGTTACTGATGCCGCTGTGCGGGCCCCAGGTGACCTCGGACAAGGCGCCGAGATTGGCGTCGTTGTCGACAAAAACCGGCAGTTCCAGCGCTTGTTCGAGGCGGTGCAGAATGTTGATGCCCACCCACTCGGGCAGGATCGCGCCCTGCGCGACCGTCCCGGTGCGCCGGTCGATGGGCCCCGGAATGCCGACGCCGGCGCCTACCAGGGCGCTGCGTTCCACGCCGCTTTCGGCCAGCAGCCTGTCCAGCACGCCGACGGCGGCGGCGATGCCTTCCTCGGCATGGTGGCCCAGGGGCAGCAGGACCGATTCCTCGGCGATCACGTGGTAGCTCAGGGACGCGAGCACCACCCGCAGGTGCCGCCGGCCGAAGTCGATCCCGACGGCGACTGCTCCGTTGCTGTTCAGCCGGACGTTCAGGGCCCGCCGCCCGGAGCTTGTGATTGGCTCGGTCGAGGCAAGCCCTGCGTCCTGCATGATCTTGACAATGTTGGAGACCGTGGCCGTGGAGAGGCCGGTCTGCCGTGCCAGTTCCGCCTGGGTGGAAGGCCCGGCCAGGAGGCATTCGATGATCCGCTGCTGGTTCAGATGCCGGAGCGCGGACTGCGATCCGGGGTTTTTGGTTCGGCTCCTCGTTGAGCGCGTTGGTGAGGGCATGCTATGAAGCGTGACGCATCCCGACCTTGTAGTCAAGAAGTTAACGCAACCGTTGCCCTTGCCGTAGGACACCTCCGGGGACGTTCCGTCCCGCCGGAGCGTGGGGCGGGCCGAAATGCACCGGGGCTGCGGCGGGAACCGCCGCTACGCTGGAGAGGAGAGTCCGCAGCGTTCCTGCGGAGGTCCCGGAGATTTTTGAGGTGGTAATGGTGCTGCTGGCCCTCATGCAGGCGAATTCGGCTGTGCTGGATGCGCAGTCCAACTGCAACGCAGTGGACGACGCCGCGCGGACGGCTGCGGCCTCCGGCGCGCAGCTGCTGCTCACGCCGGAACTTTTCCCGGTGGGCTACGCCCCGCGCCGGCTCCGGGCGGAGCTTGACCCCGGCATGCTGCCTGCCCTCCGGCAGGCCCTGGCCGGGATAGCGCGAAGGAACGGCATTGCGCTGGTCTACAGCCTCCCCGCAGTGACCGCGGAGGGGGACTGGCAGATCACGGCCACCCTCGTCGACGAAAGCGGGCACGAACTCCTCCACTACGCCAAGGTGCACCTCTTCGGTCCGGAAGAGCGGGCTGCCTTCGCGCCGGCCGGCGCGGCTCCCGCCGTCGTGGAGTTCCACGGCGTCAAGACATCCCTGGTGATTTGCTACGACATCGAGTTTCCCGAGTCCGCCCGGGCCGCGGCCCTGCGTGGTGCCGAGCTGCTGCTGGTCCCGACGGCACTCGCCGGCGGGTTCGACGCCGTGCCGCAGGTCCTGGTCCGGGCCCGGGCGCTCGAGAACCAGCTGACGGTCGCCTACGCCAACCACACCGGAACCGAGGACGGCAGCGATTTCCTCGGCGGCAGCGTCATCGCGGCTCCGGATGGATCCGTGCTGGCCGAGGCCGGCGCCGGGACGGAGCTGCTCTTTGCCGAGCTCCCGGAAGCCTCCCGGCCGCTGGCCGCCGATGCCGTGGCTTATCTGCGGGACCGCCGCCCGGACGCCTACCGCTCCTGGGGCGGCTGAACCGGCCGCGGGGCGTGCGGCACTTCGGGCGCCTGGGGCGGCTGGGCGGCGCCGGAGCCCGCTGCTTGCGGCAGATCCAGTTCGCCCGTGTACTGCAGGGCGATCCAGAATTCCGCGCGCGCCTGGGCCTGGTTGAGGTCGGTCCCCAGCAGCTCCCCGATGACGCCGATCTGCCGGCGGACGCTGTTGCGGTGCAGCCCGGTGACTTTCGCGGTGGAGTCCCAGCTGCCGTTCTCGCCCAGCCAGGCCCGGAGGATGCCCAGCAGGCTGTCCCGGCGTTCGGGCTCCAGGGCCAGGACGGGGTCCAGCAGCCTGGCGGCCAGCATGGCGCCGGCCTGGTTGCCCAGCAGCCCCGTCACGGACCACGTGACCTCATCGGCCCGGACGCTGCGGCCTGACGTCCGGACGCGGTTGCGCAGCGAGGAGGCGTGCCGGTACGCACCGGGCAGGCCGCCGAATTCGGTGCTGCTCCCGATCACCAGGCGCCAGCCGAGCCGTTCGACCTCGGCGAGGACGGCGTCGTCGACCTTCAGCCGGGTAATGGCGGCGAAGCCGTAGTCGGTGATCTCCACCAGCTTGGTGTCGAACAGCCGGCGCCATTCCAGCAGCTCCCGCACGGGCCCCTCGCCGGTGCGGCCGGTCTCGTGCGCGCCGTCGAGGCGGATGCCCTGCACCACGCGCAGCTGCCCGGACCGGGTGGAGGTGACGCTCTGGGCCAGCAGGTCCTTGAAGCCGTTCACATGGCGGGTCGAGCCCGACACCAGGGTCTCCGGGTGCAGTAGCAACGCGGTGGCGAGCTGGCTCGGAGCCAGCGATCCGCTGGTCCGCTGCCGGACCAGGAGCTCCAGGAGCCCGACGGCGGTCGAGACGACGCTGTTCTGGGCGGGCGCCAGCGGCTCATCCGTGCCCAGGACCAGGGCCCCGAGGTTGGCGTCCCGGGTGCTGCGCAAGGGATAGCCGAAGACCAGGGACGAGCCGGCGGCGTCGAACGAGTCCATTTCCACCCGGGGTCCGCTGCCGGAGAGCAGCCTGGCCAGCAGGGGCTGCAGCGCCGCCGTGTCCATGCCCGCGGCGGCGGCCGCGGTGCCTGCCCCGCGGGCGCTGCCGCGGGCGCGCACCCGTCCGTCAGCCCCGACCAGTACCGCCCAGACGGGGACCCGCTGCACCAGCGCCGCCAGGAGTTCGTGCTCCGGCCGGGCGGACAGCACTGCCCGCATGAGCTGCCGGTTGGTATCGGCCAGTTGCCGGAACGTCCTGGCGCTGTCCGACTCGAGCAGCTGGGAGAACTCCACGCCGACCGCCGCGAAGGGGATGTTCCCGGGGATGGAGACAAGTGTCAGGTTGTGCCGCCGGCAGGCCCGGACCACGGTGTCCGGGACGGCATCGAAGTAGGGTTCAAGGCCGAAGCCGAGGGCGCCGACGTGCGCCCGGACCAGCCGCCGGACGTAGGCGTCCACACGCTCCTCGTGGCCGCCTCCGGCCAGGAACGGCAGGCCGGCGGTCAGCAGGAATTCGCCGTCGAGCAGGTAGGGAGTCGGATCCTCCAGCTCGCTCGGCTCCACCCAGCGCAGCCGCCCCTCGCCGTTGCCGCCGTCGTGCAGCACCTCCAGCTCCGGCGGGAGCTGGCGCAGGAACTGCGCCAGGGTGACGAAACCGAGCCGCTCCGGCGCGTCAGCAGCCACGGTGGCCACTCCTGTCCTGCCGGTTCCGGCACTGCCGTCTTGGTGCATTAAGTCTCATGACCATTGACTATAGGTCATTTTGCACAACCTTGAGAGCTGGCTCACACACCTAGGCTGAACGAGGGGAAACCGACCACCACTGAAGAAAAGGACGTCAACGATGACTGTGCCAACTCTGATCGACGAACGGCCGCCGGCCACCATAAGCCGTCCCGGCCTGGCGGCGCAGCTGCTCCGCCGCAAGCCGATCGGCCAGCTGGTCAGCGAGGCGGAAACCGGACATGGCGGCACGCGCCTGGTCCGCAGCTTCGGCGTGCTGCAGCTGACCATGATCAGCGTCGGGGCCACCCTGGGCACCGGCATCCTGGTCATCCTGGGCGAATCGGTGCCGCTCGCCGGACCGGCCATCTGGATTTCCTTTGCCATCGCCGGAATCGCGGCCCTCCTCTCCGCCGTGTCCTACGCGGAGATGGCGGGGCTGGTGCCGGCCGCAGGCTCCAGCTACTCCTACACGTACGCCACTATGGGCGAGGGCATGGCCTGGATCTGCGGCTGGTGCCTGGTCCTCGAATACGCCGTCTCGGTGGCCGCCGTCGCCGTCGGAGCCGGGCAGTACGTCAATGAAACACTTGCGGTGTTCGGCCAGGTCCTGCCGGATGCGGTCTCCGCGCCACCAGGCGACGGCGGAGTGCTGAACGCCCCTGCAATCGTGATCGTGGTCCTCGCCATGGTGCTGCTGGTGCGCGGTGCCAAGGAGAGCGCCTGGATCAACACCGCGATCGTGCTGATCAAGGTCGTTATCCTGCTGTTCTTCTGCGCCGTCGCCTTCACCGCATTCAACGGCGGACACTTCGAGCCCCTCATGCCGATGGGTGCAGCCGGCGTTTCGGCCGCCGCATCCAGGGTGTTCTTCTCCTACATCGGCTTTGATGCGGCCTCCACTGCAGGCGAGGAAGCACGGAACCCGAAGCGCGACCTGCCCCGGGCGATCCTGCTGTCCATGCTGATCGTGACCAGCATCTACGTGCTCGTTGCCGTCGCGGCCATCGGCGCCCGGCCGTGGGAGTGGTTCGACGGCAATGAAGCGGCACTCGTGAAGATCCTCGAGGAAACCACCGGCCAGCCGTGGATCGCGGTGGTCTTCGCCGTCGGCGCCGTCCTGGCCATCGCGAGCATCGTGCTGACGGTCCTCTACGGGCAGACCCGCATCCTGCTGTCCATGGCCAGGGACGGACTCGTCCCCAAGGTCTTTGGCCGCGTGTCCCGGCGGACCGGCACGCCGGTCGCGGGAACCCTGATCGTGGGAACCGCTGTCGCGCTGACTGCGGGCCTCGTGCCGCTCGGGGCCCTGGCCGACGCCACCAGCATCGGGACGCTCTTTGCTTTCGCCCTGGTCAACGTCGCCGTCATCCACCTGCGTCGCACCCGGCCGGAACTCAAGCGGAGCTTCCGCGTCCCGTTCTTCCCCCTGACACCGGTCCTCGGCGCCCTCATGTGCGCCTACCTGATGGCCAACCTCGGCGCCGAGACGTGGACGGTCTTCGGCATCTGGATGCTGGTGGGCCTGGCCGCCTACTTCGGCTACGGCCGCCGGAACTCCCGGGTGGCCGCGCTGAGCCAGGAGGAATACCGTGAACTATCCAGCCGCACCCCTCCGTCCCAACCCCAACCCCGGAACCGCTGAAGGCAGGCATCTCATGACCACCGCCACCGAACTCCCGGCCCCCCGACCGGCGCAGCCCGGCTCAGGCCCCGCGCAGACAGGCCCCGCAGGCGCCGCCCCGCCAACTTCCGGGCCGGCCGAGGCCCCCATCACCATGCTGAACCCGGACTTCCCGTTCAGTTACGACCACTTCCTGGCCCATCCGGAGGGGCTGGGCTCGGTCCCGCCCGCGCGTTACGGAACGGGGGTCGCGATCGTCGGGGCAGGGCTGTCCGGCCTCGTCACGGCCTACGAGCTCATGAAGCTGGGCCTGCGCCCGGTTATCTACGAGGCGGACCAGATCGGCGGCCGCCTGAGGACCGCGAACTTCCCGTCCGCGCCGGGCGTCGTGGCCGACCTCGGCGGGATGCGATTCCCGGTCTCCGGCAGGGCGTTCTACCACTACGTAGACCTGCTGGGACTGCGGACCGAGGAATTCCCCAACCCGCTGGCACCGGCAACATCCAGCACCGTGATCGAGCTCGCGGGCCAGAAGTACTACGCCGAGACCGTGGCGGACCTGCCGCCGTTCTTCCTTGAAGTGGCGGATGCGTGGAAAGCGGCGGTCAACGACGGCGCCAAGTTCGGCCAGATGCAGGAGGCCATCCGGGCCCGGGACACCGCCCGGATCAAGGAACTGTGGAACGCCCTGCTCCCGGAAATGGACGAACAGACGTTCTACGGCTTCATCGCCGGCAGCGCGTCCTTCAAGGAAGCAGGCTTCGCCCACCGCGAAGCCTTCGGCCAGGTCGGGTTCGGTACCGGCGGCTGGGACACCGACTTCCCCAACTCCATCCTGGAGATCCTCCGCGTCGTCTACACCGACGCCGATGACCAGCACCGGCTCATTGCCGGCGGCGCGCAGCGGCTCCCCGAGGCACTGTGGGAGCACGCGCCGTCGGGCATGGCCCACTGGCCCGACGGCACTTCCCTCGCGTCCCTGCACGCCGGCGCCCCGCGCGGGGCCGTCGAGCGGATCGCCCGGCAGGGGAGCGGGGACTTCCGCATCCGGGAGCGCTGGGGGCGGGAAGCCGCCTACCCTGCGGTCGTGGCCACCTGCCAGTCGTGGCTGCTCTCCACCCGCATCCACACGGACGAAACCCTGTTCCCCGCGGAACTGTGGACCGCCATAGAACGCTCCCACTACATGCAGTCGTCCAAGACCTTCGTGATGGTGGACCGGCCGTTCTGGAAGGACATCGATCCCGCGACCGGCCGCGAGGTCCTGTCCATGACGCTTACGGACCGGTTGAACCGTGCGACGTATCTGCTGGACAACGGACCGGACAAGCCGGCGGTGATCCTGCTCTCCTACACCTGGAACGACGACGCGCTGAAGTGGCTGGCCCTGGACGCCGAGCAGCGGGTTGAGCTGATGCTGCACTCGCTCCAGCAGATCTACCCGGACGTGGACATTGCCAGCCACATCGTCGGCCAGCCGATCACGGTTTCCTGGGAGGCGGACCCCAACTTCATGGGCGCATTCAAGGCCAATTTGCCCGGGCACTACCGCTACCAGCAACGCCTCTTCACGCACTTCAAGCAGGACCAGCTGCCCGAGGACCAGCGCGGGATTTTCCTGGCCGGCGACGACGTCTCCTTCACGGCCGGCTGGGCCGAGGGCGCAATCACCACGGGGCTGAACGCCGTCTGGGGCGTGCTCAACCACCTTGGCGGCCGGGCCGCACCCGGGAATCCGGGACCCGGTGACCTGCTGGACGAATTGGGTCCCATCGCCCTGGATTGAGTGCGTTCGCGGACCAGGCCTGCGGGCCAGGCCTGCCGGCCAGGCGGGCCTGAGCGGCGCGGGCGGATCAGGAGCTGTGCAGTTCCCGGTGCGCCCGCGCCAGCTCCTGGTAGTGCGCCGCGTTGTGCTGCACGCCGGCGAACTCCTCGTCGCTGAGCTCCCGCCGGACCTTGGCAGGCACCCCGGCGACCAGCGAACGGGGCGGAATGACGGTGCCTTCGAGCACCACGGCGCCGGCGGCAATGAGGGACCCGGCGCCGATCACCGCGCCGTTGAGAATGGTGGCGCTCATGCCGATGAGGCAGTCGTCCTCGACCGTGCAGCCATGCACCACGGCACTGTGGCCGACGCTGACCCGCTCGCCCACGGTGCAGGGAAAGCCCGGGTCCGCGTGCAGCACCACGTTGTCCTGCAGGTTGCTCCCGGCCCCCACCGTGATGGCGGCAGTGTCCGCGCGGACGGAGACGCCGTAGAAGGCACTCGAGTTCTCGGCCAGCGTGGCCTTGCCGATCACCGACGCCGTCGGCGCAATGAAGACGGAGTCGTGGACGGCCGGGGTGTCACCGGCGAAAGCGTAAAGGGGAGCCATCTCTCCAGCCTAGAACACGCCCCCGCCCAACTGACTCGCAGCAGGGCCCGTTTTGAGCGTCCAAAACGGCCCCTGCAGCGAGTCAGTTGGGTCAGGCGGGGGAGCGGAGCACTGTGAAGCCCTCACCGCGCTCCGCCGGGCCCTGGTGCTCCACGCCAGGTTGCTCTAACCCCCGTTGCTCTAAGAGTCCAGGTTCCAGCGGGCCGGGGCCGGGGAGGACGACGGCGATCGGGGCGCCGGGTTCTGCCACGCGCCCCAGTTCGCGGACGACGTCGTCCCACTGGTCCGGCGGCAGGCCCGCCAGCGCATCCACGGCCCAGACGGACGCGAATGCCGCGTCGGGGAACGGAAGGGCGGCGGCGTCGGCCACCGAGGCCTCCAGCCCGCGGGCGCGCGCCGAATGGATGTGTTCCTCCGACGGGTCGACGCCGGTGAAATGGATGCCGTGCTGGACGAAGACGAGCCCGTCCGCGCCCGGGCCGCAGTCGAGGCCGAGCACACCGTGCCGACCCTCGGACTTCAACAGTGCCACGAACGCCGTCAGCTGGTCATCCCACAAAGCTGCCATACCTCTAGTTAAGGACCGGTATCAGTTAAAGACAACCGTCCGGTTGCCGTCCAGCAGCACGCGGTGCTCGGCGTGCCACTGCACGGCCTGGGCGAGGGTCCGGCCCTCCACGTCGCGGCCCATCTGGACGAACTGCTCGGCGGTGCGCCGGTGGTCCACCCGGATGACTTCCTGTTCGATGATCGGTCCCTCGTCCAGGGCCGCCGTGACGTAGTGCGCCGTGGCTCCGATGAGCTTCACGCCCCGGGCATGCGCCTGGTGGTAGGGCTTGGCGCCCTTGAAGGAGGGCAGGAAGGAGTGATGGATGTTGATGGCCTTGCCCGTGAGCTCGTTGCAGAGGTCATCGGAGATGATCTGCATGTAGCGGGCCAGGACGGTCAGCTCGATGTCGTGTTCGGCCATGAGGGCCCGGAGCCGGTCCTCGGCCTGGACCTTGGTGTCCGGCGTGACGGGGATGTGGTGGAACGGGATGCCGTAGAACTCCGCCAGTCCGGCCAGGTCCCGGTGGTTGGACACGATGGCCGGGATCTCGATCGGCAGGGTGCCTGAACGCTGCAGGAACAGCAGGTCGTTGAGGCAGTGGGCCGAGGTGCTGGCCATCAGCAGGGTGCGGACCTTCCGGCCGGCAGGGTTCAGGCTCCATTGCATCCCGAACGCCTGGGCCACGGGCTCAAGTGCCGCGTACAGCTCGGCGTGGGACGCCGCCGTCGTGGACTCGACCCGCATGAAGAAGGTACCGGTGCTGTGGCTGCCGTACTGCTGGGAGTCCGTAATATTGCACCCCGCCACGAGAAGGGCCCCGGCGACCGCATGCACGATTCCGGGCCGGTCCGGGCAGGAGAGGGTCAGGATGTAGGAAGCAGCCAGCTGGTCGTCAGTCACGAAGAACAGCCTACCCGCGCCGGGGGGCCCGTTTTGGTAGTGTTAACCCGTCGCAACTGGCGTTGGATGGCTAACCATCAGGGAGCGGCACTCACGAAGACCACGGATCGTACGCCTGGGCCGAGGGTCATGTCTTACCGGCTGGTAGCCTCACGGCTGCCCGAGTTTCGTTGCTGCCGCCCCGCAGGGCTTCAGCCGCCGCTGGGCCGGGCCCATCAGCAAGGGGGCCCGTAACCAAGGGGCGGGCGCAACGGGGCAGCCGGTAGCCTGACCAATAGCCGTACCCGTTCCCTAGCCAGGAGTTCCTCGTGACTACTACCACCGCAACCTCAGCCGCCGTGAGCAACCAGCCGCTGGCCGAGCTCGACCCCGAAATCGCCGCCGTCCTGGCCCAGGAGCTTGGCCGCCAGCGCGGCACCCTGGAAATGATCGCCTCCGAGAATTTCGCCCCGCGCGCCGTGATGGAAGCCCAGGGCTCCGTCCTGACCAACAAGTACGCCGAGGGCTACCCGGGCCGCCGCTACTACGGCGGCTGCGAGTACGTGGACATCGCCGAGCAGCTGGCCATTGACCGGGTCAAGGACCTGTTCGACGCCGAGTACGCCAACGTGCAGCCGCACTCCGGCGCGCAGGCCAACGCCGCCGCGCTCGCCGCCATGATCACCCCCGGGGACAAGATCCTGGGCCTGTCGCTGGCCCACGGCGGCCACCTGACCCACGGCATGAAGCTGAACTTCTCCGGCAAGCTCTACAACGTTGCCGCGTACCAGGTCGAGCAGGAGACCTTCCGGGTCGACATGGACAAGCTGCGCGAGCAGGCCATTGCCGAAAAGCCGCAGGTCATCATCGCCGGCTGGTCCGCCTACCCGCGCCACCTCGACTTCGCCGCCTTCCGCTCGATCGCGGACGAGGTCGGCGCCCTGCTCTGGACCGACATGGCGCACTTTGCCGGCCTGGTCGCAGCAGGACTGCACCCGAGCCCGGTGCCGTACTCCGACGTCGTCACCTCCACCGTGCACAAGACCCTCGCCGGCCCGCGGTCCGGCGTCATCCTGGCCAAGCAGGAGTGGGCCAAGAAGCTCAACTCCGCCGTCTTCCCGGGCCAGCAAGGCGGCCCGCTCATGCACGTGATCGCAGCCAAGGCCGTGGCCTTCAAGATCGCCGGCACCGAGGAATTCAAGGAGCGCCAGGAGCGCGTCCTGGAGGGCGCCAAGATCATCGCCGAGCGGCTCGGCCAGGCCGACGTGGCCGGCGCCGGCGTCTCGGTCCTGACCGGCGGCACCGACGTGCACCTGGTCCTCGTGGACCTGCGCAACTCCCAGCTGGACGGCCAGCAGGCCGAGGATCTCCTCCACTCCGTGGGCATCACCGTCAACCGCAACGCCGTGCCGTTCGACCCCCGCCCGCCGATGGTCACCTCCGGGCTGCGTATCGGCACCCCGGCCCTGGCCACCCGCGGATTCGGTGCCGAGGAATTCACCGAGGTCGCCGACATCATCGCCACAGCGCTGACGTCCGGGACGGCCGCGGACGTCGAGGCCCTGCAGTCCCGCGTGGACAAGCTCGCCGCCGACTTCCCGCTGTACCCGCAGCACGAGCAGTGGTGACCGGATGACGACCGAGATCGCCAACCCTGCCCAGGCCAACACCGCCCGGATCCTTGACGGGAAAGCCACCGCCGCCACGATCAAGGCCGAACTGACGCAGCGCGTCGCCGCGCTCAAGGCCAAGGGCATCACCCCGGGCCTGGGCACCATCCTGGTCGGCTCCGACCCGGGAAGCACGTGGTATGTCGGCGGCAAGCACAAGGACTGCGCCGAGGTGGGCATCACCTCCATCCGCCGCGACCTGCCCGAAGAAACCACCCAGGACGAACTCCTGGCCGTGGTCCGGGAGCTTAACGAGAACCCGGAATGCACCGGCTACATCGTCCAGCTGCCGCTGCCCAAACACATCGACCAGGACGTCATCCTGGAGGCCATGGACCCCGAAAAGGACGCCGACGGCCTGCACCCGATGAACCTGGGCCGGCTCGTGGCCAACGTCAGCGGACCCATGAAGTCCCCGCTGCCCTGCACGCCCAAGGGCTGCGTGGAGCTGCTGACCCGGCACGGGATCAAGCTCAGCGGCAAACGGGTCCTCGTGGTGGGCCGCGGCGTCACCATCGGCCGGCCGGCGGGGCTCCTGCTGACCCGCAAGGACGTTAACGCCACCGTGATCCTGGCCCACACCGGCACGGTGGACCTGCCCGCCGAACTCCGGCAGGCCGACGTCGTGATCGCTGCGGCCGGGCAGCCGCACATGATTAAGGCGGAGGACCTCAAACCCGGGGCAATCGTGCTCGACGTCGGCGTCAGCCGTGTGGATGACGGCAACGGAAAGGCTGTGGTCACCGGAGACGTGGACCCGGCCGCGGCCGGTGTCGCCGCGTGGCTTTCGCCCAACCCCGGCGGCGTGGGGCCGATGACCCGTGCCATGCTGCTGGCCAACGTGGTGGAAACGGCGGAACGCCACTTGGCCCAGGAAAGCCACTAGGCAGAGGAAAGCCACTCCGGCACCGCCTGAGACGCTCCCGCGGTGGTTGCGCCGGCTATGGCAGGCTCAACCCCCGCGGGATTCCGCCCGTCCCTCCGCGGCGAACATAACCAAACGAATACGTCAGGAGTTTTTACGAAAAGACTCTTTCATAGTTTGCGGGGATCCACTACCGTGGTGCGGGTGTCCGAACTTGCCTCAAAACAATCACGTGTAAGCAGCCCGGCTGATCGCGCTCCCGAGTACGTCATTACGGCCGAAAACCTGACCAAGCGCTACGGCGACGTCACCGCCGTCGACGGCATCTCCTTCCGCGTGCCCGCCGGGGAGGCGTTCGGCCTGCTTGGGCCCAACGGCGCCGGCAAGTCCACCACCATGAAGATGATCGGCGGGGTCTCCCAGCGCACCTCCGGCAGCCTGAGCATCATGGGACTCGACCCGGACCAGCACGGACCGGAGGTCCGCGCCCACCTGGGCGTGGTGCCGCAGCAGGACAACCTGGACGAGGAACTGAAGGTCCGGGACAACCTGCTGGTCTATGGCCGCTACTTCGGCCTGCCCATGAGCTACCTCAGGACCAAAGCCGATGAGCTGCTGGAATTCGCTCAGCTGACCGACAAGGCCAAGTCCAAGGTCGACGCCCTGTCCGGCGGCATGAAGCGCCGACTGACGATCGCCCGCTCCCTGATCAACGAGCCCCGCATCCTGCTGCTCGACGAGCCGACCACCGGCCTGGACCCGCAGGCCCGCCACATTCTCTGGGACCGGCTGTTCCGGCTCAAGGAACAAGGCGTCACGCTGATCCTGACCACGCACTACATGGACGAGGCCGAACAATTGTGCGACCGGCTGATCGTCGTGGACAAGGGCAGGATCATGGCCGAGGGCTCACCCGCGAACCTCATCCGCGAGTACTCGACCCGCGAAGTCCTGGAGCTCCGCTTCGGCTCGGAGCGCAACGCCACCATCGGCGCCGAGCTTGAAGGGATCGGCGAGCGGCTGGAAACCCTGCCGGACCGCGTCCTCATCTACGCCCACGACGGCGAAGCCGCCCTCGAGCAGGTCTCCGCCCGGGGCCTGCGGCCCGTCACGTCCCTCGTCCGCCGCTCCTCGCTCGAGGATGTCTTCCTCCGACTGACCGGCAGGAGCCTCGTTGACTGAGCACGCTGCTGCGCCAGCCGCGGCGCCGACCGGGCCGCCGGAACCGTTGCGCGCCCACTCACCTGCCGTTTCTGCAGCCCGCGCCCGCCGGTGGGGCGCGATCTACTACGCCGAGCAGGTCCTCCGGGTCATGAAGGGCTACGGCTGGACGATCGTTCTGTACGGCGTCGGGCAGCCGGCCGCCTACCTCTTCGCCATGGGCGTGGGCCTCGCCACGCTGGTCGAGGCCAACGGCGCGGGGGCCTTTGGCGGCGTCGGCTATATCACCTTCATCGCGCCGGCCCTGCTGATCTCGGCCGCCGTCATGACGACTGCCGGGGAGTTCACCTTCCCCGTGATGGACGGCTTCAAATGGCGCCGGGTCTACTACGGCCCGCACGCCTCGCCCTTGACGCCCGAGCAGATTGCCGGCGGCCACATCATCGCCGTTACCGCCCGCCTGCTCCTGCAGTCGGCCATTTACCTTGCCGTTGTGGCGCTGTTCGGGGCAGCACCGGGCGGCTGGAGCTGGGTCTCGATCCTCGTGGCCACGCTGGCCGGACTCTCGTTCGGCCTGCCGCTCATGGCCTACGCTGCAACGATCCAGCATGACAAGGGACAATTCGCCATGGTCATGCGGTTCATCGTCATGCCATTGTTCCTGTTCTCCGGCACCTTCTTTCCACTGGACACCCTCCCTCTTTCCGTGCGCTGGATCGGCTGGATCTCACCGATCTGGCACGGCACCGAGCTGGGCCGGGTCCTCACCTACAGCTACCAGGAGGCGCCGTTGCTCACGATCGTGCACCTGCTGTTCCTGCTGGGCCTGGCGGCGGCCGGCTGGGTCCTGACCACCCGCCAGTTCGCGAAAAGGATGGGCGCATGAGCACCCTGTCGGCGAGCCACAACCCCGGGGCCCACACTCCGGGCAGCACCAGCGTCACCGAGGCTGCCCGCAACCGGCGCTTCGGGCCGCTCTACTCCCGCAACGTCCGCGCCGTCGTCGCCCGCGGGCTCATGGCCACCAAGAGCAGCAACTGGCTCGTGATGGTCTCCGGCTTCTTCGAACCCGTGCTGTACCTGATCTCCATGGGCGTGGGCCTGGGCGCGATCGTCGGCACCGTGCAGGGCCCGGACGGGCAGGCGATCTCCTACGCCGCCTACATTGCCCCGGCGCTGCTGGCCGTCTCCGCCATGAACGGTGCCGTCTACGACTCCACCTGGAACGTCTTCTTCAAGATGAACTTCGCCAAGCTCTACCAGGGGATGCTCTACACCTCGCTCGGGCCGCTGGATGTCGCCATGGGGGAGATCTTCCTGGCCCTGCTCCGAGGATTCATGTACGCCACCGGGTTCACGGCCGTGATGGGCGTGATGGGGTTGATCACCACTCCGTGGGCGCTCCTGATGGTTCCGGCATCGGTGCTGATCGCATTCGGCTTCGCGAGCTTCGGGATGGGAATCACGAGCTTCATGAAGACCTTCCAGCAGATGGACTGGATCAATTTCGTGATGCTGCCGATGTTCCTCTTCAGCGCCACGTTCTACCCGCTGAGCGTGTATCCGCAGTCCATCCAGTTGTTGATCCAGGCCATGCCGCTGTGGCACGGCGTGGAGCTGCTGCGCCAGATCAGCGTTGGGGCGTTCACTCCGGCCACGGCCGTGCATGTCGGCTACTACCTCGTGATGATTGCCCTCGGGGTCACGCTCACCACCGGTCGCCTGCGCGGACTCTTCCTCAAATAACCATCCAAGGAAACGGAGATCCCATGATCGGCACATGGCACGCCCTCGTGATCGACTGCGAGGATCCGGACACGCTGGCCGCCTTCTACCAGCAGCTGCTGGGCATGATCCGGGTGCAGGAAGACGAGGACTGGATCTCGATCGGCGACGCCGCCGACCGTCCCGCCGTTGCCTTCCAGCGCGTGGACCGGCTGGTCCGGCCGCAGTGGCCGCACGCGGACCATCCGCAGCAGATGCACGTGGATGTGAAAGTCGGAGACCTCGACGCCGGTGAGGCGGAAGTGCTGAAGCTTGGCGCCGCACGCCAGGCGGGCGGTGGAAATTCGTACCGGGTTTTCACGGACCCGAGCGGCCACCCGTTCTGCCTGGTCCTGTCCTGAGGCCTGCGCGGGGAGCCCGATCCCCGGAATCACCAACTGACCCGCACCCAAGTGACCCGCACCCAACTGACTCGCAGCAGGGGCCGTTCTGAGGACTCAGAACGGCCCCTGCTGCGAGTTACTTGGGCTGGGGAGCATTTGGTTGGCGGGCCCTCCGTTCGCCCGGGGTGGAAGCGGGACGGGCCGCGGCAGGTGTTTGCGATAATGGGGGCATGCAATCTCTGGGCAACTCCGCGTCAGCGCCAAAATCGTCCGCGTTCAACCCGGCCAGGTCCCGGTTCTCCATGTTCCGGATCAGCGGACCGGGAATGATGGTCTTCATCATCGCGTTCATCGTCGCAGTGATCTTCGCGGCCAACCAGAACGACGTCGTCGGCTGGGTCGTGGCGATCATTGCCGCCTTCTGGCTCGCCCTGGCATCGTTCGTCGTCTTCAGCATCCAGAAGGCCGCCAGGAAGGCGGGAGCCAAGCTGAACGAGGCCCAGAACGCCTTCAACGCCGCGACCGGCCGTGCGCCGTCGTCCGGCAGCGTTGACCAGGGCAACACGCGCCTTGCCAGCGGACACCGCGCATCCGACGGGGCCCGCGACATGAAGCTGGACCACTCCTTCAAGATTGTCCAGGTGCAGGTCCGTGTTGTGGAGCAAGAGCGCGCCAAGGGTGCCGGCGCGGACCACGACACGATCCGCCGGGCACTGGAAACCATCGAGATCACCGCCGCCAACGCGCGGGACATGATCAAGTCCGGGGGCGGTTCCGACGAGCCCGTCCGCGGAACCATCATCGACTAGAGTGGATCGGGTGAGCTCGGCATTGGAGAAGGACCACCTTCGCATCGCATCCGTCAACGTCAACGGCCTTCGCGCCGCCTATAAGAAGGGCATGGCGGAATGGCTGGAGCCCCGCGGGGTGGACATCCTGTGCCTGCAGGAGGTCCGCGCGCCCGACGCGATCGTCCATGAGCTGCTCGGCGCAGGCTGGTACATCCTGCACGCGGAGGCCGAAGCCAAGGGCCGCGCCGGCGTTGCCATCGCCTCCCGCACCGAACCCCTCGCCACCCGCGTCGGGATCGGGGACGACTACTTCGCCACCGCCGGCCGCTGGGTCGAAGCCGACTACACCGTCCGCGACGCTGCCGGGCAGGCCTCCCGGCTGACCGTGGTCAGCGCCTACGTGCACTCCGGCGAGGCCGGCACCCCCAAGCAGGACGACAAGTTCCGCTTCCTTGACGTCATGGTCAACCGGCTGCCGGAACTGGCCAAGCACAGCGATCACGCCCTCGTGGTGGGTGACCTCAACGTGGGCCACACGGAACTGGACATCAGGAACTGGAAGGGCAACGTCAAACGCGCGGGCTTCCTTCCGGAGGAGCGCGCCTATTTCGACCGCTTCTTCGGCGAGGAAATCGGCTGGAAGGATGTTCACAGGGGCCTGGCGGGTAACGTCGACGGCCCCTACACTTGGTGGTCGCAACGGGGCCAGGCCTTCGACAACGACACCGGCTGGCGCATCGATTACCACATGGCCACGCCCGCTCTCGCTGCTGCCGCAGTGTCAGCCGTTGTTGACCGGGCACCGTCCTGGGACACACGCTTCTCCGACCACGCCCCGCTGGTAGTGGACTACCGGCTCTAGTCGTAAGGCTTCCACGCATGACCTCTGCTTCAACCGTGACCGACGCCGCTTCACCTGACGCCGCCGCCGCCAACGCCGGCGTTCCGGCTGCCGGTGCGCGGCACCGGATCCTGTCCGGGATGCAGCCCTCCGCAGACTCCCTGCACCTGGGCAACTACCTCGGCGCCCTTGTGAACTGGGTGAGGATGCAGGACGAGTACGACGCCGTCTTCTTCATCCCGGACCTCCACGCGATCACCGTCCCGCAGGACCCGGCCGAACTGGCCCACCGCACCAGGGTCACGGCCGCGCAGTACATTGCGGGCGGCGTCGACGTGGACAAATGCACGCTGTTCGTCCAATCCCAGGTGCCGGAGCATGCCCAGCTGGCGTGGGTCCTGAACTGCATCACGGGTTTCGGTGAAGCGTCCCGGATGACCCAGTTCAAGGACAAAGCCCTCAAGCACGGCTCGGAACAGGCAAGCGTCGGACTGTTCACGTACCCCATCCTGCAGGCCGCGGACATCCTCCTCTACCAGCCGCACGGTGTGCCGGTAGGCGAGGACCAGCGCCAGCACGTGGAACTCAGCCGGGACCTCGCCCAGCGCTTCAATTCACGCTTCGGCCAAACGTTCACGGTGCCGCAGCCCTTCATCCAGAAGGAATCGGCGAAGATCTACGATCTCCAGAACCCCACCGCCAAGATGTCCAAATCCGCGGAGTCACCGGCCGGGCTCATCAACCTCCTGGACGATCCGAAGGTCATCGCCAAGCGGATCAAGTCCGCCGTGACGGACACGGAGACGGAAATCCGCTTCGACCGCGAGGCCAAGCCCGGCGTGTCCAACCTGCTGACCATCTACTCGGCGATCTCCGGGCAGAGCGTGGAATCCATCGTCGCCGCCTACGAGGGCAAAATGTACGGACATCTCAAAGTGGACCTGGCCGAGGTCGTGGCCGAGCGCCTGACGCCGATCCGGGACCGGGCGAATGAGCTGCTGGACGATCCCGCCGAACTGGACCGGCTCCTGGCCCTCGGCGCGGACAAGGCCCGCGAGATCGCCTCGGTCACGCTCCGCGACGTCTATGCCAAGGTGGGCTTCCTGCCGTACGCCGGGTCCCAGGGAGTCCGCTAGGTCAATGTCCTCCCTCAACAAAGGCACCGCGAAAGGCACCCCGCAGGCCAGCCACGCCCTCCAGGGCACGGCTGGCAGGGAGCGGGATGCCCACGAGGGTCGCAGTGCTCCCGGGCCGGACGGAGTTCCGGAGTCCAACGGACATGCACGCAGCGAAGGCATCAGCATCGGCGTGATCCTGGGCTTTCCGTCGGAGATCGCCGAGGAACTCCAGCGCTGGCGGGCGTCCTTCGGGGACCCGATGGCCAGTGTCATTCCCGCCCACATCACGCTCGTGACAACCACGATGACCCAGGACTGGGAAGCAACGCGGAGCCATGTGCGGGACGTGGCCCGCAAGCAGGAACCGTTCACCGTGAGCATCGCCGGCACGGGATCCTTCCGCCCCGTCTCCCCGGTCGTCTTCCTCAACGTCGAAGACGGCTTCGGCGACTGCGTCAACCTGCACCGGCAACTCCAGGCCGGACCGCTGGAACGCGAGCTGCCGTTCGCGTACCACCCGCACGTCACTGTCGCCCATGACGTGGCGCCGGAAAGCCTCGACGAGGCCGAAACGGCGCTCAGCGATTACAGGGCCACGTTCCCTGTCGCTAGCATGGGACTTTACGAACACGACGACAACGGCATTTGGCAGCTACGGGAAGAGCTTGACTTTGGTACCGAACCTGACGACGACAGAGGCCCGCGCGGCGCAACAGGCCCCCGCTGAGCCTCCCCTTCCCACCGAGCTTGCCCGGCTGAAACTCGAAGTCATCCGCAGACAGGTCGACTGGGGCAAGGCACGCCGCACAGGCGGCAGGGGACCGGCGGCACTCATGCCGTTGATCCAGTGGCTGCTGGCCCGGCTTAACGCCTTCCGGCCCATGCGGGCCTTCCAGCACTACAACCTCCAGCACGGCCCGCTCATGAGCGCCGGCATCGGCTTCAACATGTTCTTCTCGATCACCGGGCTGCTGGCCACCGGTTTCTCCATTGCCGGGCTCGTGCTGCGCGGGCAGCCCGCCTTGCTGGACCGCGTCGTCAGCAGCGTCGCGGTGAACGCACCTGGACTCTTGAAGGTCGACGGCCGCGAAGGCCTCGTAAATCCGCAGGACCTGCTGAACCCCACCGGCCTGGGCTGGACGGCGGTGATCGCGGCGGTGGTGACCGTGGTGACGTCGCTGGGCTGGCTTGCCGGCCTGCGGGAGGGGCTCCGGGGCGTCATGCGCCTCAGTCCGCTGAAGATGAACCCGGTCCTCCTGAAACTGCGCGACGCCGGCACCCTCCTGCTGCTGGGGGCCGCCCTCGTGATCAGCGCCGGGGTGTCCCTGGTGTTCGGCACTGCCGCCGGCTGGGTGTCCGAGCAGCTTCAGCTGGACCCGCTGGTCGCCGTGCCGCTGACAACGTCCATCAAGATCGCGGTACCGCTCCTGCTCGGCTGGTGCACGGCCCTGATCATGTTCCGGCTGGCCGCAGGCCTGAAGCTGGCCCGGCAATCCCTGCTGGAGGGCACCATCCTCGCCGCCGTGGGCACTTCCGTGCTGCAGATCTTCAGCGCCGCACTCCTGGGCAACGCAGGCCGGAACCCCATCCTGGCGCCCTTTGCAATTATCATCGGGCTGCTCATCTGGTTCAACCTGATCAGCCAGGTCTACATGGTGTCCGCCGCCTGGTCCGCGGTCCGCGAAGGGGACCTGGCCAGCAGCCCCGCTGCCGGCACGAACGGGTGGGGCGCCCGCCGGGTACAGCCGGGCAAGACGCCGGCCGAGCCGCGCGAGCGGCGCCGCCCGTCAGTTGCTACCTTCCGGCGTCGAGGTACTGATCGGCCCACGCCGAAATAATCTTCGCAGCGCGGGCAGCGTGGCCTTTCCCGGTCAGCAGGTGATCGCTGCCTTCCAGCGAGGCGAAGCTGCGCGGGTGCCGGGCCGTCTGGAAGATGGTGCTGGCGTTCTCGATTCCCACCGTGTTGTCCGTGGGGGAGTGGAGCACCATGAGCGGCTTGTGCAGCTCCCTGATGCAGTCCGTGAGGTCAGCCTTGTCCAGGTCCTCGACGAAGTGACGCCGGATTTTCACCCGTTTTCCGCCCAGGTCCACTTCGGCGCCGCCAAAGGAATGCCCCACGAGCAGCGATACCGGCCGGCCGGACTCGCGCATGAATTCCGCCGCCCTCACGGTGTCTGCCACTTTGTGGCTGAAGGAGCCCCTTTTCAGATCGGGACATGGTGACCCTTATCGTTGCGTGGTGGGACCCGGTGCGTGCTGCCGGCCATTGAGCGGTCAGACGACGGCGGCGCCCCCACCCGGAAGGTGAGAGGCGCCGTCGTCGTGATGCTGTTGTCCAGGTGCTGGCTCTGTTGGTCTGGCGAGCCAGGTTCTAGATCTTGCGGGACAGGATGGCCTGCTTGACCTCGGCGATCGCCTGCGTGACCTGGATGCCGCGGGGGCATGCTTCGGTGCAGTTGAAGGTGGTGCGGCAGCGCCACACGCCTTCCTTGTCGTTGAGGATCTCCAGGCGCATGTCGCCGGCGTCATCGCGGGAATCGAAGATGAAGCGGTGCGCGTTGACGATCGCCGCCGGGCCGAAGTACTGGCCGTCGGTCCAGAACACCGGGCAGGACGAGGTGCACGCGGCGCAAAGGATGCACTTGGTGGTGTCGTCGAACCGTTCGCGGTCCTCGGCGGACTGCAGGCGTTCCTTGGTGGGCTCGTGGCCGCGGTTGATCAGGAAGGGCATGACTTCGCGGAAGGACTGGAAGAACGGTTCCATGTCCACGATCAGGTCCTTCTCCACCGGCAGGCCCTTGATGGGCTCGACCGTGATGGGCTTGGACGTGTCCAGATCCTTCAGGAGCGTCTTGCAGGCGAGGCGGTTGCGGCCGTTGATGCGCATGGCGTCGGAGCCGCAGACGCCGTGGGCGCAGGAGCGGCGGAAGGAGACGCTGCCGTCGATTTCCCACTTGATCTTGTGCAGGGCGTCGAGGACACGGTCCGTGCCGTACATGGTCACGTGGAAGTCGTCCCAGGTGGACTCGTCGGAGACCTCCGGGTTGTAGCGGCGCACCCGCAGGTGGACGTCGAAGGACGGGATGTCCCCGCCGCCGCCGATGTGCGCGGGCAGTTCGATCTTGGAGGCTGGCTCAGCGAGTTCAGCGGTCATTTTAGTACTTCCTCACCATCGGCTCGTAACGCGTAAAGACCACCGGTTTGGTGGCAAGCCGGATGCCCGCAATCGACTCGGCGGAACCGTCGGCCGGTGCGTGTTCATCCTTGTACGCCATGGAGTGCTTCATGAATTTTTCGTCGTCGCGCTCGGGGAAGTCCTCGCGGAAGTGGCCGCCGCGGGATTCCTCGCGGTGCAGGGCCGCTACGGTCATGACCTTGGCCAGTTCCAGCAGGAAGCCCAGTTCCACGGCCTCGAGCAGGTCCAGGTTGAAGCGCTTGCCCTTGTCCTGGACGCTGATGCGCTGGTACCGCTCCTCGAAGGACGCAATGTCCGTCAGGACCTGGTTCAGCGTGTCGGCGGTGCGGAACACCTGCATGTTGGCATCCATCGTGTCCTGCAGTTCCTTGCGGATTGCAGCGACCTTCTCGGTGCCGTCTGACGTGCGCACGTGCTCCAGGAGGTTCAGCGTGTAGGCCTCCGGGTCGGCCGGGAGCTCCACGAAATCAGCCGTCTTGGCGTACTCCGCGGCGGCAATGCCGGCGCGCTTGCCGAAGACGTTGATGTCCAGCAGCGAGTTGGTGCCCAGCCGGTTGGAACCGTGCACGGACACGCAGGCAACTTCACCGGCGGCGTAGAGGCCCGGAACAATGGTGTCGTTGTCCTGGAGGACCTCGGCGGTGATGTTGGTGGGGATCCCGCCCATGGCGTAGTGCGCCGTCGGGAAGACCGGGACCGGCTCCGTGTACGGCTCGACACCCAGGTAGGTGCGGGCGAACTCGGTGATGTCCGGCAGCTTGGCGTCGATGTGCGCAGGCTCAAGGTGCGTCAGGTCCAGGAGGACGTAATCCTTGTTCGGGCCGCAGCCGCGTCCTTCGCGGACCTCGTTGGCCATGGAGCGGGCCACGATGTCGCGGGGGGCGAGGTCCTTGATGGTCGGGGCGTAGCGCTCCATGAAGCGCTCACCCTCGGAGTTGCGCAGGATCGCGCCCTCGCCGCGGGCGGCCTCGGAAAGGAGGATGCCCAGGCCTGCAAGTCCTGTCGGGTGGAACTGGAAGAACTCCATGTCCTCCAGGGGGATGCCGCGGCGGAACGCGATGCCCATGCCGTCACCGGTGAGGGTGTGGGCGTTGGACGTGGTCTTGAAGACCTTGCCCGCGCCGCCGGAGGCGAACACCACGGACTTGGCCTGGAAGACGTGCAGCTCACCGGAGGCGAGGTCGTAGGAGACGACGCCGGCAACGCGCTTCTGCTTGTACGGCGTGCCGTCCTCGCGGACTGCGTCTTCCTCGACAGTGAGCAGGTCAAGGACGTAGTACTCGTTGTAGAACTCGACGTTGTGCTTGACGCAGTTCTGGTACAGGGTCTGCAGGATCATGTGGCCGGTGCGGTCGGCGGCGTAGCATGCGCGGCGGACCGGAGCCTTGCCGTGGTCGCGGGTGTGGCCACCGAAGCGGCGCTGGTCAATGCGGCCCTCGGGCGTGCGGTTGAACGGCAAGCCCATTTTTTCCAGGTCCAGGACGGCGTCGATCGCTTCCTTCGCCATGACCTCGGCGGCGTCCTGGTCAACCAGGTAGTCGCCGCCCTTGATGGTGTCGAAGGTGTGCCATTCCCAGTTGTCTTCCTCGACGTTGGCCAGTGCCGCACACATGCCGCCCTGTGCCGCGCCGGTGTGGGAGCGGGTGGGGTAAAGCTTGGTCAGTACCGCTGTTTTCGCGCGCTGACCTGATTCGATCGCCGCGCGCATCCCGGCGCCACCGGCACCGACGATGACGACGTCGTACTTATGGACCTGCATACCAGACGCTCTTTCTCTCAAAATTCGCTGTGAAACCTCCGGCCGGCGGAGCCTGCCCGGTGAGGTCTCGGGGAAATCTCTTGCCTGCGCTGGGCAGGCAATGATCGGTTGTCGTGACGGACCGTCAGATCGTGCCCTGGGGCAATGGTCCGGGACGGAACGCCACTACGGCGTCGGGCAGAATCCGCCCGCCAGCTGCGCGCCGTTGACCACGGGGCACGGGTCGAACGTGAAGATGACCAGCGTGCCCAGGATGATGATGACCGTGGTGGCTGCGTAGAGCACGATCTTCAGCGCGAGACGGCTGGAGTCCTTCTCGGCGTAGTCATTGATGATGGTCCGCACGCCGTTGGTGCCGTGGAGCATGGCGAGCCACAGCATGGCCAGGTCCCAGACCTGCCAGAAGGGATCAGCCCACTTGCCGGCCACGAAACCGAAGTCGATGGCGTGGATGCCTTCACCCACCAGGAGGTTCACGGTCAGGTGGCCGAAGATCAGGACAACCAGCACGACGCCGGAAAGCCGCATGAACAGCCAGGCGAGCATCTCGAAGTTGCCCTTGGAAGCGCCATGGCGGCGGTACTTTGGCTGGATCTTCCCGCTGCGCGGGCTCTGGATCTGCGTTGCAGTCATGGCTTAGTGACCTCCAAAGGCGATGGAAAGGTGGCGGATGGAGAAGCCCACCATGACGACAACCCAGAGACCCAGGACCGTCCACAGCATCTGGCGCTGGTACTTTGCGCCCTTCTTCCAGAAGTCCACCGCGATGATCCGCAGGCCGTTGAAGGCATGGAACACGATCGCTGCAACAAGGCCCGTTTCACCCAGGGCCATCAGGGGGTTCTTGTAGGCACCAATCACGGCGGTGTAGGCCTCGGGGGACACACGCACCAATGAGGTGTCCAGCACATGGACCAACAAGAAGAAAAAGATCACTACACCGGTAATGCGATGTCCAACCCAGGACCACATGCCTTCACGG
The DNA here is from genome assembly GCF_056394725.1 of Arthrobacter sp. 10N418. Lineage (NCBI taxonomy): Bacteria > Bacillati > Actinomycetota > Actinomycetes > Micrococcales > Micrococcaceae > Arthrobacter > Arthrobacter sp. 10N418. Next base: position 69,803 of record NZ_JBFTIK010000001.1, read on the forward strand.
CCGCGGTACAAGGTGCCAGCTGGTTTTGTCGGCACTGAATAAACCTCCCTGCAACACAGCGGCGCTGGCATGGGATCCACGCGGGGGGAACGCCTGCTGCGAGAGCACTCGTAAGCTCAAGCCTAAATCTAGGCTTCGCCCACAGCTTATTCAATTTGGGAACCCGATGGTGACAGGCTGCGGCGCGGTTTTGCGCCGGTTTTGAGACGAACGCCACATTCGGGCGGTAATGCGAAAGCTGAGGGGAAGCATTCAGGGGTGAATCGGCCGAGTTCAGCTAAAGTAGCCGTGATGACTACAGACAAAGCGACAAGCCAGGTTTCACCGCTGGACCGATTCATAGCGGTAATTCCCGCAGGCGGCGTGGGGACCCGCCTCTGGCCTCTGTCCCGGGCCGCAGCTCCGAAATTCCTCCACGACCTGACCGGCTCAGGCAGCACTTTGCTGCGTGCAACCTACGACCGCCTGCAGCCGCTCGCCGGCAAGCACGTGCTTGTCGTCACCGGCTCGGCCCACCGTGCAGCGGTTTGCCGGCAGCTGCCCGAGGTCCAGGACGCTGACCTGGTGCTGGAGAGCGAGCCCAAGGACTCCGGCGCGGCGATCGGCCTTGCCGCGGCCATCCTCCACGAGCGGGACCCGGACACCATCATGGGCTCCTTCGCTGCGGACCAGGTCATCAGCCCGGACGAGCTCTTCCAGGACGCCGTCCGCGAGGCCATCTACACCGCGGCCGCCGGGAAGATCGTCACGATCGGCATCAAGCCCACACACCCGTCCACGGGCTTCGGCTACATCCGTTCGGGCGCGAGCCTCAACATCCCGGACGCCCCCAGTGCGCAGTCCGTGGTGGAGTTCGTGGAGAAGCCCAGCGAGGAAGTTGCCCAGCAGTATCTGGACAGCGGGGAATACGTCTGGAACGCCGGCATGTTCGTCGCGCCGGTATCGCTCATGCTCAAGCACCTCGAAGCGAACCAGCCGGAGCTCTTCGCCGGCCTGCAGGAAATCGCCCGGGCCTGGGACACCCCGCAGCGGGACGAAGTCACGGCCCGGATCTGGCCGACGCTGCCCAAGATCGCGATTGACTACGCCGTGGCCGAACCGGCTGCTGCCGCAGGGGACGTCGCCGTTGTACCCGGGACCTTCCGCTGGGACGACGTCGGGGACTTCGCCTCCGTGGGCCGGCTCAACAGCGCCAAGGAAGTCAAGGACGTCACCGTGATAGGCGAGGGCGCCCGCGTCTTCACCGAGGACGCCAGCGGCGTGGTCGTTTCCGACACGAAGCGTGTGATCGCCCTGATCGGGATCAAGGACGTCGTGGTCGTGGACACCCCTGATGCCTTGCTGGTCATGCACAAGGAACACTCGCAACGGGTGAAGCAGGCCGTTGACGCGCTCAAGGCCAGCGGCGATACCGACGTACTGTAGGCGTTCCTCCCGCCTGGGACTGGCGCATTGCCGGCCAGCCGTCGTGCAGGAATCCGTAACGCGCCGTCCGCGATGCCGCTATTCCTTGAGCGCTCGCTAGAGTTATTCCGTGCGCAACTACACTACTGAAGCTGAGCCCACCACACTGGTGGGGCCGTGGCTGGAGCCCCTCCTGCCGGAGCTAATCGCTTTCCGCCGTGACCTCCATGCGCACCCGGAGCTCTCCTTCAAGGAGTTCCGCACCACTGAGAAGCTGGTGCAACGGCTCGAGGCTGCAGGCCTGAAGCCCCGCCGCCTTGAAGGCACGGGCGTCACGGTCGACGTCGGGGAGGGCCCCATCGCCACGGCCCTCCGCGGTGACATCGATGCCCTTCCCATCATCGAGGAAACCGGTCTCGAGTTCGCGTCCAAACACCATGGCGTCACCCACGCGTGCGGACACGACGTCCACACCACCACGATGCTGGGCATCGCCCTGATCCTGCAGCGCATGCACGAGCACTCGCCGCTCCGGGGCTCGGTCCGGATCATCTTCCAGCCCGCCGAGGAAACCATGCCCGGGGGCGCGCACGCCTGCATCGAGCAGGGCGTCCTGGAAGGCGTGCCCCGTATCCTGGCCTTGCACTGCGACCCCAGGATCGAAGTCGGCAAGATCGGCACCCGGATCGGGGCCATCACCTCTGCCTCGGACACCATCAAGATTGAGCTCTCCGGCCGCGGCGGCCACACCTCACGCCCGCACCTGACCGAAGAACTCGTCTTCGCCCTGGCCCAGATCGCTGTCAACGTTCCCGCCGTGCTCTCCCGCCGCGTCGACGTCCGCAGCGGCGTCTCGGTAGTGTGGGGCCAGATTTCCGCCGGGTCCGCCCCGAACGCCATTCCGGGCAGCGGCTTCATGGCCGGCACCATGCGGTGCCTGGACCGCGACGCCTGGCACAGCGCCGGCGAGCTCCTTGACGACGTCGTCCGCCAGGTCGCCGAGCCCTACGGCGTCGACGTCCTCCTGGAACACACCCGCGGCGTGCCGCCGGTGGTGAACTCCGAACACGAGACTGCGTTGATCGAGGCCGCGGCCCGCGCGGAAATCGGTGAAGGCGCCGTCGTCCTCACGCCCCAGTCCATGGGCGGGGAAGACTTTGCGTGGTTCCTGGCGGACCTGCCCGGTGCCATGATGCGCCTGGGCACCAAGACGCCAGGCGGTGAGGAGTACGACCTCCACCGCGGCGACTACATCCTGGACGAACGCGCCCTGGGCCTCGGCATCCGGGTCCTCGCGGCAGCGGCGCTGCGCACGCTCCGCGACCTCTAGCCTCCGGCCCCGAAACCCTGCATCCCGGGTTCGACGCGCCGGATCTCCGCACCTGTGACAGCACGACGCCGGGGTCGAGTTCCCAACATCCATTTAGGTTGTGCACAACTGAATTGCGTGCAACTTGGTTGTGGCGTAGAGTGGTGTTATGACCACGCCGGAGGGGACCCGCACGGCCGCTTCGGAAGCGCTCCGCCTGAACCGGCAGGTGTGCTTTGCGATGTACTCGGCCTCCCGTGCTGCCACGGCCGCCTACCGGCCCATGCTGGAGGAGCTCGGCCTGACGTACCCGCAGTACCTGGCCATGCTGGTGCTGTGGGAAGCGGAGCCGCGCAGCGTCCGTGAGCTGGGGGAGGAGCTCGGGCTCGACTCCGGAACGCTCTCGCCGCTGCTCAAGCGGCTCGAAGCGCTCGGCCTCGTCCAGCGCCGCCGGTCCGTCGAGGATGAGCGCCGCGTGCAGATCTCCCTCACCGACGCCGGCGCCGCACTCAGCGCCAAGGCCAGCGGCATCCCGCAGCGGCTCGCCGACGCCGCCGGCCTCACGCCGGCGGAACTGGACCAGCTCCGCGAAACCCTGGGCCGGCTGGCCGGCGCGCTCCAGGCCTCCCACTGAGCCTCCCCGGCAGCCCGGCGCGTCGACGTCGAAATCGCGGGAGGCGTGCCAACTCGCCGGAAGTTCCCGGCGACTCCGCAGGCTTCCGGCGAGTTCCCCGCTGAACCCCTATGTCCCTCCACGAGAACGGAACCCCATGAAGACTCTCTACACCGCCGAAGCGCTGGCCTCGGGCGAAGGCCGCGACGGTACCGCTGTGAGCAATGACGGCAAACTCCAGGTCACCCTCGCCAGTCCGGTGGAACTCGGCGGCGACGGCGCCGGAACCAACCCGGAGCAGCTGTTCGCCGCCGGCTACGCCGCATGCTTCCACTCCGCCCTTCGCCTCGTCGGACGCAAGGAACGGGCGGACCTGACCGATTCCGCCGTCGCCGCCAAGATCCACTTCGGCGCCCTCGCGGACGGAGCCGGATACGGCCTGGCCGCAGAGCTCGAGATCGCCCTGCCCGCCGTGGACCGGCAGACCGCCGAGGACCTGGTGGCCCGGGCCCACCAGATTTGCCCCTATTCCAACGCCACCCGTGGCAACATCACTGTCGACATCAAGATCATGGAGGTCGCCGCATGAGCGCCAACACCGAAACCACCCTCCCGGCCAGCACCCGCGAGATCCAGCTGGCATCCCGGCCGCACGGCCGTCCCGTTCCGGAGAACTTCCGCCTCGCCGAGTCCCGGCTGCCCGAGCTGCAGGACGGCCAGGTCCTGGTCCGCAACCTCTACATCTCGGTGGACCCCTACATGCGCGGCCGCATGAATGACGTGAAGTCCTACTCGGCCCCGTTCGCCCTGGACAAAGCGCTCGACGGCGGCGCGGTCGGGGAGGTTATCGCGTCCCGGTCCGCGGACCGCAAGGTGGGCGACGCCGTCGTCCATTCGCTGGGCTGGCGCGAATACGCCGTCCTTGACGCTGCCGCGACCACCCCGGCACGCACCGACCTCGCCCCGGCGTCAGCATTCCTCGGCGCGCTGGGCATGACCGGCCTGACGGCGTACGCCGGCCTGCTGAAGGTTGCGGAGTTCAAGGCCGGAGAGGTCGTCTTCGTCTCGGGTGCCGCAGGTGCCGTGGGCTCGCTCGTGGGCCAGATCGCCAAGGCCATGGGTGCCTCCCGCGTCATCGGCAGCGCCGGATCCGCGGAAAAGGTCGCCCGTCTGCTGGAACTCGGCTTCGACGCAGCGTTCAACTACCACGATGGCCCGGTGGCCGAACAGCTTGCTGCCGCGGCCGGGGAACGCGGGATCGACGTCTACTTCGACAACGTCGGCGGCGAACACCTCGAAGCCGCGCTGTCCGCGCTCACCGTCGGCGGCCGGGTGGCCATGTGCGGCGCCATTTCGCAGTACAACGCGACCGAACCCACCCCGGCTCCGCGGAACCTCATGCTTGCCATCGGCAAGCAGCTGACGCTCAAGGGCTTCCTCGTCAGCGGCTACTGGCAGCACATGGCCGAGTTCGTCGGGGCGATGTCCGCGTGGCTCGCCGACGGCACCGTGCGCTACGACGAGACCGTCGTGGACGGACTCCAGAACGCGCCGCAGGCGTTCATGGACCTGCTCGACGGCGCCAACACCGGCAAGATGCTCGTCCGGCTCTAGCTTGGCCCAAGGCCCCAAAAGACACGCCTCCGGCGCCGGTTCCCTTGCGGAACCGGCGCCGGAGGCGTTTGAGCGTGGCCTGCGCGGACGGCACGGGACTACCGATTGGTAACAAGTTCTCAACAATCTGGGTATTCCCTGTGAACCGTGTTACTGCACGTGTCGCAGGACACTAAAGTAGCTTGCATCCGTGCGCCTCGGCGCAGTGCTGCGAATCCGTCAGTGACAACTTCAGTTTGGGTCGAACCACCCGAAACAGACACTCATTGAACTCCTGTCGTAGCGCCAACCCTTTCTTCCTGGAGGAAAATTGAAGAACTCACTGCGTGCAACCCTCAAGCGCGGTTCCATGGCCGGCGTCGCCACCGCGGGTGCGGCCGCACTGTTGCTCACCGGCTGCGGAGCTGCCCCGTCGTCGTCGGGTGCCTCCGGCTCCGCGACGAAGTCGGACTACACCGCATGCATGGTCTCCGACTCCGGTGGATTCGACGACAAGTCGTTCAACCAGTCCGGCTACGAAGGTTTGCAGCAGTCCGTCAAGGACCTCGGCATCCAGGAGAAGCACGTCCAGTCCAAGGCTGACACCGACTACGACCCCAACCTGCGCTCCATGGTGCAGCAGGGCTGCAAGCTCACCGTCACTGTCGGCTTCCTCCTCGGCGACGCCACGAAGTCCATCGCCACGGCCAATCCGAACAGCCACTTCGCGATCATCGACTACAACGACCCCACGTTCCCCAAGAACGTCAAGCCGATCGTCTACGACACGGCCCAGGCCGCGTTCCTGGCCGGCTACCTGGCGGCCGGCACCTCGAAGACCGGGAAGGTGGCCACTTTCGGCGGCATCAACATCCCGACTGTCACGATCTTCATGGACGGCTTTGCCGACGGCGTGAAGTACTTCAACGACAAGAAGGGCAAGAACGTCCAGCTTATTGGCTGGGACAAGGCCAAGCAGGACGGCACCTTCGTCGGCGACTTCAAGCAGGTCGACAAGGGCAAGGTCCTCACCCAGGGCTTCCTGGACCAGGGCGCGGACATCATCCTTCCCGTGGCCGGCCCGGTGGGTTCGGGCGCAGGCAGCGCGATTCTGGAGGCCAAGTCCAAGGGCAAGGACGCCAAGCTGATCTGGGTTGACTCCGACGGTTACCTGACCGCCCCCGACTACAAGTCCGTGATCCTGTCCTCGGTCCAGAAGACCATGTCCACCGCGGTGGAGACGGTCATCAAGGACGACAAGGACGGCAAGTTCGACGCCGCACCGTACATCGGCACGCTCGAAAACGGCGGCGTGGCGCTGGCTCCGTTCCACGATCTCGACGCCGCCGTGCCGGCAGACCTGAAGAGCGAGCTGGACCAGCTGAAGAAGGACATCGTTTCCGGCACCGTCAAGGTCGAGTCGAAGTCCAGCCCGGCCAAATAAGCACTACACCGCGGGGCGCGCTGCCCTTCCGCCGTTACCCCGGCCGAAGGGCAGCGCGCTCTGTTTTGCTTGCAGCGTTTTGCCTGCAGAGTTTTGCCTGCAGCGTTTTGCTTGCCAGCCCTCTCTGCCCAGGGACCCCTGCGGACACTAGGCTGGGATTACCCGTTGCCCTGCCGCCGACAACGCGCCGGAGCAGATCCATCCACACACAGATTGGTTGGGGTTTTGAAACTCGAACTGAGAGGGATCACGAAGCGATTCGGATCCCTGGTAGCCAATGACCACATCGATTTGGTCGTAGAGCCCGGGCAGGTCCACTGTCTGCTGGGAGAAAACGGCGCAGGGAAATCCACCCTGATGAACGTGCTCTACGGACTCTACGACCCCACCGAAGGTGAAATCCTGGTCGACGGCAAACCCGTCGTCTTCAAGGACCCCGGAGAGGCAATGGCGGCCGGCATCGGCATGGTCCATCAGCACTTCATGCTCATCCCGGTCTTCACCGTGGCCGAGAACGTGGCGCTCGGCAACGAGACCACCAAAGCTGGCGGCCTTCTCAACCTTGAAGCCACACGGGAGAAGATCCGCCAGATTTCGGACCAGTACGGGTTCGACGTCGACCCCGACGCCATGGTTGAAGACCTTCCCGTGGGTGTCCAGCAGCGCGTCGAAATCATTAAGGCCCTGGTCCGGGACGCTGAGGTCCTGATCCTGGATGAGCCCACCGCCGTGCTCACGCCGCAGGAGACCGACGAACTGCTCGATATCATCCGGCAGCTGAAGCGGGACGGGAAGTCGATCGTCTTCATTTCCCACAAGCTGCGCGAGGTCAAGGCGATTTCGGACACGATCACTGTCATCCGCCGCGGCAAGGTTGTGGGCCAGGCGGAGCCGACGGCTTCGCCGACGGAGCTGGCGTCCGCCATGGTGGGGCGCGCGGTGAGCCTGACGCTGGACAAGGGCCCGGCCAAGACCGGCGAGGTCACGTTCAAGGTCCGTCACCTGACAGTGACCGACCACAACAGCCAGCACGTTGTCGACGACCTGTCCTTCGACATCGCCAAGGGCGAGGTGCTGGCCATCGCCGGCGTGCAGGGCAACGGCCAGACCGAACTGACCGAGGCCATCCTGGGGGTCCAGCCGCACGTGTCCGGATCCATCACTCTCGACGGCGAGGAACTGCTGGGCCGAAGCGTCAAGCACATCCTCGGCGCCGGAGTCGGGTTCGTCCCCGAAGACCGCACGCTCGACGGGCTCGTGGGCACCTTCTCGATCTCCGAAAACATGATCCTGGACCTCTACGACAAAGCACCCTTCGCCCGGGGCGTGGGCATGAAGCCTGGCGTGATCGCAGAGAACGCCGCGAAGAAAGTCGAAGAGTTCGACGTCCGCATCCAGTCCGTGTCAGCGGCCGTGGGCACGCTGTCCGGTGGCAACCAGCAGAAAGTGGTGCTGGCCCGGGAACTCTCGCGGCCGCTGCGCCTGTTCATCGCGTCGCAGCCCACCCGCGGGCTGGACGTGGGATCGATTGAATTCGTCCACAAACGGGTCATCGCCGAACGGGACCACGGAACCCCCGTCATGATCGTCTCCACCGAACTGGACGAGGTAATGCAGTTGGCCGACCGGATCGCGGTCCTTTACCGTGGACGGCTGGTCGGCATTGTTCCGGCCACCACGTCCCGCGACGTGCTGGGCCTGATGATGGCTGGAGTCCCGGCCAACGAGGCCGAAGCCAGCGCCGCAGCCCACGCCCACAGCGGCCCGACGACGGCCACGGTGCCGGAGCCTGCCGGCCACGAAGGAGAAGCACATGTCTGAAAAGACGACCCCGGAGCCGGCGGCTGCGGCCCGCAAGCACGCTGCGGTCCCCCCTGAGCACCACGAACCCGAGCCGGACACGTCCGGCGCCGTCGCCTCCGACGTCGTCCTCGACACCGCCGGGGGCCAGATCCCCCCGTCCGCCGTTCCGGCAGCGACGCAACGGCGGGACCGGGACAGCGGCGAATCGGTGCTGCACCAGATCTTCACCGGCAACGCGATGGTGTCCGTGCTGTCCGTGCTGCTCGCCATCGTCATCGGCGGCATCCTGATGGCGGTGACCAATCCCAAGGTCGCGGCCACGGCAGGCTATTTCTTCGCCCTTCCGGGAGACCTGCTGACCGAAGTGTTCCGCCCGTACGCGGCCCTGGTCCAGGGCTCCATCTTCAACTGGGCCGGCGCTGACCTGGCCGCGCAGCTGTACCCGATCACCGAGACGCTGACCGTCGCCACCCCGCTGATCTGCGCCGGGCTCGGCGTGGCACTGGCCTTCCGTGCAGGCCTGTTCAACATCGGCGCGCAGGGGCAGATCATCTTCGGCGCCCTCTTTGGCGCCTACACCGGCTTTGCCTGGCACCTGCCGATCGGGTTGCACCTGCTGGTCGTCATCCTCGCCGGCCTCGTCGGCGGGGCGGTCTGGGGCGGCGTTGTCGGCCTGCTGAAGGCCAGGACGGGGGCGCATGAGGTGATCGTGACGATCATGCTCAACTACATCGCCAACTTCCTGCTCCTGTTCCTGCTGACCACCCCGGCTTTCCAGCGCAAGGGTTCCACCAACCCCATCTCCCCGTTCCTGGACTCCACCGCGCTGTTCCCGGAACTGCTGGGACCCCAGTTCCGGCTGCACGCCGGGTTCATCGCCGCGATCCTGGCCACCGCGTTCGTCTGGTGGCTGCTGAACCGTTCCACCATCGGCTTTGAGTTCCGTGCCGTCGGCGCGAACCCGAACGCCGCCCGGACCGCCGGCATCAACGTCGCGCGCAGCACCATCCTGGTGATGGCGATCGCCGGCGCCCTGGCGGGCCTGGCCGGCATCGCCCAGGTGTCCGGCACGGAAAAGTACCTGTCCGGCGGTGTGGCAGCATCCATCGGCTTCGATGCCATCACGGTCGCGCTCCTCGGGCGCTCGACGCCGTGGGGGACGTTCTTTGCCGGGCTCCTGTTCGGAGCCTTCCGGGCCGGTGGCGTGGCCATGCAGGCCCAGACGCAGACGCCAATCGACATTGTCCTCGTCATCCAGTCCCTGATCGTGCTGTTCATCGCAGCACCGCCGCTGGTCCGTGCGATATTCGGACTCAATCCCCGTAAGAAGAAGTCCACCAAGAGTGGGACCGCCGGTTCAACGGCCGGCGGCGTGAAGAGCGGAGCGGCAGCATGAGCGCCACGACACAACCTCCCGCCAGCCGGCAGGCAGCGGAAGGCCCCGGACAGACAGGGGGACGGGCCGGCGCCAAAGCGGGCACCGCCGAACTGGTGAGCTGGAAAGCCGGCATCGGACTCGGCCTGCTGGCCGTACTCGGCACCATCTTGTTCGGCTTCCTGGCCAACACGAAGTCGGCCGGCTTCCGGATCGCCGAAGCCCGCGACCCCAACGCCTCGTCCGCTGCAGCGTGGATCACGCTCGTTGTCGCGCTGGCCGCCGCCGCGTACCTGGGCTACCGGTGGATGAACCGGCGCCGCAGCGGCGAAACTGTGGACCGCTGGATTCCGTCAGCCACCGTCGCGGCCGTCGTCGTGCTCGGCCTGGCCGCCCTCGGCGTCGCCCGGGTCGAAAAGATCACCGTGCCGTCCATGGCGCTGGGCTGGATCTGCTCCGTCCTGCTGCTGGCCATGGCCGCCTACACCTGCTTCCTGACCTTTGAGCACCGCCGGATCCCGGGATGGCTGGGCGGCACCTTCGCGGTGGTCTTCCTCGTCGGGTTCATGATCTGGATCGTCGCGGGCGGCCGGGACACCGAGCCGTCAATTTCGCTCGGCGGCCTCATGGCCGGAGCCGTGACGCTCGCCGTTCCGCTCGTGTTTGGCTCGCTCTCCGGTGTGCTGTGTGAGCGTGCCGGTGTAGTCAACATCGCGATCGAAGGCCAGTTGCTGCTCGGCGCGTTCTCGGCAGCCGTCGTCGCCACAGTGACGGGGAACGTCTACCTCGGGCTTATTGCGGCGGCAGTGGCGGGCGCCCTCGTATCCCTGGTCCTTGCCGTGGTGAGCATCAAGTACCTCGTGAACCAGATCATTGTGGGCGTGGTGCTCAACGTGTTGATCAGCGGGCTCACCAGCTTCCTGTTCTCCACCCTGCTCACGGCGAACCCGGAGCAACTGAACAAGCCAGGCCGGCTCCAGGCAGTCGACATCCCGTTCCTTGCCGATATCCCGATCATCGGACCCATCCTGTTCCACCAGTCCCTGGTCGGCTACCTGATGTACGTCGCCGTCATCGTCGTCTATGTCGGGCTGTTCCACACCAAGTGGGGCCTGCGCGTGCGGGCCGTGGGGGAGCACCCCCAGGCTGCCGACACGGTTGGCATCAATGTGAACCGTACCCGGTTCCGCAACGTCCTCATGGGCGGTGCCATCGCCGGCATCGGCGGGTCTTTCTTCACGCTTGTCTCGGTCGACGCCTTCAGCAAGGACATGTCCGGCGGCCGCGGCTACATTGCGCTGGCTGCCATGATCTTCGGCCGCTGGAATCCGATCGGCGCCTTCCTGGCAGCACTGCTCTTCGGGTTCGCCGACAATCTGCAGAGCATCATCACCATCATCGGATCCCCGGTTCCGAGCCAGTTCATGGCCATGCTGCCCTACGCACTGACGGTCATTGCCGTGGCCGGGCTGGTCGGACGTTCGCGGCCGCCAGCGGCCGACGGCATACCGTACGTCAAGGGCTGACGGCCGTGCGCGAAGAACAGTCCGCCGCGGCCCCGGACTCCGGTACGGCCGTATCCGTCGGATCCGCCGGATCCTCCGGCGTTGACTGGGCGGCCCTGGAGGCCGCCGCGGTCGCCGCCATGAAGAACGCCTACGCGCCGTATTCGAAGTTCGCGGTCGGGGCAGCCGGCCTCACCGCGGACGGCCGCATCGTGAGCGGCTGCAACGTCGAAAACGCCAGCTACGGACTGACCCTGTGCGCCGAGTGCGCCCTCGTGGGCAACCTGCACATGACCGGCGGCGGCCTGCTGCGCGCCTTTTATTGTGTCGACGCCGGCGGCAACGTCCTGATGCCGTGCGGACGCTGCCGGCAGCTGCTCTATGAATTCCGGGCTCCGGGCATGGAGCTCATGACCACACAGGGAATCAAGACCATGGACCAAGTCCTTCCCGATGCCTTTGGCCCCCAACACCTGGAGGAAACCCGGTGACACCGACCCCACACATGTCTGAAGCGTTCGACGCCGTCGATATCATCCGCATCAAGCGGGACAAGGGCGTGCTCAGCCCCGCGCAGATCGACTGGACCATCGACGCCTACACCCGCGGCGCCATCGCCGATGAACAGATGGCCGCCTTGAACATGGCCATCCTGCTCAACGGCATGGACCGTGCCGAGATCTCCCGCTGGACGGCGGCGATGATCGCCTCCGGTGAGCGGATGGACTTCTCCAGCCTGCGCCGGCCCGACGGCGGCGTGAAGCCCACGTCCGACAAGCACTCAACCGGCGGCGTCGGGGACAAGATCACGCTCCCGCTGGCGCCCCTCGTGGCCGTTTTCGGGGTTGCCGTACCGCAGCTCTCGGGCCGCGGGCTGGGCCACACCGGCGGCACCCTGGACAAGCTTGAGGCGATCCCGGGCTGGCGCGCGGACCTAAGCAACGAGGAAATGCTGGCCCAGCTCCAGGACGTGGGCGCGGTCATCTGCGCGGCAGGCGCCGGCCTGGCCCCGGCCGACAAGAAGCTCTACGCCCTCCGCGACGTCACCGGAACAGTGGAAGCCATCCCGCTGATCGCGTCCTCGATCATGAGCAAGAAGATCGCCGAAGGCACCGGTTCCCTGGTGCTTGACGTCAAGGTGGGCAGCGGCGCCTTCATGAAGGACGAGGCCCGGGCGCGCGAACTGGCCGAAACCATGGTGGCACTGGGCAAGGACGCCGGCGTCAACACGGTGGCCCTGCTGACCAACATGAACACGCCGCTGGGCCTGACGGCCGGCAACGCGATCGAGGTCGAGGAATCGGTCGAGGTCCTGGCCGGCGGAGGCCCGGAAGACGTCGTCGAACTCACGGTCCGGCTGGCGGAAGAGATGCTGGCCTGCGCCGGCGTCCACGACGCCGACCCGCGGGCCGCCCTGAAGGACGGCCGCGCCATGGACGTGTGGAACCGCATGATCCGGGCGCAGGGCGGGGACCCCCGGGCCAAACTGCCGGTCGCGAAGGAATCCGAGGTCATCTACGCCCCCGCCGACGGTGTCCTGGTGGAGCTCGACGCCATGGCCGTCGGGGTCGCCGCGTGGCGTCTCGGGGCCGGACGCGCCCGCAAGGAGGACGTGGTCCAGGCCGGCGCCGGCGTGCGCATGCACGCCAAGCCCGGCGCCACCGTGAAGGCCGGCGAGCCGCTCATGACCCTCCTGACGGACACTCCGGAGAAGTTCGAACGGGCCAAGGAGGCACTCGAACACGCCGCCATGATCGCGCCGGAAGGCTCCCGGCCGGCGCAGCAGCTCATCATCGACCGCATCGCCTGACCCCACCCTCCGAGACCCCAGCCCTGACCCCTCCAGCCCGGTTGCGCATCCTGCTCGTAGCGCAACCGGAGGGGAGGCGGGCGGGCCGGCCAGTACACTGGCACCACAGCAGCCGGGAGACTCCTGGCCCCGCCGTGCGTTAGGAAACCGTGCAGGCAATCAACGACTTCATCCTCGCAGCCGCAGGGCAACCCTGGGTCCTCGTCCTTGTGTTCGCCTGCTGCGTCATTGACGGCTTCTTCCCGCCCATTCCCAGCGAGTCGGTCGTGGTCGGGCTGGCCGCCGTCGCGGCGACGGCGGAGGTCCCGAACCCGGTGTTCCTGATCGCGACTGCCGCCGCCGGCGCCTTCCTGGGCGACAACATCGCGTATGTGATCGGACGGGGCACCGGCATGCGCCGCTGGCCATGGATGCAGCGGCCCCGTCTGCAACGGGCGTTCGACTGGGCCGGACGGGAATTGCGGAAACGGCCCGCTTCGCTGATCCTTGTGGCGCGCTTTGTCCCGATCGGCCGGGTGGCCGTGAACCTGGCCGCCGGGGTCACGCACTACCGCCGGTACCGGTTCGCGGGGCTGACCGCGTTCTCGGGGATGCTCTGGGCAGGCTACTCCGTGGGGGTCGGGACGTTCTTCGGACACCGGTTTGAGGACAACCAGCTGCTGGCCGCAATTACCGCCATCATCTGCGCGATCGTCCTGGGGGTCCTCGTCGATGTAGGCATCAGCAAGATCCGCGGGAAGCTACCGGAGGAGCGCAGGCACGCGGCTCCGCCGTCGGAGCCCTAGCCTGGCCTCCGGGGTGCCTTCCGGCGGGCACCGCAGGGTGCCGGCGAGAAGAACCACAGCGGCAACGTAGCGGAGCCAGCCTTGGGCATGGGACACTTAGGAGCGATTCACGTCACTTCCGGGTGTCATATTTTGCGCTTCGTTTCGTCCCACATTTTCCGCTAGGAGCAATGCCCGCGTGGAGTTCATTAATCAGGTCGTGCTCCATGCAGCTGGCCAGTGGTGGATTTACCCCCTCCTCCTGGTCTTCTTCTTTGTGGACGGCTTCGCAATGGTGGTCCCGAGCGAGACCCTGATTGTGGCCCTCGCGGCGTACTCCCTGCACAGCGGACAGCCCAATCTCTGGATCCTGGGCCTGACGGCGCTCGTCGGTGCGATCGCGGGCGACAATACGGCCTACATGCTGGGCCGCAAGATCGGCCTGGAACGGTTCCGGTGGATGCGCAAGCCGAAGGTCCAAAAGGTCTTCGGCTGGGCGAGGTACGAACTCGAAAAGCGCGGGGCCGTCCTGATCTTCACGGCACGCTACATTCCCTGGGGACGCGTGGCCGTCAACTATGTTGCCGGCACCACCGGCTTTCCGCACCGGAGATTCTTCTTCCTGGACGCCTCTGCCTGCCTGACCTGGGTGGTCTATTCCCTGGGCATCGGGGTCCTGGCCAGCTCCTTCCCGTGGCTGCACCACAACCCGTTGCTGAGTGCGGGCATCGCGGTCGTGTTCGCCATCGTGCTGGGTGTCCTGATCGACCACCTCCTGCGCTGGTGGCACAAACGCCTGGGACGCCACGACGGCGGACCCGCCGGTCCCGCCGTAGGAGAGCCCGCGCACGCGGCCCACCCAGGCCCCGGCGCCGTGCTCACGGGAACCTCCCAGGACGCCGACGCCGGCCGGAAGTAGCGTCCGGCGTCCTTGCGACCCTATGGTTGGAACGTGACTGAGACTATTCCTGACGCTGCCCCTGACATCGACTTCGACCTGAAGGGCCTTCCCAAGGTTTCCCTTCACGACCACCTGGACGGCGGACTCCGTCCGGCCACCATCATTGAACTTGCCGAGGCCGTCGGACACACGCTGCCCTCGAGCGACCCGGTCGCACTGGGGGAGTGGTTCCGCGAATCCGCCGACTCCGGTTCCCTGGTCCGCTACCTCGAGACGTTCGACCACACCATCGCCGTCATGCAGACCAAGGAAGGCCTGTTCCGCGTCGCCAAGGAATTCGTCGAGGACCTGGCCGACGACGGCGTTGTGTACGGCGAAGTGCGGTGGGCCCCCGAACAGCACCTGCAGAAGGGCCTGAGCCTGGACGACGTCGTCGAAGCCGTGCAGGCGGGGCTGGAAGCCGGCGTCGATGCAGTCGCCGAAACCGGCCGTGACATCCAGGTCGGCCAGCTCATCACCGCCATGCGGCACGCGGACCGCGGCCAGGAGATTGCCGAGCTGGCAGTCCGGCACCGGTACAAGGGCGCGGTCGGCTTCGACATTGCAGGAGCCGAGGACGGCTTCCTGCCCTCCCGGTTCAAGGACGCCTTCACCTACCTTGCGCAGCACAACTTCCCGGCCACCGTCCACGCGGGCGAGGCCGCGGGCCTGGAGAGCATCCAGTCGGCACTGGTGGACGGCCGGGCCCTGCGCCTGGGCCACGGTGTGCGGATCGCCGAAGACGTCACCGTCGAATTCGACGAAGATGAAGGCCCCGACGCCGACAGCGACGAAGTCAACGACAACATCGGCCTCGTGACCCTGGGCGAACTCGCCAGCTGGGTCCGCGACCGCGGCATCGCGCTGGAGATCTGCCCCTCCTCCAACCTGCAGACCGGCGCCATTGCCGGCTTAGGCGAGGGAATCGAGAGCCACCCGCTGGACATGCTCTACCAGCTCGGCTTCAACGTCACCATCAACACCGACAACCGGCTCATGAGCGGCGTGACCCTTACCGACGAGTTCGAGCTGCTCGTGGAGACCTTCGACTACGACCTCGACGACCTGCTCGAGCTGACGCTCAACGCAGCCGAGGCCGCCTTCCTTCCGCTGGAAGAGAAGGAAGCCCTGGTCGAATACATCAACGAGGCCTACGCCGACCTTGGCTAGCACCAACTCCAACGCGGTGGACGCGCCGGGCGATGGTCCCGCAGCAGGGCTCAGGCAGCTGCTGGAGACCATCGCCGAGCTGCGCGCCCACTGCCCCTGGATGGGCGCCCTCACCCACGAATCCCTCGTGGAGTACCTCCTGGAGGAAGCCTACGAGGTCGCGGAAACCATCGAAACCGGCGGCGGCGATGCTGAACTTAAAGCCGAGCTTGGCGACGTCCTCCTGCAGGTGGTGCTCCACGCCCGGCTCGCCGAGGAGCGCCACTCGTTTACTTTCGACGACGTCGCCCGCGGCCTCAACGCCAAGATGGTCCGCCGTAATCCGCACGTCTTCCGCCCCGACGGCTCACTGCAGGGCTCCTTCCCCGCCACGGTGGAGGAAATCGTGCTCACCTGGGACGCGGTCAAAAAGGCGGAAAAGCCCGAAAGCGGGCACGCCTTCGACGGTGTGCCTGCGGCGCTTCCGGCGCTTGCCCGGGCCCAGAAGCTCCTGGACCGGGCCGAACGGGCCGGCCTCGCCCCTGTCTCCGGGCAGGGCGGGATCCCGGCAACGGAGGAGGAGCTCGGCGAACTGCTGTTCGGCATCGTCGCAGCCGCGCGCGGCACAGGACTCGACGCCGAACGTGCCCTCCGCGGGGCGGCGCGCCGCTTCCAGGCCCAGCAAAGTGCCGCATCATGACGTCCGGGTTTTGGATAGTTTTCCGTAACCTCCGCCGCCCTCGACTACGCTAGTAGCGACTAGGACGTCGAGTTTTTCCG
The DNA here is from genome assembly GCF_056394725.1 of Arthrobacter sp. 10N418. NCBI lineage: Bacteria > Bacillati > Actinomycetota > Actinomycetes > Micrococcales > Micrococcaceae > Arthrobacter > Arthrobacter sp. 10N418. Next base: position 86,292 of record NZ_JBFTIK010000001.1, read on the forward strand.
CTAGATTCCCAGCTGTCAGATTCCCAGCCGATCGCTTCACCCAAAGGAGCAAATCCATGGCGCTTATCGATGCCATCCACGCCCGCGAGATCCTCGATTCCCGTGGCAACCCCACAGTAGAAGTTGAAGTCCTGCTCTCCGACGGCCAGATTGGCCGCGCAGCAGTTCCCTCCGGCGCCTCCACCGGCGAGCACGAGGCCGTCGAGCTTCGCGACGGCGACAAGGGCCGGTACCTCGGCAAGGGTGTCCAGAAGGCGGTCGACGCTGTCATCGACCAGATCGCCCCGGCCCTGATCGGCTTCGACGCGACGGACCAGCGCAGCATCGACCAGTCCATGATCGACCTCGACGGCACCCCGAACAAGAGCAAGCTCGGCGCCAACGCCATCCTGGGCGTGTCCCTGGCTGTCGCCAACGCCGCTGCGGCCTCCGCCGACCTGCCGCTGTACAAGTACCTGGGCGGCCCGAACGCCCACGTCCTGCCCGTGCCGCTGATGAACATCCTCAACGGCGGCTCGCACGCCGATTCCGACGTCGACATCCAGGAGTTCATGGTTGTCCCGCTCGGCGCCGAGACCTTCTCCGAAGGACTGCGCTGGGGTGTCGAGGTCTACCACGCGCTCAAGGCCGTCCTGCAGGAAAAGGGTCTTTCCACGGGCCTTGGTGACGAGGGTGGCTTCGCCCCGAACCTGCCCTCCAACCGCGCGGCTCTGGACCTGATCCAGGAAGCCATTAAGAACGCCGGCTACACCCCGGGCAAGGACATTGCGCTGGCCCTGGACGTCGCCTCGTCCGAGTTCTACACCGACGGCGCCTACCAGTTCGAAGGCAAGGCCCTGAGCTCCGCTGACATGAGCGCCTACTACGCCGAACTCGTTGCCGACTACCCGCTGGTTTCCATCGAGGACCCGCTTGACGAGAACGACTGGGAAGGCTGGAAGGCCCTCACCGACGCAATCGGCGACAAGGTCCAGATTGTCGGCGATGACCTCTTCGTCACCAACCCGGAGCGTCTGCAGACCGGCATCGACTCGAAGACCGCCAACTCGCTGCTGGTCAAGGTCAACCAGATCGGTTCCCTGACCGAGACCCTGGATGCTGTTTCCCTCGCCCAGCGCGCGGGCTACACCACCATCACGTCGCACCGTTCCGGTGAGACCGAAGACACCACGATCGCTGATATCGCCGTTGCCACCAACGCCGGCCAGATCAAGACCGGTGCCCCGGCCCGATCCGAACGCGTCGCGAAGTACAACCAGCTGCTGCGCATCGAAGAGGAACTCGACGACGCCGCACGCTACGCCGGACGCAGCGCCTTCCCGCGTTTCAAAGGCTAGAAGCCGCGAAAACCAGTGACCGGTGGCTATGGTTGAAAGACCATGGCCACCGGTGCTGTTTCGGATCCTTTAACAGCTGGCTTGATGCTGGCGCCTGAATGATGACGCCGCCGGTCCAGGCCGCGGAGGCCAGCAGGAGAGAAGCAAGCCAGCCCGGCAGGGACCGGGCATTACAGGAGTGACATGGCTACCCGCCGTCCCAAGGTTCCCCGGGCTGCGCCCGCGGCCCCCACGTCCCCGGCCGCAGGCTTGGGGGCAGGCGACGACGGCGACGTCATCAAGGCGGACTTCGGCGGGTCCCGCAGTGCGGCCCCAGGACAGGAACCCGGGCGTGCACCCGGCAAACAGGCGCCAAGGCCCGCGGCCGGCAAACCGGCAGCCGCACAGCCTGCATCAAGCAAGCCTGCATCAAGCAGGCCGGCACCGGGCGGCGCCGGCTGGCCCAGGACAGCCAAACCCGCCGCCAAAGGCACCCCCGACCCGACGTCCACGACGAAAACCGGCACGACGGAGTCTGCGGGGTCCCTCGACCCCGTACCCGCCAAGGCGTTCTCGGGCAGGCTCCTGGCCCTCGGCGTCGTCATGATCGCCATCACCATCATGCTGGCGCCCACGGTCAAGATCTTCCTCGACAAACGCGCCGAAATCGCCGGACTACAGGCGGACATCGCGGCCCAGCAGTCGAAGCAGAACGATCTCAAGCACCAGGTCTCGCGGTGGCAGGATCCGAACTATGTGAAACAGCAGGCCCGCGACCGCATTAACATGGTTATGCCCGGAGAGACGGGCTACTGGGTATTCGGCAGCGATCTTCCTGCAGGACAGTCCGGTGGCGCCGCGGGTGCACCAACAGCTCAAGACCCGGCCAACCTGCCGTGGGTGGACTCCCTCTGGGAATCCATCAGGCGGTCGGCAACAGACTAGACGCGGCGCCCGCCGCCGGGGCCGTCGTACGGACAGCCTATGAACAGGGCAGGAAGGTGCCGCGCCAGTGGACGAGAACCCAGGGGCACAGACCCCAGTGGCAGGGAACACTGCGAGCCCGGCAGGCACGTTTGAGGGTGGCCGTCAGCCGTCCACGCACGACCTCGACGTCCTGAGCCGCCAGCTCGGACGGCCGGTCCGCGACGTCGTCGAGATCCCGGCACGCTGCGTCTGCGGCAACCCGCTCGTGGCGGCCACCTCGCCGCGGCTCAGCAACGGCACACCGTTTCCCACGACCTTCTACTTGACGCATCCAGTGATCACCTCCGCGGTCTCTCGGCTGGAAGCAGCCGGGCTCATGAACCGGATGAACGACCGGCTCGGCACCGACGCGGCGCTGGCTGCCGGCTACCACGCCGCGCACGAGGCCTACCTGGCCTCCCGGGCCGAGATCGGCGCAAGGTCAGGCATCGGCTCCGTCCCTGAGATCGACGGCGTCTCCGCTGGCGGCATGCCTACCCGGGTTAAGTGCCTGCATGTCCTCGTGGGGCATTCCCTGGCCGCCGGACCGGGCGTCAACCCGCTCGGTGATGAAGCCATCGCCGCCATCAGCGAATGGTGGACGGCGGACCGGTGCTACTGCCACGGCGCCTGGGACACCGGGGGAGAGGTTCCCGCGCAGGACCTCAGCCGCCACGGCCCGCAGGGCCTGCCGGAGATCGTCGGCCGCCCCGCCCCGGTCCGCAAGTCACGCACCGCAGGGACCGCTGACGACGCCGAGGCCGGACAGTGACCCGCGTCGCCGCCGTCGACTGCGGCACGAACTCCATCCGTCTGCTGATCGCGGACATCGAAACAGCCGGCGACAAGACCGGCGGGACACCGCAACTGACGGACGTCGTGCGGGAAATGCGCGTGGTCCGGCTGGGGCAGGACGTGGACGCCACGGGGGAGCTTGCCCAGGAAGCCCTCGAGCGCACCTTCGCGGCAACCCGGGACTACGCCGCGCTCATTCGTGAGCATGGCGCCGAGAAAGTGCGCTTCGTGGCGACGTCGGCCACCCGGGATGCCAGCAACCGGCAGGTCTTCGTCGATGGGATCCGCGAAGTCCTCGGTGTGGAACCGGAAGTGATCACGGGGGATGAGGAAGCCGCGCTGTCCTTCGCCGGCGCCAGCAGCGTCCTGCCCTCCCGCGGCGAGGACCCGGTGCTCGTGGTGGATCTGGGCGGCGGCAGCACGGAGTTCGTGCTCGGAAACGCCGGCGGCGTCATCGCCGCCAGGAGCGTCGACGTCGGCTGCGTCCGCATGACCGAGCGGCACCTGCGCAGCGACCCGCCCACGGCGGAGGAGATCACCGCGGCCGAGGCCGACGTCGACGCCGCGATCGCCGAGGCGGCACTGACCGTTCCGCTGGAACGCGCCGCCGCCGTCGTCGGCGTCGCGGGTTCCGTCACCACCATCACAGCCCACGCGCTGCGCCTGCCGGAGTATTCCCCGGCCGCGATCCACGGCACGGAGCTTGGCCTGGAGGCCGCGCGGAAGGCGTGCACGGAACTCCTGGACATGTCCCGCGCGGACCGCGCCGCGCTGCCTTATATGCATCCGGGCCGGGTGGATGTGATCGGCGCCGGCGGGCTCGTCTGGCGACGTGTCCTGGCGCGTCTCGCAGAGGCCACGGACGGCCGGATCGCCACGGCCGTCACCAGCGAACACGATATTCTTGACGGAATTGCCCTCAGCATTAGCTGATCGCGCATCAGCTGTTTGCCCCAGAAATGCGTGCTTCTGCTCGATGGCGCATCCGCCGATAGGACCCGAATGACCAGAGCAACAGCCCGGCACCGAAGGACCGCCTCGGCGTTGATGGCCTTGGCCCTCGCCGGCGGCACCCTGGCGGCGGCACTCACCGCTGCCCCGGCCGCCCACGCCGATTCCTGGCGTGACAAGGAATACTGGCTCGCCGAGTCCGGGATCACCAAGGCCTGGGAGGTCTCCAAAGGCGCGAACGTCAAAGTGGCCGTGATCGACAGCGGCGTGGACGGCACCCACCCCGACTTGCTCGGAGTCCTCACCGGCGGCGCCGACATCTCCGGGGCCGGCAGCTCCAACGGCCAGAAGAGCATCGGGGCGAAGCCCGAGCACGGCACCCTTGTGGCAACGATGCTCGCCGGACGCGGCCACCAGCCCGCCGGGGCCACTGCCACCCCGAGCCCCGGTTCCGCCCCGGGCTCTCCCGTGGGGCCGGACGGGATCGTCGGCGTTGCGCCGGAGGCACAGTTGCTGTCCGTGTCCACGTGGCTGGGGTCGGCAAACCCCGGCGGCAAGACGGACCAGGACCAGATCCCGGAGGCGGTGCGGTGGGCCGTTGACAACGGCGCCCGCGTCATCAATATCTCGCTCGGCAGCACCTCTCCTGAATGGCCGCAGAGCTGGGATGCGGCGTTCCTGTACGCGGAACAAAAGGACGTGGTGATCGTCGCCGCCGCGGGCAACCGGGTGGGCGGCAACGTGCAGGTCGGCGCTCCGGCGACCATCCCGGGCGTACTCACCGTGGCCGGGCTCGACCGCAAGGGCGCTGCGAGCATCGATTCCTCCTCCCAGGGCATCAGCATCGGCGTCGCCGCTCCCGCCGAGAACCTCGTCGGGGGCATGCCCGCTGGCGGCTACGCCGAATGGGCCGGCACCTCCGGCGCTACCCCGATCGTTGCCGGCGTCGCTGCCCTGATCCGTTCCAAATGGCCGGACATGACAGCCAGCCAGGTCATCAACCGGATTGTCACCACCGCCAAGGACGCCGGGGCGCCCGGCAAGGATCCGTTGTACGGCTTCGGCGTGCTCGACGCCGAGGCTGCCTTGAAGGCCGACGTTCCCGAAACCAAAGTCAACCCGCTGGGCTCGATTTCAGACTGGATCCGGGTCCATCGGCGGGGGAACCTGGCCACATCCGCACCGGCGGCCGCTCCCGCACCCACCAGCGCCGCCCCGACTCTTCCCGAGGCGACAGTCCCGGTCGCGGAGCCGGCGTCCCAGCTCGACGACGCCGTTCCGGCCATGGTGGTCCTGGGATTCGGCGGACTGTTCGTGTGCATCGTCGGGGCAGCCGCGTTCCACCTGAGGCGTGCACTGCGGGGCCCCAGGGAGTCGCCCGGGGATCCGGAAACCGGGGTGCTGGATTCAGTAGGGTCGGGGGACCCGACATAGTTAGTGAAGTTTTTCACAAACTACTGTATTCTTGACCCATGGCATCCTCCCCTCAGCTCCAGGACCGTCCCCGGGTACTCGTCGTCGGCGGCGGGTACGTCGGCCTGTACGTAGCCCTCAAACTGCAGAAAAAGATCGCGAACGCCGGCGGCATCGTCACCGTCGTGGATCCCCTGCCCTACATGACCTACCAGCCCTTCCTGCCCGAAGTTGCCGGCGGCAACATCGAGGCGCGCCACGCCGTCGTCTCGCACCGCAAGCACCTGAAGCAGACTGAACTGATCGAGGGCCGCGTTACCTCGATCGATCACGCCAACCGGACCGCCGTGATTGCACCGGCCGACGGTGGCGAGAACTTCGAGATTCCCTACTTCGACGTCGTCGTGGCAGCCGGTGCCATCACCCGCACCTTCCCCATCAAGGGCCTCGCGGAGAAGGGCATCGGCCTGAAGACCATCGAGGAAGCCGTGGCCCTCCGCAACGGTGTCCTTGAGCGCATCGAAACCGGCTCCCTCATGACCGACCCCGTCCAGCGTGCCCGCGCGCTGACGTTCGTCGTCGTCGGCGGCGGCTTCGCCGGCATCGAGTGCATCACCGAAATGGAAGACCTGGCCCGCGCCGCGGTCAAGAACAACCCGCGCGTCAAGCAGGAGGAAGTCCGCTTCGTCCTGGTCGAGGCCATGGGCCGCATCATGCCTGAGGTCACCGCGAAGCAGGCCGAATGGGTTGTCGAGCACCTCCGCAGCCGCGGCATCGAGGTCCTGCTCAACACGTCCCTCGACAACGCCGAGGGGTCCCTGAAGCTCATCAACCTCCCGGACAAGTCCCCGGCGCAGGAATTCGAATCCGACACCCTGGTCTGGACTGCCGGCGTGCAGGCCAACCCGATGGTCCGCTCCACCGATTTCCCGCTCGAGCCCCGCGGACGCGTCCGCGTTCTCGCCGACCTGCGCATCGCAGGCGACGAAGGCATCGTCGAGAACGCCTGGGCTGCCGGCGACGTTGCGGCAGTGCCGGACCTCACGGGCAGCGGCCTGCCGGATGGCACCTGCGTTCCCAACGCCCAGCACGCCCTTCGCCAGGCCAAGCGCCTCGCCAAGAACCTGTGGGCCTCCCGCTGGAACAAGGAGCTCAAGGACTACAAGCACAAGAACCTGGGCGCCGTCGCCGGCTTCGGCGAATGGAAGGGTGTAGCCAACATCAACCTCGTGGGCCGCATCGGGCTCAAGGGCCCGCTGGCCTGGCTGGCACACCGCGGCTACCACGGCCTGGCCATGCCGACTGTTGAGCGCAAGATCCGCGTCATCTCCGGCTGGTTCTGGCAGCTCTTCCTGGGCCGCGACACCACCCAGCTGATGGACCTGGACAATCCGCGCGGGGCCTTCGTGGCCGCGGCGACGCCGGCACCCAAGCCGGCCGCCGCTGCCGCCGCCCCGGCAGCCGGGAAGCCAGCGCCGGAGGCTGCCAAGTCCGACGCCAAGGAAGCTGTTCCGGCCGATTCCAAGTAGCCCGCAGTAGCCTTTCGACGGCGGCTGTTCCCCTTTGGGGGAGCGGCCGCCGTTGCCGTTGGCGGGCCCGCAGACACGCGTGAGCGCGGCCGGAACCCGGCCGCGCTCCGGCCGCGTTCCGGCCGGTGGCCGGGCGGTTGGCTGGCCGGTGGCGGGCGGAACCGCGCCTAGACTGGCTGGATGACTGGTGAAAAAGACCTCCGCACGCTGCTGGCAACCATGCACCCCGTGCGTCGCGACGGCGAGTTCGTCTACGTGCTCTGGCCCCATGGCAAGCCCCTGGCGGGCGGGATCGCGGCCGCCGTCCGCGAGGCCGAGGGGCTGACGGTAGTGATGCCGCGGGCTGATGCGGATGGCCTCGGGCTGTCGTACGACTTTGTTGCGGCCTGGATCACGCTTGAGGTGCATTCCTCGCTGGAAGCCGTGGGCCTGACGGCCGCCGTCAGCGCTGCCCTGACTGAGGCGAAAATCAGCTGCAACGTCCTGGCTGGCTTCCATCATGACCACCTGCTGGTGCCCGTGGCGGACGCCGAGCGGGCCCTAGAGGTCTTGCACGAACTGGTGGAAGACAGCGGGCAGCAGCGGTCCGCGCCTGCGCTCACGCTGCGCAGCGAACAGCCCGCAGACCGCCCGGCCGTCCTGGCACTTACCGGCGCTGCCTTTACCGTGTCACCCGTGACAGGGCTGCCGGTCGAGGGGGAGCCGGAGGAGGTCGGACTGCTGAACAGCCTCTTCGACTGCGAGGACTACCTGCCGGAGTTCAGCATCGTCGCGGAGCTCGACGGCGAGATCGTCGGCCATGTGATCAGCACCCGCGGGCGGGTAGGGGACCTGGAACTCCTGGGCCTTGGCCCAATCGGGGTCCTGCCGCGGCTCCAGCGGCACGGGATCGGTACGGCGCTCTTGAACGAAACCGTGGCCCGCGCCAACGCCGCGGGGGAGCGGGGCATCGCCCTGCTGGGCAGCCCGGAGTTCTATTCCCGCTTCGGATTCGTACCGTCCACGTCCCTTGGCGTGGAATCACCGGATGCTGCGTGGGGAGGCCATTTCCAGCTTCTGCCGCTGGCCGTCTGGCCCGGAGGCGTCAGCGGCACCTTCCGTTACGCAGCACCGTTCACGCACTGATAGCCGGCCCCGGACGGGATACCATTGACCGGGCGCCCCAGTAGCCCAATTGGCAGAGGCAGCGGACTTAAAATCCGCGTGTTGTGGGTTCGAGTCCCACCTGGGGCACAGCGCGGGGCCAAGGGCACGGACGGCCACGTTGCGGGGCCGTCCGGAGCCTTCTCCGCGCCTTCCGCCTCCTCCCGGTATGACCGTACCGCCGCCCGCGCACTCCCGGCAGATTTCCTCTATGCAACGAGTGTTATAAGGATGTGACCCTAGTCACTTATGTTCGGGCCGAAATTGCATTAGCTTGAAGTTAAATCAGGAACACCTGATCTTTCGCGTCAAAGGCCGTTCGCACCTTTAGATCGAGGAGATTCTTCATGACTTCACTCCCCCAGGTGGCGCCGCGCATTGCTAAGCTCACAGCGCTTAGCATTGGCGTCGCCCTTCTGGCTACGGCTTGTGGCGGTTCGTCGACCCCGACGTCCACCGGGTCCGCTTCCGCCAAGGCTGCCGGCATCTCCTGCCCGGCCCCCAGTGCAACCGCCGGAGCCAGCAGTGCTGCCGCGGCCGCTGGCGGGTCCGTGCCCGCCTCCGCCACCACCACCCCCACGCCCCTGAAGATTGGCTCGCTCCTGCCGACCACCGGATCGCTGGCATTCCTCGGCCCGCCCGAAATCGCGGGTGTCAACCTGGGCATCAAGGAAATCAATGATGCCGGCGGCGTGCTCGGCAAGCCCGTCGAGGTCATCCACCGCGACTCCGGTGACACGAAGACGGACATCGCCACCCAGTCCACCACCGCATTGCTGGGCCAGGGCGTCAGCGCAATCGTTGGTGCCGCGTCCTCCGGCGTCTCAAAGACGGTCATCAACCAGATCACCGGCGCCGGCGTGGTCCAGTTCTCCCCGGCCAACACGTCCCCGGACTTCACTACGTGGGATGACAAGGGTCTCTACTGGCGCACCGCCCCCTCGGATGTGCTCCAGGGCAAGGTCCTCGGCAACTACATGGCGACCTGTGGCGCGCAGACCGTCGGCATGATCGTCCTGAACGACGCCTACGGAACCGGTCTGGCAAAGAACGTGCAGGCCGCGTTTGAAGCAGCAGGCGGCAAGGTCGTTGCCCAGGAGCTCTTCAATGAAGGTGATTCCCAGTTCAGCAGCCAGGTGGACAAGGTCCTCGCAGCCAAGCCGGACGCCATTGCCCTGATCAGCTTTGACCAGGCTAAGAGCATCATTCCGCTCATGACGGGCAAGGGCGTCAAGCCCACCCAGATCTTCATGGTGGACGGCAACATGTCCGACTACAGCAAGGACTTCCAGCCGGGCACCCTGAAGGGCGCCGAAGGTACCATCCCCGGCACCTTCGCTAAGGATGACTTCAAGAAGAAGCTCCTGGCCATTGATCCGGCACTGAAGGACTATAGCTACTCAGGCGAGTCCTACGACGCAGTGAACCTGATCGCGCTGGCAGCCGAGGAAGCCAAGAGCACCAAGGGCACCGATATCGCTGCACACCTGAAGGACGTTTCCGAAGGTGGCGAGAAGTGCAACGACTTCCCGTCCTGTGTCACCCTCCTGCGTAACGGCAAGGACATCGACTACGACGGCCAGTCCGGTCCCGTAACTTTCTCCGACGCCGGGGACCCGACGGAAGCCTACATCGGCATCTACCAGTTCCAGGATGACAACACCTACAAGCCCGTGAAGGAAGAATTCGGCAAGCTGTAAGGCCGTTTCCCAACGACGCGCAAGAGACCCCCGTCCAGCCGGACGGGGGTCTCTTGCGTGCAGGGGAGGGGGCCATGCGGCCGGAGCACGGAGCACGGACCGCGGAACCAGACGGCGCTGTGGAACCCGCTGGGCGCTACGGAATCGGACGAGGGCTACGCGGATCCGAGGGGCGCTCGGTGCGAAAAGAGCTGACGGCGACGGAGGCAGGCGCTTGTGAAAGCGCCGTTGTCGCGTTGGGCCCACGGCGGCAGGGGTCCCTGCCCGGGCTTGCGAGGGGAGGGGCCGCCGGGTGGGCCCACGGTGGCAGGGATCCCTGCCCGAGCTTGCGAGGGGAGGGGGCCGCCGGGGAGGAACGAGCGCAGGCGCCGAGCAAGTGGCTGCGGAGGCGCCCGGACCCGGGCGGCAGCCAGACGCCGCCAGACACGCAGGAGGGCCGCCACCGGCTGGTGACGGCCCTTGCGGGAGGTACGTTCTGCTAGTCCTCGTCGGCCAGGGTACCCAGGTACAGCTGGATGACCTTCGGATCCTTCATGAGCTCCCGGCCGGTGCCCGTGTACGCGTCCTTGCCCTGGTCGAGGACATAGCCGCGGTCACAGATCTGCAGGCAGCGGCGTGCGTTCTGCTCCACCATGATCACTGAGACGCCGGCCCGGTTGATCTCGTGAACCCGCAGGAAGGTCTCGTCCTGTTTGACGGGGGAGAGGCCTGCGGAGGGCTCGTCGAGCAGCAGCACGGCCGGATCCATCATGAGTGCCCGGCCCATCGCCACCATCTGGCGCTCCCCGCCGGAGAGCGAGCCTGCACGTTGGGCGCGCCTCTTGGCGAGTTCGGGGAACAGGCTGGTCACGAAGTCGAACCGTTCGGAGAAGTCCTTGGGCCGCTGGAACATGCCCATCTGCAGGTTCTCTTCGATGGTCAGGGCCGCAAAGACGTTGTTGGTCTGCGGGACAAAACCCACGCCGCGGCTGACGAGCTTGTTGGCCTTGAGCCCCGTGATGTTCTGCCCGCGGACCACAACTGATCCGGAGTGGACCTTGACCAGGCCGAACATCGCCTTCAGCAGCGTGGACTTGCCGGCTCCGTTGGGGCCGATGATGCCGATCAGCTCGCCTTTGCGGGCTTCGATGCTGCAGCCGTTGAGGATATTGACCCCGGGGATGTAACCGGCCACCAGGTCGGTGACTTTGACCACCGAATCCTCATCGTGCACGGGCTTTGCGGCGGGTGCCGCGCTGGTGGCGCTCATTCTGTGTCCTTCTCTGTATGGCTCGGCAGGCCGCCGCGGTTCGGCTCCTCCGCGCTGCGGCGGCCGTGCGTCGTCCCGTTCGGCTCCTGCGCCTCCGTTGTGAGGACGTCGGCGGAGATGATGCCGGCGTTCTCCGTGCCGACGATCGACTCCTCGTCCGCTTCCAGTTCGGCTGCGAGTTCCTTGATGCCTTCGGAGTCGCCAAGATCGACGTCGTGGTGGGCGCCGAGGTAGGCGTCGATCACGGCCGGGTTCTTCATGACCTCTGCGGGCGGGCCTTCGGCGACGATCTTGCCCTCGGCCATCACCACGACCCAGTCGGCGATGTGGCGGACCATGTGCATGTCGTGCTCGACGAACAGCACGGTCATGCCCTCGGCCTTGAGGTTCTTGATGTGGTCCAGGAGCGACTGCGTCAGCGCCGGGTTGACGCCAGCCATGGGCTCATCGAGCATGACCAGTTTCGGCCGCACCATGAGGGACCTCGCCATTTCCAGCAGCTTGCGCTGGCCGCCGGAGAGCGACGCCGCGTAGTCATCCTTCTTGGTGTCCAGCTTGAACTTCTCCAGCAGCACGTTGGCCTCGTCCGTGATCTGCTTCTCGCGGCCGCCCCACATGCCCTTGAACAAGGCCTTGGACAGCCGCTCGCCGGGCTGGTGGGACGCGCCGAGCCGCATGTTTTCCATGACCGTGAGCTTCCCCATGACCTTGGTGAGCTGGAAGGTGCGCACCATGCCCATGCGGGCCACCTTGTAGGAGGAGACGCCGGCGATGCTCTGGCCCTCGAACTGCCATTTGCCCGAGTTGGGTGTATCGAAGCCCGTGAGCAGGTTGAACAGCGTGGTCTTGCCGGCACCGTTGGGGCCGATGAGCGCCGTGATCTTGTGCCGCGGGATCTCCAGGTATTCGACGTCGACGGCGTTGATGCCGCCGAAGCTGCGGGTCACGTTTTCCGCCACCACGATGGGATCACGCTTCTTGCAGCCGGGAGCGACCTCGCCGGCGGCGATCGGACGGGAGTCCGTCATGTAGTTGATGTCTTCTTCTGTTGACTTTTCGCTCATGCGAACGCCAGCTCCTTCTTATTGCCGAAGACTCCCTGGGGCCTGAAGATCATCAAAAGCATCAGCGCGACGCCCACCAGGATGTAGCGCAGCTGTCCGGCCTGGACCGTATTCAGCCACGTGACGGCACCGGATTCGATCAGGCCGTACAGGATGCCCTGGGTCAGTGACAGCACGACCCAGAAGATCATGGCGCCGACGACCGGACCGAGCACCGTGCCAAGACCGCCCAGCAGCAGGCAGGTGTAGAGGAAGAACGTCAGTTCGGTGCCGTAGTTCGCCGGCTGAACGGCGCCGCGGGGGAGGGTGAAGACCATGCCTGCGAGGGCGCCGAGGACGCCGCCGATGATCAGGGCCTGCATCTTGTAGGCGTAGACGTTCTTGCCGAGCGAGCGGACGGCGTTCTCGTCCTCGCGGATGCCTTTGAGGACCCGGCCCCACGGGCTGCGCATCAGCAGCCACACCAGGGTGCAGCAGATGATGACGACGGCCCACCCGACAACCCGGATGAAGAAGTCCCTGTTGTTCATGCCCAGGTATGAACCTGCGGGAAACGGGTTCATGGCGTAGAAGTCGCCCTCGAACGCGGCCAGGCCGTTGGCCGAGCCGGTCACCGAGGTCAGCTGGTTCGTTGTGACGATGTAGCGGACGATTTCCGCGGCCGCAATCGTCACGATGGCCAGATAGTCGGCCCGCAGGCGGAGGGTCGGGATACCCAGAAGCATGGCGAAAATGGCCGAACAGACGACGGCGATAAGCAGGCCGACGAAGAACGGGACCTTGAAGGTCAGTGTGGAGATGGCGAAGCCGTAGGCCCCCACCGCCATGAAACCGGCCTGGCCGAAGTTGAGCAGGCCTGAGTAGCCGAAGTGGACGGCGAGGCCCAGGGCGGCGAGGGCGTAGGCCGCCGTCGTCGGGCTGAAAAGTTCGCCCGCAGCGCTTGAAAGAATGAATCCGAAGTCCATGGCTATCTCCTAACCCACGCGCTCGCGGCGGCCCAAAATGCCCTGAGGACGGAACAAGAGGACAACAATCATGATGAACAGCGCTCCCACATATTTGAGGTCGGCGGCGAGGCCGAACACGGTGGTCAGCTCCACGAAGATGCCGACGATGACGGATCCGATCAGGGCGCCGAAGACCGTGCCGAGGCCGCCCAGGGTGACGCCGGCGAAGATGAGCAACAGGATCTGCGAGCCCATGTCGAACGTGACGCCGGGACGGTAGTACGCCCACAGGATGCCGCCGAGGGAGGCCAGCATGCCGCCGGTGATCCACACGATCCGGATGACGGAGTCGACGTCAATGCCCGAGGCAGCAGCCAGGGCCGGGTTGTCAGCCACCGCGCGGGTGGCCTTGCCCAGGCGGGTCTTGAGCAGGACGATGCCGATCACCGCGATGACGACCGCGCTGATGACGAGCGACCAGAGGTTGTTGGGCGAGATCGACACCGGGCCGATCTGGATTTCTGCGCTCTGCGCGAACGGCAGCTGCTGGGTGGCGCCCCCGAAGTAGAACTGGATCACGTAGCGGACGGCCAATGCGAGGCCGATACTGACGATCATCATCGGGACCAGGCCTGTTCCGCGGCGCCGCAGCGGCTTCCACAGGCCGGCGTCCTGGACGTAGCCGAACAGTCCTCCGCCGAGCAGGGCCAGCACGATGGCGAGCCAGAAGGGCAGGTGCATGGCGTTGAACGCGAAGACAAGCACGGCACCCAGGGTGACCATCTCGCCGTGGGCGAAGTTGGTCAGGCCGGTCGTGCCGAAGATCAGCGACAACCCCACGGAGGCGAGGGCGAGCAGCAGCCCGAAGCTCAAGCCGGCCACGAGCCGGTTGAGCAGGTTCTGGCCGAAGTCCTGCTGCTGGATTACGATGCCTTTGCCGAAGGCGAAGATCACCGAGAGGTTGGAAGTCTGGCTGAACGTGACCTTGCGTGGGTTTTCCTGGCCCTCGGCAAGCTTGATTCCTTGCGGAAGCGTGGATTCATCCAGCTTGACCTCGTACGTTCCCTGCGTGGGGACGCCGATGGTCCATGAACCGTTGGCAGCCGATTTGGCGGTTCCGGTGAAGTCCCCGCTTTTGGCGGTGATGGTCACGTCAGCGATCGGGGCGCGGTCGTCGCCGCGCAGGAAGCCGCTGATGCTGTTCGCGAACTGGGTGCTCGACGGGGATGGTGTCGGCGACGGGGTCGTGGCCTGGGATGCCGGGGCGACGACGAGCAGGAGCGCGGCGACGGTGGCGAATACAGCCCCCACAGCTTTCGCCAGTCTGCCGCGCCGTCTCGGCGACGGGCCTCTCGGTGTGCTTCTCAAATTGAAAACCTCCACGTGGGGATGGTCTGGGTTGCGCCTTTGCAACCGCTGCGAACGTTCAGGGGACGAGGGGTGTTGCGATGCGGTGGAGCGAAAAGCTTGTGATGTTCGTCACCCTGTGTGGCCCATGTTACAGCCCGGGGCGGGCAAAGAATGCCGCTGCGAGCAGGGAGAACGTCGCGATCGCGTAACAACCGCGTGACCTGCGGCGCACCGCGCCTGCCCTTGGCTGGGAAAACTTTTGTTGATCCCGGGTGTTTCCAAACTCTCAGCCGCTGCAGGGGCCGGCCGCAGGACTGCGACAGCGCTCCAGGAGCCAGTTGCGGCGCGCGGTCCGGGCGGGAATCCGCCGCCCGGCAGATCACGGTTGCGTTGCGGCCGGTCCCGGGCAGGAACCATCTCCGCCTCCGGACCGTGGGAGTTGATAGCGTGAGAGTACTGATCGCTCCTCAATCGCTATCCAGAGGTCATCACCCACCCCCTAAATATGGAGGACACCCGCAATGGCACATGGCGGAAACCCGATCTTCAACGGAAAGAATTTCCGTGGAGCCACCCAGGCACCGCCTGCCCGGCAGGCCGGGTTCGGGCAGGTCCCGTACGGCCGGAACACCTACGGCCAGGGGCCGTTCGGCCCCGGACAGTCCGGCCAGTTCCCGGGCCGCGCTCCCGGCCAGGTGATGGACGGCCAGGGCGGCTGGGCGGCACCGCAGCAGGGGATGACCCAGGAGCAGCTCCAGGAGATGTACAACCGGCCGGCCGCCGGCCCGGCTGACACCGGCCGTATGACTTTCGACGACGTTATCGTCAAGACCGCAGCCTGCCTCGGCGTACTGATGGCGGGCGCCGCCGTGACGTTGGTCGTCGCGCAGGGCCTGGCCATGATGCTGATGCTCGTGGGCGCCCTGGGCGGCTTTGTCCTCGCCATGGTCAACACCTTCAAGAAGCAGCCCTCGCCGGTGCTGATCCTGGCGTACGCCGCGCTCGAGGGCCTGTTCCTCGGCGGGCTGACCCGGATCCTGGACGGCCTGTACCCGGGCGTCGGCCTTCAGGCGGTCATCGGCACGCTCTCCGTCTTTGCCGTCACCCTTGTCCTCTTCAAGAGCGGCAAGGTGCGCGCCTCGCCCAAGGCCATGCGTTTCTTCATGATCGCCCTGATCGGCTACGCCGTCTTCGCCCTCATCAACATGGTCATGATGTGGACCGGCGCCGTCGATTCGCCGTTCGGCCTGCGCACCAGCGTGCACATCTTCGGCATTCCGCTGGGCGTCTTCATCGGCCTGCTGGCGATCGGCCTGGCTGCGTTCTCCCTCATCATGGACTTCACCAGCATCGAGGCCGGCGTCCGCAACGGAGCCCCGCAGCGGTTCTCCTGGACCGCCGCCTTCGGCCTCACGGTCACCCTGGTGTGGCTCTACGTCGAGATCATCCGGCTGCTTGCGATCCTTCGCGGCGACGACTGAGCCGGCCGAGCCGCAACTGACAACGTCCGGGACACTCCGGAAGACAAGGGCCCTGCCGAAGGCGGGGCCCTTTTCTGTGCGCCCGGTTCCGGGTGCAGCCCAGCTGGGCCCGGGCTATGCCAGCCGCATGGCTCCCGCCGCGGGGCGGACGCTGAAGATCTCGGGCGCGGCGTACCCGGCGGCGGCGAAGGCGCGCCCGACGGCGGAGCGCACCTGCTGTTCCGCGCCCACCGGGGCAAGGGCGATCGCGGAGCCGCCGAAACCGCCGCCGGTCATCCGCGCTCCGACGGCGCCGGCCGACCGGGCGCTGTCCACCGCCAGGTCCAGTTCAGGGCAGGAAATCTCGAAATCGTCCCGCATCGAGGCATGGGAGGCATCGAGCAGGGGACCGATGGCGCCCGGGCCGGAGGCCTCGAGGAGTTCCACGGTCTGGAGCACGCGGTCGTTTTCCGTGACGACGTGCCGGACCCGGCGGAACGTCACAGGGTCCAGGAGCCCGCTGGCCTCCTCCAGGTCTTCCATTCCGACGTCGCGCAGGGCGGCCACGCCGAGGACTTCGGCGCCGAGCTCGCACGATTCCCGCCGGGAGGCGTAGCCGCCGTTGGCATGGGAGTGGGAGACCTTGGTGTCGATCACCAGCAGCACCAGCCCGGCGCCCTCCGCGTCGAACGGCACGAGTCGGATGCTTTGGTCCCTGCAGTCGAGGAAGACCGCGTGGCCGGCCGTGGCCCGCAGCGACGCGGACTGGTCCATGATCCCCGTGGGTGCGCCGACAAAGTCGTTCTCGGCGCGCTGCGTGGCCAGGACCATGTCCCGGGCGCCAAGTCCGGCGGCCGTGAGGTCGTTCAGTGCCGAAATCACGGCGCACTCAATCGCATGGGAAGAAGACAGGCCGGCGCCTCGCGGCACGTCGGAGTCCAGGAGCAGGTCCAGGCCCGGGACATGGAGGCCCCGCTGCTGCAGCGCCCAAACGACGCCGAGCGGATATTTGGTCCACCCCCGGGCGGTTGCCCGGTCCAGGGACGCGGCATCCGCCGTCGTCAGCCCCTGGTTGCCGAACGTGGACAGGAGACGGAGGGTCGTATCCGGCCGGACACGGACCGCCACGCGGGCGGTCCGGTCGATGGCGAACGGGAGGACGAAGCCTTCGTTGTAATCCGTGTGCTCGCCGATCAGGTTGACCCGGCCCGGCGCCTGCCAGACGCCGTCGGGCGCGGCGCCGAAGACGCCCGCAAACCTGGCGGCCAGTTCCTTGGTGCCCAGGGGGATGGTCATGCCGTGCGTCCTGCGCTGAAGCGGTTCATGGGTCCAAGGTATACGGCTCGCGGCACGGGTCTGTACGGTGGTGCCCATGGACGCCAGCTCTTTCCCTTCCCCCCATGCCGGTCCCGACGCCACCGAGCGGCGCTACGCGACCGGCCGGCAGTACGAGTTACGGCGCGGTGACGCGCTCGCCGTCGTCACCGGGCTGGCCGCCGGCCTCCGCTGGTACAGCCGCGGCGGCACTCAGCTGACCGAGAGCTATGGCGATGCGGAAATCCCGCCCGGCGCCACCGGGATCACCCTGGCTCCGTGGGCCAACCGGGTCGAGGACGGCATCTGGTACCTGAACGGCAAGAAACAGCAGCTCGACATCACCGAAGTCTCCCGCAACAACGCCAGCCACGGGCTCCTGCGCAACACGGGCTACGAACTCGTGGACGAAGACGAATTCTCGGTCACCCTCGAAGCGGCCGTCTTCCCCCAGCACGGCTATCCGTTCCTGCTGCGGCATCGGGTCCGGTACGAACTGGCTGAGGATCTGGGGCTGGCCGTGCGGCAGACCCTCATCAACGACTCCCAGGATGCTGCCCCGTTCGTGCTCGGCTCCCACCCTTACCTGCGCCTGGGCGAAGTGCCCAGCGAAGATCTCACAGTCACCGTCGGGGCCGGTACCCGGCTCGTGACAGACACCCGGCTCATCCCGCGGAGCAGCGAACCGGTCAGCGGCGACTTCGACCTGCGCGGCGGCCGGACGGTCCGCGGGCTCGACATCGACTCCGCATACACGGACCTGCAGTTCGACGGCGGCGTGTCCCGGCACACGCTGAGCTCAGCGGACGGCCGGAGCGTGAGCCTCTGGCAGGACGAGAACTGCACCTATGTTCACGTCTTTGTCACGACGAAGTTCCCGGGCCGGCCCAAGGCGGTGGCGATCGAGCCCATGACCGGACCCGCCAATGCCTTCAACAGCGGCGACGGCCTCCGCTGGCTGCCGCCGGGGGAGCAGTTCTCCATCAACTGGGGGATCAGCGCTTCCCTGGCCGGCCGGGACAGCTAGCTGAACTGATTCCCATTCGCCTGCCGGGCCGGGCCCGACTGGACCGGCCTATCCGCGCCGTCCGGTTTCCCATTGTGTCGCCGCTGCGGAATCATGGGCCCATGACGCCAGTTGAGGACGCCACGCCCACCCGCCCCGATGTCTCCGCCCGCTCGGGCGACCGGACGGACCGGGAGCTGGACCAGGACATTCCCTACGGCGTGCGCATCGCGGCGTCCTGGGCCTGGCGGATCGGGCTCATCCTGGTGGTGGGCGGCGCGCTGCTGTGGCTGCTGGGCAGGGTCAGCTTCCTCATCATCCCTGTCATGGTGGCCGCCCTCCTGGCGGGACTCCTCAGCCCCGTGACGCGGTGGGTGAGGCGCCGGCGGGTACCGAACGGGCTCGCCGTCGCACTGACCGTGCTTGGCTTCATCGGCGTGATTGCCGGCGCGCTGGCGCTTGTGGGCCGGCAGCTGGCCGCCGGGTTCGGCGAGCTGTGGTCCCAAGCGCTCACCGGGGTCCAGCAGGTGCAGGCGTGGCTGTCCGAGGGCCCGCTGCACCTGACCGCTGACCAGATCGATAAGTACATCCAGGACGGCACCGCGGCGCTGCAGAACAACAGCAGCAGCATCCTCAGCGGGGCACTGACCTTCGGGAGCACGGCCGGCCACTTCGCCGCCGGGCTGGTCCTGGCCTTGTTCGTGCTGGTCTTCTTCCTGCTCGAAGGTGACAGGATCTGGGCTTTCATCGTCCGGCTCCTGCCCCGCAAGGCGCGGCTCGCGGCCGACGGCGCCGGACGCCGCGGGTGGACCTCGATGGTCAGCTACGCGCGGATCCAGATGTTCGTGGCGTTTGTGGACGCGCTCGGAATCGGCGCCGGCGCCGCCATCATCGGCGTACCGCTCGCCCTGCCGCTCGGTGTCCTTGTCTTCATCGGTTCCTTCATCCCGGTCGTCGGCGCCCTCGTGACCGGCGCGGTCGCGGTGCTCCTGGCGCTCGTCGCCAACGGTCCCGTCAATGCCCTGATCATGCTGGCGATCGTGCTGGCCGTCCAGCAGCTGGAAAGCCACATCCTGCAACCGCTCGTCATGGGAAGGGCCGTCGCCCTGCATCCCGTGGCCGTGATCCTGTCCGTCGCGGCGGGCTCTTACCTGGCCGGAATCCCCGGTGCCCTCTTCTCGGTCCCGCTCCTCGCCGTAGCAAACTCGTCGATTCGCTACATTGCCGCCAGAACGTGGGAACATGATGAAGTGCTGGCAACCGCGGGCCAAAGCACTCCTGCGCCTGGGGAGACCGGCACTGACACCACCTTCCAGGACGTCCACCTGCCGGATGGAACCCCCGGCCGCGCGGGCGCCGCACCCACCAGCGGTGTCCCGGGCAGCGATGCCGGACGGGACACCGGAGCCTGATCCTTCAGAAGGAGAACAGTTCGTGAATACCCTCGAGAGCCTGCCCGTCACGCTGGACGATGTCCTGGAGGCGCAGAAGCTGCTCGACGGGATTATTACGCGGACGCCTGTCGAATCCTCCCGCGCCCTGGGCAGCATGGTCGGCGGTGAGGTCTTCCTCAAATGCGAAAACCTGCAACGCGCCGGCTCCTTCAAGGTCCGCGGCGCCTATGTCCGGATGGCGAAACTCTCCGACTCGGAGAAGCGGCGCGGAGTCGTCGCGGCATCGGCCGGCAACCACGCCCAGGGTGTGGCCGTCGCGGCGAAGAGCCTTGGCATCAAGGCCCGCATCTACATGCCGCTGGGCGTTGCGTTGCCCAAGCTCGCCGCGACCCGCAGCCACGGCGCCGAGGTGGTGCTGCACGGGCACAATGTCGACGAAGCCCTTGCCGAGGCCAAACGCTACGCCGATGAAACCGGTGCCGTCTTTGTCCATCCGTTCGACGACGTCGACGTCGTCGCCGGCCAGGGCACCGTCGGGCTGGAGATCCTCGAACAAGTCCCCGACGTCGACACCATCCTGATGGGTGTCGGTGGCGGCGGGCTGCTTGCCGGCGTCGCCGTGGCCGTCAAGGCCCGGGCCAAGGAACTCGGCCGCGAAATCCGCATCATCGGTGTGCAGGCCGAAAACGCGGCTGCCTACCCGCCGTCGCTCGCCGCCGACGCCCTGGTCCCGCTCAAGCGCGTCTCCACGATGGCGGACGGCATTGCCGTCGGCCGGCCCGGGCAGCTGCCCTTCAGCATCATCCGCGAACTGGTCGACGACGTCGTTACCGTCAGCGAAGACGCCCTGGCCCGGGCGCTGATCTTCCTGCTCGAACGCGCCAAGATGGTGGTCGAACCCGCCGGTGCCGTCGGCGTGGCGGCGCTCATGGAAGGCAAGATCGAGAACCCGGGAACCGTTGCGGTGGTCCTCTCCGGCGGCAACATCGACCCCATGCTGATGCTCAAAGTCATCCAGCGGGGCCTCTCCGCCGCGGGCCGCTACATGACGGTCCGGATGATGCTCGATGACCGCCCGGGCTCGCTGGCAACGATCGCCCGGATCATCGCCGAAAACGACGCCAACGTCACCGGGCTGGACCACACACGGGTCGGCGGTTCCATCAGCATGGGCGACGTCTCCATCACAGTGAACCTGGAAACCAAAGGCCACGAGCACTGCGAGCAGGTCCTCGCCGCCCTCCGGGCCGAGGGCTTCCAGCCGATCGTGGTGCACTAGCGGCCGTGGTGCTGGACGCGCCCCGCAATGGACGTCCCGGCACGGGCGGCACGACGGCTGCCCGTGCCCGCGGGGGACTGGTCGTGGTGGGCACTTTCGTGGCGCTGCTGTACGTGATCGAGATCGTCAACACGCTCATGTTCCATGCGCTGAACGGCATGTTCGGCCTGCGTCCGCGCCGCATCGACGGGATCCTCGACATCCTGACTTTCCCGCTGCTGCATGCCAGCCTGGCCCATTTGGCCTCCAACACACTGCCCCTGTTAATCTTCGGGTTCCTCGTGCTCCTGTCCGGGCTGAGGATCTTTGTAATTGCCCTGGCCACAAGCTGGCTCGGGTCCGGGGTGGCGGTGTGGCTGATCGGGGTAAACATCACCGTGGGCGCTTCCGGGCTGGTGTTCGGGCTCTTCGCCTTCCTGCTGGTACGCGGCTTCGTGAACCGGAGCTGGCGGCAGATCCTGCTGTCCGTGGTGCTGTTCCTGGCCTACGGCGGCATCCTCTTCGGCATGCTGCCGGCGGTGGCAAGCTTCGTGTCCTGGCAGGCGCACCTGGGGGGTGCGATCGGCGGTGTCCTCGCGGCACTGTTCCTCAGCACCCGGCGGGAGCCCAACACCCGGCGGCCCGGGGCACTGCGCCCATAGCGCCGGGCTGGCCACCTCCCGCCGAAGACGACAAACGACGCCGGCCCTCCCGCGAGAGGAGAGGGCCGGCGTCGTAAGTTACGTCCGGGCCGGTGCTAGCCGGCGTAAGGCTTGGCGGACATGATCTCGACCGTGATGTCCTTGCCGTTCGGGGCAGTGTAGCTGAGCTTGTCGCCCTCCTTGTGACCGACGATGGCCGCGCCCAGGGGGGACTTTTCGCTGAAGACATCCAGATCCGAGTCTCCGGCGATTTCGCGGGAGCCGAGCAGGAACGTCTCTTCGTCGCCGGCGATCTTGGCCACCACGATCATGCCGGGCTCCACGATGCCGTCGTCTGCCGGGGCCTCGCCCACGTGGGCGTCGCGGAGCAGTGCGGTGAGCTGGCGGATGCGGGCCTCGATCTTGCCCTGCTCCTCCTTGGCGGCGTGGTAGCCGCCGTTCTCCTTGAGGTCGCCCTCCTGGCGCGCAGCTTCGATCTTCTGGACGATATCCGCCCGGCCGGGGCCGGAAAGGTGGTCCAGCTCTGCCTTCAGGCGGTCAAATGCTTCCTGGGTAAGCCAAGCTGCAGTTGCGCTGTTGGTGGTAGACACGGACTTCTCCTTTTGGTGGTCATACAAGCAAAGACCCCGCCACGGTGGCCACTTTTATGACTCAGTAACCAGCTCAGCGGGGGAAAGGTATTGATCCATTGTAGTCAATCCTGTGGATAAACCAAAGAACACTGCGGCGTGGATCACACCGTGTTACACCGGGCCCCGGGTGCCGGGCTACTTGGCGGTGTCGGGAATCCAGCAGTTGTCCACGACGCCGGAAACGGCCTGGGACTCCGTATGGAGCACCGCCCGGTGGCTGGTGGTGCGTCCGCCGTCCTGGCCGGCGTCGGACCCGTTGGGCCCGATGTCGACGACTTTCCAGCCGACTATGGCGAACTTTGCGTCCAGGGCCTTGACCGCGCACTTGGCGTCCGCGGCCGGATCCTTCGTGACCTGGAAGTCGATTTGCGTCAAGGTGGCGTCCGGGGTGCTGTAGCCGATGTCCTTGGAGCTGACACTGGCTGTTGCCGACGACGTCGAGACCCACGCCAGCAGTGCGATGCCGACCGCGAGGGCGGCAATGAGGATGTTGCGTTTGGCTTTGCGGGTCAGTGCAGGCTTTTGACCACCGTAACGATTGGCTAGGCTGGTAGATGCCGGCGCGGCAGGCTGATCCTCGGAAGTCACCACT
This sequence comes from Arthrobacter sp. 10N418, assembly GCF_056394725.1. NCBI lineage: Bacteria > Bacillati > Actinomycetota > Actinomycetes > Micrococcales > Micrococcaceae > Arthrobacter > Arthrobacter sp. 10N418. The sequence goes on from NZ_JBFTIK010000001.1 coordinate 109,033, forward strand.
CCAGTTTAGTGTGGATCAGGCGCGGAATTATCCGCGCCGACGGTCAGCCCCGCGGAGGCAGCACCAGATCCGCCCGTCCAGACCCGTACAGCAAACACGTACAGCAGAAAGAGGAGCCGTCCCACGATGACAGCGTCCCCCAGCCCGTCAGCACCGCTTCGACTGTTGGCTGTTCATGCTCATCCCGACGACGAATCCAGCAAGGGTGCCGCCACGATGGCCATGTACGCCGCCGCGGGCGTGGACGTCCTCGTGGCCACGTGCACGGACGGTTCCCGCGGCGACATCCAGAACCCTGCGATGGAGCACCAGCCGCACCCCAAGCGCGACATGGCAGGCGCCCGCCGGCTGGAAATGGACAACGCGGCCAAGGTCCTTGGCGTCCGCCAGCGCTGGCTGGGATTCGTCGACTCGGGGTTGCCCGAAGGCGATCCCCTGCCGCCGCTTCCTGCCGGTTCCTTCGCCGTGCAGCCCCTGGAACGGGCCGCCGCACCCCTGGTCCGGCTGGTCCGGTCCTTCAAGCCGCAGGTGATCTTGAGCTACGACGAGAACGGCGGTTATCCGCACCCGGACCACATCATGGCGCACCGGGTGGCCGTTGAAGCCTTCGAAGCTGCCGGCGATCCCGCCCGGTACCAGGGCACCGGCGAAGCCTGGCAGCCCAGCAAGCTGTATTACGACCGGGCCTTCAGCCCCGACCGCTTCCGCGCGCTCCACTTCGCACTGGAGGAAGCCGGCCTGCAGTCCCCGTACGCCGAGCGCCTCGCGGCTTGGCTTGAGGCGGACGCGGAGGGGCACACGCCACCAGCGACGACGCACCCCACCACCACCCAGATCGACAGCGGCGACTTCTTTGAAGCCCGCGACGATGCGCTGAGGTCGCACCGCACGCAGGTGGATCCGGAAGGCTTCTTCTTCGCGGTGTCCCCAGCCATGCAGCGCCGGGTCTGGCCTTGGGAGGACTACTCCCTCATCCAGTCCCGGATCCCTACGGAACTGCCCGAGAAGGATCTCTTTGCCGGGCTAAGATAGTCCAGACAGGGCATTTCTATGCCGTGTAGAAGCCTTCCGGCAGAAGACCTCCACAGAAATCCCTCCACAAAGCGCCACCAGAAGTAGCCCTGCCGTCGATCCCCACACGTCGATCCTCGCAACCGGGGCCCGCATTAGTTCCCACAGAAGGTTCCCACCGTGCATTCCTTGCTCATAGCCCTGGCAACATCCCCGGCGCCGACCCCGACGCCGTCGCTGCGGCCAGGACTGTCCGAAGACCAGGTCACGCCGGGCCTTCTGGGCTTCGTACTGACCGCCTTCATCGTGATCCTGACAGCACTCCTGATCGTGGACATGGTCCGGCGTATCCGCCGGGTCCGGTACCGTGCCCAGGTGGAAGAAGAGCGCGGGGCCGCTGATGTGGCCGGGACCGACGCCGGCACCGAGGACATCGCCGAGGGGACCGCGCGTCCTGCCGGCGGTGGCGCACCCCGTCCGGAAGCCGACGGCGATGCGGGACCCGGAACCCGCTAGGCGCGGTCCCTTCGGGGACTTCCCCGGGGCAGCCAACGCACTGGCGGGGGAACCCTCTGCCTATCTCCGGCAGCATGCCCACAACCCCGTCCACTGGCGCCCGTTCGGGGACGAGGCCTTCGCCGCTGCCGCCGCACGGGACGTTCCGGTCTTCGTTTCGATCGGCTATGCGGCCTGTCACTGGTGCCACGTGATGGCCCACGAATCGTTCGAGGACCAGGGCACGGCCGATTACCTGAACGCCAACTTCGTCGCCGTCAAAGTGGACAGGGAAGAGCGCCCGGACGTCGACGCCGTCTACATGGCCGCCACCCAGGCCATCAGCGGCGAAGGCGGCTGGCCGATGTCCGTCTTCCTGCTGCCCGACGGACGCGCGTTCCACGCCGGCACCTACTTCCCGCCGCGGCCCACGCCAGGAAGGCCCTCCTTCCGCCAGGTCCTGGAGGCCGTGCGTGAGGCCTGGGAGGACCGCCGCGGAGCCGTCGAAGCGAACGCCGACAGGCTCGCCCGTGGCCTTGCCGCGGCTGCGTCCGCTGCGGCCGTGCACCTGGACGGGCCACCGGAACCCGTCGACGCCGCACTGCTCGAGGAGGCCGTGCGCGCGCTGGCACGGTCCGAAGACCCGGCCGGCGGCGGCTTTGGGGCCGCGCCGAAATTCCCGCCCTCGGCGGTCCTGGAATTCCTCATCCGGCACGCAGCTGCTGGGTCAAAGGTCGTGGCCCCGGACACTGCGACCACTGGCACTATGGCCCCGGGCACGGCGGAGGCCGCCCGCGACATGGCGGGCCGCACGCTCGCGGCAATGTCCCGCTCGGCACTTTTCGACCAGCTCGACGGCGGCTTTGCCCGCTATTCGGTGACCCGGGACTGGTCCGTGCCGCATTTCGAGAAAATGCTCTACGACAACGCCCAGCTGCTGCGCGTCTACGTCCACTGGGTCCGGCTTGGCGGCACGGCGGAGTACCCGGCGGAGGAAGCCGCTGAGGTCGCCGGACGTACTGCCGACTGGCTGCTTGCCTCGCTGGGGCTGACGGCGGACCCGGCATCCCGCGCGGGCCAGGTCGGCCGGACGGACGCTGCACGTCAGCCGGACGCTGGGCCTGATGCCCTCGTCTCGTCCCTGGACGCCGACACCGTGGTGGATGGCGTGAGCTCCGAAGGAGCCAGCTACCTGTGGAGCCCCGGAGAGCTCGCGCGCCTGCTGGGGCCCGCGGACGGCCCCGCGGTGGCACGGCTCATGAACGTGCAGGCCGCAGGCACCGTCTCCGCCGACGGATCCCCCATGCACCCGGGCCGGACGCTCAGTGATGCGGAAGCTGCAGTCTGGCGCAGGGTGCGGCCCGTACTCCTCGAAGCCCGTGCCGCACGGCCGCAGCCTGCCCGCGATGACAAGGTCGTAGCCGGCTGGAACGGGCTGGCCTTAGCTGCGCTGGCCGAAGCTGCCGCCGTGCTGGAGCGGCCGGACCTGCTGGCTGCCGCTGAACGGATTGCCGAATACCTGGAGCGCGTGCACTGGCAGCCGGGTTCCGGTCCGGAACCCGGGACACTCGTGCGGGTGTCCCATGCCGGAGTGGCTCGGGGGATCGGGGGGTTGCTGGAGGACTACGCCTTCTGCGCCGAAGGGCTGCTTGCGCTCTACGCCGTTTCCGCGCGCACACGCTGGTACCTGCTGGCCGAGGCCGTCGTGCAGGCGGCCTGCGGACGGTTCGTGGCCGAAGGAGTCCTGAGGGACACGGAGGGCGAGTCGGCGCAGGTGTTCAATGCCCAGGGCGGGCGTGCCTCCCTTGACCCCTTCGATAACGCCGCCCCCAGCGGCGCCGCAGCCTTCGCAGGCGTGCTGCTGGCGTACTCGGCCCTCTCCGGCTCCAGCGAACACCGCGCCCTGGCCGGCAACATTTTCGCCGTACTGCCGCCCCTGGCAGTCCGCGCACCCCGGGTGGCAGGCTGGCTGCTCGCCACGGCGCAGGCGGCACTCGCCGGCCCGGTGGAAGCCGCCGTCGTTGGCGCGGACACACCGCAGCGCGCTGCACTGCACCGGGAACTGCTGCTGTCTTCGAGCCCCGGGCTCGTGATTGCGGTCCAGGACGCGGCCCTCCGGGAGGACACCGGGCTGGCGCAGGTGCCGCTCCTGCGCGGGCGCGAGGCAGCTCCGGACGGAACTGCGCTGGTCTACCTGTGCCGCGGCATGGTCTGCGATCTTCCGGTGGGTTCTGCCGCGAAAATGCGCGAACGCCTCGCTACCATGTCGGAATGACTTTCCGGGGCGGCTTCGAACTCGTGGTGTTCGACTGTGACGGCGTCCTCGTCGATTCCGAGGTGATCGCCGTGCGGGTGGACCAGCTGGTGCTCGCGGACCTGGGCTGGGAGCTCGAACTGGAAGAAATCGTGGAACGCTTCGTGGGCAAGAGCGAGGCGAACTTCATCGCCACGGTCGAACAGCAACTGGGAATCGAGCTGGCCGAGGGCTGGGACGGCAAATACGAGCCGTGGTACCGGCAGGCGTTCGAGCGTGACCTCGTGGCCGTCGACGGCATCGTGGAAGCCCTGGACCGGCTCGGGCTTCCGCACTGCGTTGCCTCAAGCGGCAGCCACGCGAAGATGCAGCGGACCCTCGGGCAGACCGGACTGCTGGACCGGTTCGAAGGGCGGATCTTCAGCGCCACGGAAGTGCCGAACGGCAAGCCGGCGCCGGACCTGTTTTTGCACGCGGCGGACCGGCTCGGCACTCACCCGGCGCGGTGCGCCGTCGTCGAGGACAGCGCCTACGGCGTTCAGGCGGCGCGGGCGGCCGGGATGCACGTCTTCGCCTATGCCGGCGGGGTAACCCCGGCCGGGCGGCTGTCTGGCCCGGGTACCACCGTGTTCCACGACATGCGGGACCTGCCGGAGCTCATTGCCGCCGGACGTCCCGGCTGACCCTGTTCCGTTGGGGGCACTCGCCCGGCGCGTCCGGCAGAAGAGCGGGTGAGTCCCGGCGTCGCTGTCTCAAAGGTTGGGAGAATCCGCACGGGCAGCCGCGCTATGCCGGCAGGCTCAGCCCAGGACGGCGATGGCAATCGCGATGAAGTGCGCTGCGAAGGCCAGGACCGTAAACGCGTGGAACAGTTCATGGAAACCGAAGTGCTTGTAACTGAAGTTCGGTTTCTTCAGGGCATAGAAGACCGCACCGGCGATGTAAAGCGCGCCGCCGACGCAGATCAGCACGGCAGCGGGAACACTCGCGGCGAAGAAGTCCGGCAGGTAGAACAGTGCCCCGCATCCCAGGGCAATGTAGATCGGCACGTAGAGCAGGCGCGGCGCATGGGTCCATAGCACCCGGAAGAGCACTCCCAGGATGGCCCCGCACCAGATCACCCACAACAGCAGGACGGCCTTGGGCCGCTCCAGGAGCGCCCAGGCGAGGGGCGTATAGCTGCCGGCGATGACCAGCATGATGTTCGTGTGGTCCAGCCGCTTCAGCACGACCTTCACGCGCGGCGACCAGTTCCCGCGGTGGTAGACGGCGCTCACGCCGAACAGCAGCACCCCGGTCAGGCCGTAGATGGCGGAGGCGAGCTTCAGGTCCGGCGTCGGGGCCAGGATTACAAGCACCAGGCCGGCCGCCAAAGCGAGCGGCGCCGTCACGGTATGGATCCAGCCGCGCCACTTGGGCTTGATCATCAGGAGTTCGGCGATCCGGACCGCGGCATCGTCCATCGGTCCGTTTCCACGGGCCGTGGGCTGCTCCGGCAGGGGCTCAGGAGTGTTGCTTTCCATTCCGCCATAATAACCTACGCGCCGGTAGGTTACTCAGGAGTAACAAGCGGCCCTACTAGAATCGTTCCAGCCGTGCACGTGCTCCGCCCTCCGGCAGGTAGCCTAGGATCTGCACTGCACAAAGTACCTCAAGGAAGCCAGGTGAATCTCCGGATGGAATTGCCCGGATTCCTCTACGGCTTCTACGAGCGCAGGATCCAGCGCTCCCTGGACCCTGCGCGCATCCCGCGTCATATCGGCGTCATGGTGGACGGCAACCGGCGCTGGGCCCGCCAGTTCAACGCCCCCACAAGCCAGGGCCACCAGGCCGGCGCCGACAAAATCCACGAGTTCCTCGGCTGGTGCCAGGAGCTCGGCGTCAAGGTCGTCACGCTCTACATGCTCTCCACGGACAACATGAACCGCTCGGGCGAGGAGCTCGATCTCCTCATGGGCATCATCGCCAACACCCTGGACCGGCTGGACGACGACGCCAACATTTCGGTGCACGCCATGGGCGCCCCGGAACTGCTGCCGGACTATCTGGCCGAGCGGCTGAACAAGCTCACCGCCCGCACACCTGCCCAGGAGAAGATCCACGTGAATGTGGCCGTCGGCTACGGGGGACGGCGCGAGATCGTTGACGCCGTCCGGGAACTGCTGCACGACGCCGTCGCCCGCGGCTCGGACATCGGGAAGCTGGCTGACGAGCTCAGTGTGGATGACATCTCCCGGTTCCTCTACACGCGCGGCCAGCCCGATCCGGACCTCGTGATCCGCACCTCGGGGGAGCAGCGGCTGTCCGGGTTCCTGATGTGGCAAAGCGCCTACAGCGAGTTCTACTTCTGCGAGGCCCTCTGGCCTGCGTTCCGCAAAGTGGACTTCCTGCGCGCCCTCCGCGACTATGCGGGCAGGCAGCGCCGGTTCGGCGCCTGAGCCGTTCACGCGGAGTTCATGGGGCGGTAACAAGAATCGCCGGAAAATGGGCCCGTAAAGCGGCGTCGGAGGCTTACGCTAATCCCATCGGCAGGCAATTCGCCGGCCGATCGGGGAGGCCAGTACTATGGAGCGGATTTTCGCACCGGATGTATGGGAGGCCGCGTCCGGCCTCCAGGCCGAGCCGCCTCACCAATAACAATTCCGGGCACTGCCCCGGGGCTGGAGTCGATGTGGCTATTTCTGAGCAACTGCCCGACGTCATTTCCGACCAGGGACAGAAAGCTACCTCTCGCGCCAAGCGAGCCACCTCAAAGACCGGTGCAGCACGAACAGATGCTGTGGCCGGTCTTGCTGTTTCCGGGGAAGGAACAGGGAACCGGGGCGCGGCCCGCAGCTTCGTGATCGATACCTCTGTGCTGCTCTCCGATCCGCGGGCCATCCTGCGCTTCGCCGAGCACGAGGTCATCCTGCCGATCGTCGTCATCACCGAGCTTGAAGGAAAGCGCCACGACCCGGAGCTGGGTTACTTCGCGCGCAGGGCCCTGCGGCTGCTCGATGACCTGAGGCTTGAGCACGGCGGCCTGGACCGTCCCATCCCGCTGGGCCGCGACGGCGGAACGCTCACGGTGGAGCTGAACCACATCTCCGCCGAGGTGCTGCCAGCGGGCTTCCGCGGGGCGGACAACGACAGCCGCATCCTCGCGGTCGCCAAGAACCTGGCCAACGAGGGCCGCGACGTGACGGTGGTGTCCAAGGACCTGCCGATGCGCGTCAAGGCCTCGGCCATGGGGCTGCTGGCCGACGAATACCGCAACGAACTCGTGAAGGATTCGGGCTGGACCGGCATCGCCGAGATCGATGCCGGCGAGGACGAGGTGGCGACCCTCTACGGCCACGAGCCGGTCTTCATCCCCGCGGCCGCGGAGATGCCGACCAACACCGGGCTGGTGCTGCTGTCCAGCCGCGGTTCGGCGCTCGGGCGGGTGGGCGCGGACAAGCAGGTCCGCCTCGTCAGGGGCGACCGCGACGTCTTCGGCCTCCACGGCCGTTCGGCAGAGCAACGACTTGCGATCGACCTCCTCATGGACCCGTCGGTGGGCATCGTGTCCCTCGGCGGACGCGCCGGCACCGGCAAGTCCGCCCTGGCCCTGTGCGCCGGTCTTGAGGCCGTCCTGGAGCGCCGCGAGCACCGCAAGGTGATCGTCTTCCGCCCGCTCTATGCGGTGGGCGGGCAGGAACTGGGCTACCTGCCCGGATCCGAGGCGGAGAAGATGAACCCCTGGGCCCAGGCCGTCTTTGACACCCTGGGTGCGCTCGTCAGCCAGGAAGTCGTCGAGGAAGTGATGGACCGCGGCATGCTCGAAGTCATGCCGCTGACCCACATCCGGGGACGGTCGCTCCATGATGCGTTCGTGATCGTGGACGAGGCGCAGTCCCTCGAGAAGAACGTCCTGCTCACCGTGATGAGCCGGATCGGCCAGAACTCCAAGATCGTCCTGACCCACGACGTCGCCCAGCGCGACAACCTGCGGGTCGGACGGCACGACGGCGTCGCCGCCGTCGTCGAGACGCTCAAGGGCCACCCGCTCTTCGGCCACATCACCCTGACGCGGTCCGAGCGGTCACCGATCGCGGCACTGGTGACGGAACTGCTGGAGGGCGCAGAGATCTAGGCTCATTCAGGGTTGGGGGCCGTGGCCGAGTTTGCCGGGCCACGGCCTTTCGCCGTCGCTTAGCGCAGTGGTCCCTTCCCAAGGCTCGCAAGCTCGCCTCGGGGCCCGCGGGACGCTGCTTACGGCGCATGGGACCCGCTGCGGTCGCTGGGCGACCTCCGGGGTCCGATGCGCCGCGATGCGCTCCTTTACGAAAGACCGCGTCCCGGCAGGTTTGTCCTTCGCGTTGCGAAAGTCCGCGTCCCGGCTGGCGAGCGTCTCATCTTACGATAGTCCGCGTCCCGGCTGGTGAGCCTCTCATCGTCGCGGGGCTGAGGTGTCCCGCTAAGGAGCGCATCGCCGACCAAAGCGAAGCGAAGGTCGCCCAGCGACCGCAGCGCAGCGACGGGAGGTGTCTAAGCGACGGCGGGACGCCGCAGCACCGCAACCCAACCACGGCGACCCAGCGAAGGTGAGGCGTCCAAGCGACAGCGGGACACCGTAGTCCGCTGCGTCATTTCTGAATGCCCAGGAACTTTGCGGTGGCTTCGTGGCCTTCCACCTGCAGGTTCCAGTCGGGGCGCTTGAAGGATCGCGTGGTCAGACGGACCTTCTGGACTTCCTGGAGTTCGCCGCCCCAGGCGGCACGGGTCACTCCGTTCAGCTCGTAACCAAGGGCGCGGGAAACGCCGAGGGACTGCTGGTTCCAGGCCGCGGCCTCGGATTCGGCAACCTCGGCGCCGAGCCAGTCAAAGGCATACAGGGCGACGGCGGCCCGCATCTCCTTGCCGAAGCCCCGGCCTTGGGCGCTCTTGCGGAGCCAGGATCCTGTGCTGACCGTCTTGAGGGTTGCGAAGTCCTTGCCCTCGATGTCCTGGCAGCCGATGAATTCGCCCTTGTGCCAGATCCCCAGCAGCAGGGTCCATTCCTGCGGCGACATGTTCGCCCGGCACCGCCAGTACCACTGCGCCATGTTCGCGCCGAGCTCATCGGCGGAGGCCTCGGCCCACGGGTTGCTGAAGGGGCTGCGCCCGGGCTCGTGGATGCCGCTCAGGGCCGCCTGCACGGCGGAGGGAATCTCCTCGTCACGGATCGGCCGGAGGGTGAGGCGGGGCGTGGTCAGCGTGAGGCCGAACGGCGGCCAACAAGGGGCGGGCGCAGTCATTTCGGAAGCCTAGCCGCGGGCGCCCCCGGACCGCCAGTCACACGCCCCGCGGAACGTCCCAGCTGATGTGCCGGCGCACATCGGTGAGGTTCATTGATTCGGCAAGGAAGAGGTCATCGAGCATGTACTCTTCCACTGCCAGGATCCGCAGCCAGTGGCCGTAGCCGGCCGGCCCGTCGCTGGCTCCCGGCGCGTCCAGCCAGCGGCTCGAGACGCAGACCCCGGTGCCAGCGTCGATCCTCAGCAGCGAGCGCCCGGGCCGGCACAGGGGCGCTCCGGGATCGGCGGGGCGGTAACTTGCGTTGGGACTGACGGTGGTTTCCAGGGCTGGCCGGCCCTCGTGGTCCACCTCGGTGATGGGACCCAGCTCGACGGCGTTGGAGTTCGGGAATTCGAGCGGTACGGGGCTGCTTCCTGCCAGCTCGACGGGGTCCAGGGCGGCGGCGAAGCGGGCGTTGCCGAAGGAGGGTTCACCGTAGGCGGCCTCCGGCCGGCGCCGGACCAGGCCGCCGTCGTCGTAGACCGGCGTGAGAAGGTGCGGGGGCAGGAGCCAGGACTTCCGTGTGGAACGGACGTAGAAGCCGTCCCGGGAATCGTTGATCCCGGTGGTGCTGTGGAGGACCAGCCCATCGGCGGTTTCAAGCCGCAGCGCGCCGGGGCGCCGCAGCCACGCCCTGACGAGGTCCGGCGCTCCGGATTCCGCCGAACTCGCCAGTGGCCGGTCCAGGTATTCGAACCGCAGCGACTGCCACTTCCAGGGCGAGGAGCGGCATAGGTTTCGGAACGCAGCAGCCTGCTCCGCCGGGCCGCCGGGCGCGCGCGGCTCGCGCCGGTTCCTGCTGTCCCATGCGGCCATATCCACAGTTTACGCGCGGGTCCGTCCCGGCCGGCGGAATATCGCGTAGCATCCGAGAGTGATCGAACGACTCGGCGAACTCGGCGCAGCCAACATGCCGGCCTTCTGGCTCGTGATGGCCGCCTGCGTGTATTTTGCGGTCATGGCCGTCCGGCTCGCGGTCATCGACGTCCGGCACCACCTCCTGCCGGACCGGATCGTCTTCCCGTCGTACGCCGTCGCCGGGCTCCTCCTGCTGGGGGCCGCCGCCAGCCAGATGTTCGCGGGCGCGCAGGCCTCCGACGCCGGCGCCGGAATGTTCGGGGTGCCCGGGCTCCGCGTGCTGGCCGGGGGAGCGGTGCTGTGGCTGTTCTACTTCCTGCTGCGTGCCGTGTACCCGCCGGGGATGGGTTTTGGCGACGTGAAACTGGCCGGGGTCCTGGGGATGTACCTGGGCTTCCTCGGCTGGCCGAATGTATTCGCGGGCACCTTCGCGGCGTTTGTGCTTGGCGGGCTGTGGAGCGTCGCCCTGCTTACCCTGCGCCGCGGCACCCTGAAATCGGCCATTCCCTTCGGGCCCTTCATGCTGGCCGGTGCCGCCGCCGCCATGCTCATGCCCGCGCTCTGACCACCGGCCGGACGATGCCGCCGATCGCGCCAGGCGGAAGGCCCCGTCTAGGCTGTCGGGATGGCTACCCCGGACTTCATCCTCAGGCTGCGCGAAAAAATAGGTCACGAGACCCTCTGGATTCCCGGTGTCCGGGGAGTGGTGTTCGATGACGCCGGACGGGTGCTGCTCGGTCAACGGGCGGACAACGGGCGCTGGGGCCTGATCACCGGGATCCTGGAACCCGGTGAGGATCCGGCACCGGGTCTGCTCCGGGAGATCCTCGAGGAGACGGGCGTCGTAGCCGTCACCGAACGTCTCGTGTCCGTTGACGCCGTGGGCCCTACGACCTACCCGAACGGGGACGTCTGCCACTTCCTGACCCTCGTCTTCTGCTGCCGCTATGTGTCCGGCGAAGCCAGGATCAACGACGACGAATCCCGGGCGGTGGGCTGGTTCCGGCCGGCGGACTTCCCGGAGCTGATGCCCGGTCACCGGGAAGCCGTCCGGCTCGCAGCTGATCCGGCCGCCGCCGTCCGGTACCGGCGCTGACGTGTGCCACCGGCGAAGGAACGCCGCAACCCCCAAGGTTTGCGGCGGTCCTTCGATTCACCCGGGTTGATTCATCCGGGCTGGCTCATCCGGGCAGGCGAGGCTCAGCTGCGAGCGCGCGTCAGCCCGTCGTCGTCGTTCCTGACGGCGGTGGCGCGCGCGGCGTGCCGTTCGGCCTCGAGGAGCTCAGCTTCCTCGCCGCCCACGGCCTCGCCGCGGGCCACCATGCCGGCGGTGTCCGAGAGCGGGATCTGCTTCAGGGTCAGCGCGAGGACCAACGCGATCCCGAGGAAGGGCAGCAGGTACCAGAACACAGGCGCCAGTGAATCGGCGTAGGCATTGACGATCGCGTCCTTGAGCTGTGCCGGAAGCTGGCTCAGGGCCTGCGGGTCCAGCGTGCGGGTTGACTGCGAGGCCTGCGCGGCGGAAGCGCCCGCGCCGGTGAACGCCGTGGTCAGGGACTCGGAGAGACGGGTGGTGAAGATGGATCCGAACACTGCGACGCCAAGCGAGGCGCCCACTTCGCGGAAGTAGTTGTTGGTGCTGGTCGCGGTGCCGATCTGTTCTGCCGGCACGGAGTTCTGCACCACCAGCACGATGACCTGCATGATCGAGCCCAGGCCGGCACCGAAGACGAACAGCTGCACACAGATGACCCAGATGGGAGTCGCTGCGGTCAGGGTGGTCAGCCACAGCATCGCGGCAATGGTCAGGGCGGCGCCGAGGACCGGGAACATCTTGTACTTGCCGGTCTTGGAAATGCGGATACCGGAGAAGATGGCCATGCCCATCAGGCCCACCATCATGGGCAGCATGAGCAGGCCGGATTCCGCGGCGGAGGTGCCGGAGGACATCTGCAGGAAGGTCGGGACGAAGGCGATCGCCGCGAACATGCCAAGACCGAGGGTGAAGCCGATCGCCGTGGAGTTCACGAAGATCCGGTTCTTGAACAGGCTCAGCGGAATGATGGGGTCCTCGGCCTTGCGCTCCACGAGCACGAAAGCGATGGCCGCCAGCACCATGCCGGCGCCGAAGGTCCAGGTCAGCGGCGAATCCCAGCCCTCGTCCTTCTTGCCGCCGAAGTCGGTGAAGAAGATCAGGCAGGTGGTGGCAGCGGAGAGCAGCAGCACGCCGGGGAGGTCGATCCGTTTCTCGGCCTTCTTGTTGGGCAGGGTCAGCGTGAACCAGGCGATGGTGAACGCTGCGATACCGACCGGGATGTTGATGTAAAAGGCCCATTCCCAGGTCAGGTGGTCCACGAAGAAGCCACCCAGCAGGGGGCCGGCGACGGCGGAGAGGCCGAAGATCGCGCCCAGCGGGCCCATGTACTTGCCGCGCTCCTTGGCCGGCACGATGTCCGCGATGATGGCCTGCGAGAGGATCATCAGTCCGCCGCCGCCCAGGCCCTGGATGGCGCGGAAAATGACGAAGCCCCAGAAGTCGCTGGCGAAGGCGCAGCCCACGGAGGCGAGCGTGAACAGCCCGATGGCGACCAGGAACAGGTTCCGCCGGCCCAGGATGTCGCCGAACTTGCCGTAGATCGGCATGACGATGGTGGTGGCCAGCAGGTAGGCGGTGGTGATCCACGCCTGGTGTTCGACACCGCCGAGCTTGCCGACGATGGTGGGCATGGCTGTGGACACGATGGTCTGGTCCAGGCTGGAGAGCAGCATGCCCGCGATGAGGGCGGAGAAAATGATCCAGATACGCTTCTGGGTCAGCAGCAGCGGTTCGGCGGCTGGTTTGGTGCTGACGGCGGAACTCATTGGGGTCCTTCGGGGGAGAGGGGCAGGGAGATGCCAAAGGGCTGGCAGAACAGGGTGCGGGCCGCTGCGACGTTCTCGAGCAGCATGTCCCTGTACGGGCGGGTGTTGCCCTCGGAGAAGTAGGCGGCGCTCGTTTTCCGGGCGATCGTGCCCAGGAGCAGGACGGCCATGCGGACGACCGGATGCTCCGGGCCCACCCCTTCCCGGGCCGAGAGCAGCCGGGCGAAGTCGGCTTCACGTTGTTCCGAGGCGCCGATAATCCGCAGCATCAGCTGGGGTTCCTTCTGGATGACGCCGATCAGCTGGCGGGTCTCTTCCTCGGTGGCGTTCATGTGTTCAGACAGGTCGAGGGAGAGCTGCACAAGGTCCTCCAGCAGGGTCGGTGAGACGGTCCCGGGGGCAGAGCCGGCGCCGCCTTCGATGAAGCGGCTCACCACCTCCGCCGGAAAATCATCGTCGACGTGCCCGATGATCGCGTCTTCCTTTGTCGGGAAGTAGTTGAAAAAGGTCCGGCGGGAGATCCCTGTCCGTTCGCAGACTTCCTCCACGGTGTAGCCGTTGAGGCCGCGCTCGGCAGTCAGGGAACGCGCGACGGCGGTGATCGCGGCCCGTGTCGCGGCCCGCTTCCGCTCGCGGAGGCCGCCCTCAGAGATTGCACTGTTGCTCATATAGTGTATTTTTACACTAAATCTGAATTAGTGCAAAGAGCTTGGCCGGCTGGTGCGGCCGATATTGTCGCTGCCCGCCGTAGCCTGCGCCTGTCCCGCCATTCTGACGGCGACAGGTGGCCCGGACCCGTCCGGACCGGAAATGGGGAAGCATGACAGATTCAGCCCTGACGCACGTGTACGTCCTCCTGGACCGTTCCGGCTCCATGGCCGAGGCCTCGGCGGCAGCAGCGTACACGGCCGAGGAGTGCGCAGCGGCCCGGGGTAGAGCCCCGGTTCCTGGGCCGGACACGACGGCGGCCGGCGCCTTTCGGAGGAAAGGCGCCGGCCGCAGGGAACCGGATCCCGGACTAGGCCTTGTGCGGCGGACGTGTCATGGACATGACGTCCAGGGCGGTGTCCAGCTGATCTTCGGTCAGTTCGCCGCGTTCGAGGAAGCCCATGGCCACCACGGTTTCGCGGATGGTCAGGCCCTCGGCTACTGCCTTCTTGGCGATCTTGGCGGCGTTCTCGTAACCGATGAACTTGTTCAACGGCGTGACGATGGACGGCGAGGCCTCGGCGAGGAAGCGCGCACGCTCCACGTTGGCGGTGATGCCGTCGATCATTTTGTCCGCCATGACGCGACTGGTGTTGGCCAGCAGGCGCACGGACTCGAGCAGGTTGGCGGCCATAACGGGAATTCCGACGTTCAGCTCGAAGGCGCCGTTGGTGCCCGACCAGGCGATGGCGGTGTCGTTGCCGATGACCTGGGCGCAGACCATGATGGAGGCTTCGCAGATGACCGGGTTGACTTTGCCGGGCATGATCGAGGAGCCGGGCTGCAGGTCGGGGATTGCGATTTCGCCGAGGCCGGTGTTAGGGCCGGAGCCCATCCAGCGGAGGTCGTTGTTGATCTTCATGAACGAGATCGCAATGTTGCGCAGCTGGCTGGAGGCCTCGATCAGGCCGTCGCGGTTGGCCTGGGCCTCGAAGTGGTCGCGGGCTTCGGTCAGCGGCAGGCCGGTGTCGGCGGCGAGCAGTTCGATCACGCGCTCCGGGAAGCCGGCCGGGGTGTTGATGCCGGTGCCGACGGCGGTGCCGCCGAGGGGGACCTCGGCGACACGGGGAAGGGAAGCGTTGATGCGCTCGACGCCGTAGCGGACCTGGGCGGCGTAGCCGCCGAATTCCTGGCCAAGGGTGACGGGGGTGGCGTCCATGAGGTGGGTGCGGCCGGACTTCACGACGTCCTTGAACTCGACGGCCTTGCGGTCCAGCGAGTCGGCGAGGTAGCCGAGGGCCGGAATGAGGTCGTTGATGAGGGCGGAGGTGGCAGCGACGTGGACGGAGGTCGGAAAGACGTCATTGGAGGACTGGGAGGCGTTGACGTGGTCGTTCGGGTGGACCACCTTATCGCTTCCGCCGGCCTTGAGGGCGCGGGTGGCGAGTTCGGCGATGACCTCGTTGGTGTTCATGTTCGAGGACGTACCGGAGCCGGTCTGGAAGACGTCGATCGGGAAGTCGCCGTCGTACTTGCCGGCCGCCACCTCATCCGCGGCGTCCGCAATCGCCTGGGCCAGCTCGCCGTCGAGCACTCCCAGTTCTGCGTTGGCCTGCGCGGCCGCCTTCTTGACCCGGGCGAGGGCTTCGATGTGGGTGCGCTCCAGGGTCTTGCCGGAGATGGGGAAGTTCTCCACTGCGCGCTGCGTCTGTGCACGGTACAAGGCGTTCACGGGGACGCGGACTTCGCCCATCGTGTCGTGTTCAATGCGGAACTCTTCGGTGTTCAACTCATCTGTGGAAGTCATGGGGCTAGCTTATTGGGCGCGGGCGTCCCACCGAAAACCGTGAACGGCGTGCTACTGCCCGCCGGGGAGTCCCTCGAGTTCGCCGATTCCGGATACGAGGTCGGCCCTGCCGTCCACGAGGCTGTACGCAAGCCCGATCACGGCCGCCCGGCCGCCTTCGACTGCGTCTGAAATCACACGGGAACTGTCCACCAGGCGCTGCGAGGTCTGCTTGACGTTCTCCACCACCATGTCGTTGATGGCGGGCTGGTTGTTGCGCAGCGAGGTGAGCACGGCGGGGGTGATGCGCTCGACGAGGCTACGCATGAAGCCGACGGGCATCTGGCCGGTTTCCACGGCGCTCTTGGTGGCGGTCACCGCGCCGCAGCTGTCGTGCCCGAGCACCACGATCAGCGGGACGCCGAGGACGCTGACGCTGTACTCCAGTGAGCCGAGCACGGCATCATCGATCACCTGGCCGGCCGTGCGGACCACGAACGCGTCCCCGAGGCCGAGGTCGAAGATAATTTCGGCCGCGAGCCGGGAGTCGGAGCAGCCGAAGATCACGGCGAACGGGTGCTGGTTCTCCACGAGGGAGGACCGGCGGGAAGCATCCTGGTTGGGGTGGGAGGCTTTGCCGGCGACGAATCGTTCATTGCCTTCACGAAGGCGGCGCCAAGCCAGGGCGGGAGTCAGGTAAGTGGCCACGGCCAATAGCTTACGGCGAAGGAGTGCCTGTTGGTGAAACCGGTGCGTCGGGCCGGGCGGCGGATGACGGGCTGTTGAGTGACTTCACGACGGCAGTTGCCAGCGCGGAGAATTCGTCGAGCTGCGCCGTCCCGGTCAGGACGACCGTGGTGCCGGCGTGGACGAGCACCATGGACTTCTCGCCCTTGCCGGTGTCGCGAAGTTCCCAGTCCAGTCCACCAGCGTTGCGGGTTCCCGTCACCCGGGCGTTTTTGGTCTGCTCCAGCAACCACGTCGGGTTGGCCTGCCGTGTCTGCACCAGCCCGATGAAGGACTCCCTGGGGGTGACGAACCCGACCTCCCACGCGGCCACGCCGCTCCCGGCGCCCGAGTTCCATCGGGCATAGTTGGGGCGGAAGTTGCCGCCCGGCTCCGGGGCCACGGGTGTGAATCCCGCCACATCCGCGGCGTTCTGCGCGACAGCGCTGACGTTGATGTCCGGCCGGTAGCCGTCGGTCTTCGGCGACGGATTCATGAGGACGATCGGCAGGAAAGCCGCGATGCTCACGACCAGGGCGATGATCATGCCCATCACCGAGGCGTTCGCCCTTTTCGCCGCGGCCGCCGGGATGACGGGCCGGACGGGCGGCTGGCCTGCCGCGGCCGGGTCTGTTTTGGGGTCCGCGGCGGCCGGAGAAGGCTGGGCTCCGGGGGACGTGTCCTGCAATTCACTCACCCCTCTATAGTCGCCCATGACCGGGCCGATCTCCCATTCGGGCCGGCCGCCCGGCCGCCGGCCGGGCGCGTGCCGCGGCTGTTGTGTTTCATGGCTTGGTCATCCAATGACCTGCGGATGCCGCCGCGACTATGATCAGTAGCAGACGAATCACCGCGACGGATCGAAACTGGCCGTACGGGTTCTATGATCGCCACTCGAAGAAGAGGTTCACGTGACACCAGCGCCTATGTCCCAGAAGTACTCCACGCTTTCCCCCTCGCTCGCCGTCGGGATCGACGAGCCTGACCGCAACCTCGCACTGGAACTGGTCCGCGTCACCGAAGCCGCGGCCATCGCCGGTGGCCACTGGGTCGGTTTCGGTGACAAGAACAAGGCCGACGGCGCCGCCGTCGACGCCATGCGCTCCTTCCTCCAGACAGTGCACTTCAACGGTGTCGTTGTCATCGGTGAGGGCGAGAAGGACGAAGCGCCGATGCTCTTCAACGGCGAGCGTGTCGGTGACGGCACCGGCCCGGAGTGCGACGTCGCCGTCGACCCCATCGACGGAACCCGTCTGACCGCCCTGGGCATCAACAACGCCCTGGCCGTCCTGGCAGTGGCCGAGCGCGGCTCCATGTTCGACCCCTCCGCCGTGTTCTACATGGAAAAGCTCGTCACCGGCCCGGAAGCGGCCGACATGGTTGACCTGCGCCTGCCCGTCAAGCAGAACCTGCACCTGATCGCCAAGGCCAAGGGCGTCAAGGTCAACCAGCTCAACGTCATGATTCTGGACCGCGACCGCCACCGCCCGCTCGTGGAGGAAATCCGCGAAGCCGGGGCCCGCACGAAGTTCATCATGGACGGCGACGTCGCGGGGGCCATCGCCGCTGCCCGTGCCGGCACCGGCGTCGACGCCCTCATGGGTATCGGCGGAACCCCGGAAGGCATCGTTGCGGCCTGCGCCATCAAGTCCCTCGGCGGCGTCATCCAGGGCCGGCTCTGGCCCACGAGCGACGACGAGAAGCAGAAGGCCATCGACGCCGGCCATGATCTCGACCGGGTCCTGTCGACCAACGACCTCGTCTCGAGCGACAACTGCTACTTCGCCGCCACCGGCATCACCGACGGCGACCTCCTCAAGGGGGTCCGCTACTCCAAGGACAAGGTCCTCACGCAGTCCATCGTGATGCGGTCCAAGTCCGGCACCATCCGGTTCGTCGACGGCGAGCACCAGGCCAGCAAGTGGGAGGGCTACGCCCGCAAGAGCTAGCACCGCAGTTCAGCAGCAACACGAACATCACGAATCCCGGGGCCGCCACAGCCGCCCCGGGATTCGCTGTCTGGGTCCGGGGTACCGCCGCCCGGATTCCGCTAGGGTGGGGCCATGACGTGGCTAGTAACCGGCGGTGCAGGATATATCGGTTCGCATGTGGTGTCCGCTTTGCGCGGGGCCCGGATCCAGCCGGTGGTGATCGATTCCTTGTCCAGCGGGCACCGCGAATTCGTCCCGGATGATGTGCCCTTCATACACGGCAGCATCCTCGACGCGGAACTCGTGGCCCGCACGCTGCAGGATCACGCCGTGACCGGCGTGATCCACCTCGCCGGGTTCAAATACGCGGGCGTCTCGGTGCAGGAGCCGCTCCTGACCTATGAACAAAACGTCACGGGCACCGCGCAGCTGCTCAAAGCGATGGAGCTGGCCGAGGTCGACAAGCTCGTCTTCTCGTCCTCCGCCGCCACCTACGGCACCCCGAGCGGCGCCCTCGTCACTGAGGCCACGCCCACGCTGCCGGAATCGCCCTACGGCGAGAGCAAGCTGATCGGCGAATGGCTGATCCGGGACCAGGGCCGGGCCCGGGGACTCAAACACACCTCGCTGCGCTACTTCAACGTCGTCGGCTCCGGCTCATCCGAGCTGTACGACACGAGCCCCCACAACCTCTTCCCGATCGTGCTCCGGGCCCTGACCTCCGGGCAAAGACCTCGCATCTACGGCACCGACTACAACACCGAGGATGGCACCTGCGTGCGCGACTACGTGCATGTGTCCGATCTCGCGGTCTCGCACGTCGCCGCGGCCCAGGCCCTCGCCGCCGGCCGGCCGCTGGAGCGCGTGTACAACCTTGGTTCCGGCGACGGGCTCTCGGTAAGCCAGATCATGACGGCGATGGCCAAAGTCACGGGTATCGACTTCGAGCCCGAGATCGGCCCCCGCAGGCCGGGCGATCCGGACCGGATCGTGGCCGACGGCACTCTGGCCGCCCGGGACCTGGACTGGAAGATGCGGCACTCCGTCGAGGACATGGTGGCCAGCGCCTACGAGGCTCAGAAGCGGGCTGCCGCCGCGGGACAGTAGCGGAGCTTCACGGGTGGACATGCTCAGTGTTCAGTGCCGGAGGTGACTTCCTCCAAGGGACATGTCCAATGTTCACGCCTGCCGCTGCTCCTTCACGGAACATGCCCAGTGGCCGGGCCGGGCGTGGGGCATGTCTGGGGTTCACGGGAGGACATGTCCAGTGTTTGCGCCCGGGGCTGGGCATAGGGGCCTATGTCCAGTGGCCGGGCCGGGAGTGGGGCATGTCCACTGGTGGGCAGGGCGGCCGCCGCGGGACCCTAGCGCCCGAGCCGGGCACGCAGCGCTTTGAGAAGCTTTCTCGTACTTTGCGCGCCAGTGCGGGCGAGCTGGTACGCGCCGTAGCGCAGTTTCCGGACGGGCAGGTCCCACGTTCCGGGATAGGCAACTTCGCGGCCGCCGAAGGACTTTTTGAACGTGGTGAAGCCGGCCCACTTGTGATCCGGCTGGTCGGAGGGGGCCACTCCCCACAGGTCCACGTGCTGCAGGCCCTTCGCCTTCGCGTCGGCGATCAGGGTGACCAGCAGCGGGATGCCCGCGCTCAGTTTGCGGTGGGTATCATCCAGGGCGGCGTGGGCGTACGTCCGGGTATCCGCGGAATCGTATGCGAGGGCCGCGGCGATCGGCGCACCCTCGAGCTCGGCGATGAAGAGGGTCGCGGCGCCGGACGGCATCAGCGAGCGGGCCACCTGGCTCAGGTACTCGTCGCTCTGGGGCTTGAAGCCGTTGCGGGCGGCGGTCATGTGCAGAAAGTCCAGGAGCACGGACACCTCGGCCGGGTCCTGTGTTGAACGGAAGGTCACGCCCTTTTTGTGGATGTTCCGGTAGAGGTTGCGGTTGACCGGCTTCATGTCCGCCAGGACGTCCTTGAAGTCCCGGTCCACGTCCACGATCCAGCTGAGCTCGGGCTGCTGGTTGGCCGGGGCAGGCAGCAGGCCGCGGCTGCGGAGCACGGCATCGGCCTCGGAGGGCCGGAAACCTGCGCTGACGGGCTCAATCCGGATGAACACGGCCCCGGAGGATTGTGCGAGCGACGTCAGTGCGGCCAGCGCGGCGTCGAACGCCACCAGCGTCTCGGCCACGGGGCCGTAGGGAGCGTACAGCAGCTTCCCGGCCGGGTTGGTCTCCTCGACAGCAAGGAAGCTCCAGCCGGGACCGGACTGTTGGTGGACGGTGCGGCCCAGGGCTCGTTGGAATTCGGCCCAGTGCGGGCCCTGCAGGAAGAAGTCCACGGTGTCAGGCTTTCAGTGCGGTGGTGACGGCGAAGGCGAGGGCGGTGTCCGTCGCGCCGGAGACGGGGTGCACGTTGACCGGAGCCTCGGCGGCCGGCAGGAATGCGCTCGCCCCGCGGGCCAGGTGCAGGTCGCCCTTGGGGGAGTCGAGGAGGACGGATCCGGACACCACGATGATGACGGCGGCGCCGGACTGCGCCAGCGGGACCGGGGCGGCACCGGGTGCCAGTTGGATGCGCTGCAACTGGAATTCCAGGAACGGGGGCCGGAAGAGTTCCTGGCCCAGCTCCGACGTCTCGGCGCTCAGCATCGGCACCCCGACAGCCTCAAAGGCGACGGTCTTGAGCAGTTCCGGCACGTCGACGAACTTTGGTGTCAAACCGCCGCGGAGTACGTTGTCGGAAGACGCCATGACCTCGATCCCGAGACCGCGCAAATAGGCGTGCACGTTGCCCGCGGGCAGGTATACAGCTTCCCCCGGGGCCAGCGAGATCCGGTTCAGCAACAGCGAGATCAGCACGCCCGGATCGCCCGGATACTGCCCATTGAGCGTGATCACGGTGGACAGCTCGGCCTCGTAAGGCGCGTGCGGCGCACCGGAAGCCAGGGCCGCGGCGGCGACTCCCGTCGCCTCGGAAACTTCCTCCCCGCCGGTGATCAGGCGCTCGAAGGCTGACTTCAGGGCCGTCGGCTCGTCGGGCTGGGCGAGGTCCGCCAGGAGCTGGTGGATCACCGGGGGCACCTCCGCGCCGGCCTGCTGAATGCCGGCGGCCAGGTGCTGGAGGACCGCGCGTGACTCCGCGGCCGGCCGGAAGCCGCACAGCGCCTCGAAGGGCGTCAGCGCGAGGATCATTTCCGGCTTGTGGTTGTCGTCCTTGTAGTTGCGTCCGGCGGCCGAGCGGTCGACGCCGGACGCCTCCTCACGGGCGAAGCCTTCCCGCGCCTGGGCGAGGGTCGGGTGGACCTGCAGGGACAGGGGACTGTCCGCGGCCAGGACCTTGAGCAGGAATGGGAGGCGGGGCCCGAACTCGGCCACGCTTCCGCCGCCCAGGTGGTGCTCGGGATCCCCGGCGATCAACGTATCCAGGGCCAGCCGTCCGCCGTCGGCCGTTTCCGGCGTGTGCCGCCCCGGACCGGGGGCCGCGGACGGCGCCGCCACCACGGAAGGGGAGTCCGGGTGGGCCCCGATCCACAGTTCTGCCTCCGGGCCACCGGAGGCAGGACGGCCCAGCAGTTCGGCGATGGCGGTCGTGGACCCCCAGGCATATGGCCGGAGGACGTTCTCGAGTTCGTACATTGCCTGGTCCCTATCTGGTCAATTATGTCCGGTCACGCGTGGGCGCCCCTTAGAGCGGTGCGCACTGGCCGTTGGTGGCGACGAGGTTGCGGATCGACTGTTCGTCGCCTTCGCGTTTGAACTGGTTGAGCATTTCCTCGGTGATCGGCTCGCCCTCGGGCGTCGTGGTCACCGGTGTGAAGTCCGACGGCGCCGGGGAGGGCTGCGTGCCCGGCGCCGTTCCAGCCGCGGACAGCGGCCCGGCCGCCGCGGCTGCGGGCTGGCGGACCGAGTCATCAGCCGCACCGGCGGCGGACGGGGTCCCTGCCAGGAGCTGGTGGACCCGGTCGTGGATGACGTTGAAGTCCGGTGTGGTGGAGAAGGCTGCGTCGAAGTCCGGCGGTCCGATGGTCAGCCGGCTCACGTTCTGGCCCTTCGCCTTCATGGCCAGGTCCACGAAGCTGCCGAGCTGGCTTGATGAGATGTTCGAATCCACGACCTTAGTGCCGGCCTTGGCGATGTCCTCGAACTTGGACAACAGGGTGGCGGGATCCAGCTGCTTCAGCATGGCCTGCTCGACGCACTGCTGCCGCTGGATGCGGGCATAATCGTCCACAAACTCGCGGGACCGCCCATACCAGAGGGCGTGGTAGCCGTCGAGCTTCTGGTCGCCCGCCGGAATCCACCCGGTGGGCATCCCGTGGATGCCGCGGGCCTCATCAACCATGTCGCCGCTGAGGGGAACCCAGCCGCCGGCCTTGATCCGGATGCCACCCATCGCGTCAATGAGTTTCGAGAAACCGTCCATGTCCACGAGCACGTAGGCCTGGACCTTGATGCCAAGGGTTCCGGACACGGCTTCCAGCGTGGCCTGCGCGCCAGGGTCCTCGACGCCGGGGTAGAGGTCCTGGTGCTTATCGGTGACCTCGGTGTTGACGGCGTTGATGAGGCACTCATCGCCGCAGTTGTAGCCCTCCGGGTAGACCTTGCGCATCGGGGAGTCTTCGCTGAACTGGGCGTTCTGCAGGTTGCGGGGGACAGAAATGATGTCCGATTTTCCGGTCTTGGCATCGACGCTGATGACCGAGAGGCTGTCCGGCCGGCGGCCCGTGCGGTCTGCCCCTGCGTCGCCGCCCATCAACAGGAAGTTGTACCGGCCGTCGGCTGGTTCGATCGCGGGTCCGTTGGAGGAGAAGATGCTGCCGATGGCGTCGCGTCCGACGTTCATCAGGTACGCGGCGTACCCCAGCGAGCCGCTGCTGAGCAGCATCGACAGCACCAGGGCGATACCGACGGCGGGCCGGATCCTGGGGGTGAGGAGTGCCGGCCGGATCATGCGCAGGGTGTCGATGAAAAGGGCGGCCCAGCCGATAGCCAGGGCGGCGAGTCCGATAACCAGCAGAAGCGACGCGGCCGGGCTCGCAAGGAGGTTGATCAGCGTTGAACGGGCCGTCACGAGCAGAGCGATTGCCAGAATGACCAGGGCCCAGACCGTGAAGGTGACCCGGAGCGCGGTTCTGCCCAGCCGACGGCGTCCCGCGACGATCTGGGCGCTGCCGGGAATGAGGAGCGTCATCAGGATCAGGACGAACGCCCGCTTGGTCAGGACCGGCGCAGCGGCGCCCGAGGGGTACCGCACCGGGTCCGTCATCGCCTGTCGGGACCGTGCGTCCGGCCGCGCCGGCCGGCGGGCAGGGGCGTAACTGTTGGTCATGTGGTGATCCTTAGCGGCTGCCCCGTGTGATGACGTTTCCGTCGGCGAACATTTCGCTCACCTTGTGCCGCAGGGTTGCGCCCTTTCGGGTGGCGACATCGTTGAGCTCTTGCGCGAAATCCAGCAGATCTGCCCGGAGCCGGACCGCGAGCCCGTCGGTACCCGAGGCCAGCATGCGCACCGCCAGGAGGCCGGCATTGCGTGCCCCCGCAATGGAGACGGTCGCGACGGGAACTCCGGCAGGCATCTGCACGATCGACAGCAGGGAATCCATGCCGTCGAGGGTCTTCAGCGGTACGGGAACACCGATGACAGGCAGCGGCGTGACGGACGCGAGCATGCCCGGCAGGTGGGCCGCGCCGCCGGCTCCGGCGATGATGACGCGGAGGCCGCGCTCGTGGGCAGTCTTGCCGTAGCGGATCATTTCCGCGGGCATCCGGTGGGCCGAGACGACGTCGGCCTCAAACGGGATGCCGAACTCGGCCAGGGCTTCCGCGGCAGCTTCCATGACGGGCCAGTCCGAATCGGAGCCCATGACGAGGCCGACGATCGGGGCGGCCGGCCCGTTCCCGGGGTCCTGGGTTCCTGCGGCTCGGGGCTCGGTGCTGGCGCTCATGCGGTCTCCTCGGAAGTTCCGGATGTTTGGCCGGACCGGGGCCGGCCGTTCCGGATGATGTCGGCCACGGTGGTGGCCCGCTGCCGGACGGCGTCGACGTCGGCGGCGGAAGCCCCGACGAGGTTTACATGGCCGATCTTTCGGCCCGGCCGCACGGCCTTGCCGTAGCAGTGGACCTTCGCCGCGGGTTCGCTCGCGAGGGCTGCGGGGTACGCGGAGAAGAGGTCCTGGTTGTCGCCGCCAAGGAAGTTCTTCATGACGACCACGGGGCCGAGGAGGTCCGTGGCGCCGAGTGGCAGGTTCAGGATGGCCCGCAGGTGCTGCTCGAACTGGCTCGTCACGGAGCCGTCCTGGGTCCAGTGCCCGGTGTTGTGCGGGCGCATGGCGAGTTCGTTGATCAGGAAACCTGCACCCACCCCGGGGGTTTCGAAAAGTTCGACAGCCATGACACCGGTCACGCCGAGCTCGCTGGCGATCCTGATGGCAGCGTTTTCTGCTGCGGCGGCCACCTCAAGGGGGATATCCAGGGCCGGGGCAATGACTTCGTCGCAGACGCCGTCGACCTGGATCGTGTGCACGACCGGCCACGCACGCGATTCGCCGTCCGGCGTCCGCGCCACCAGGGCCGAGAGCTCCCGGCTGAACTCCACCTTGGTTTCGGCCAGGAGGGGGGACATGGCGTCGAACCAGCCGGAGCAGTCCGCGGCGTCGTCGGCCGAGGACACAATCCGCACGCCCTTGCCGTCATAGCCGCCGCGGGGCATCTTCAGGACCACGGGCCAGCCGGTATCCTCGCCGAAGGCGACCAGTTCGGCCACGTCGGCCACAGCGGCCCAGCGGGGATTGGGGAGCTCCAGCCTGTCGACGGCGGCGCGCATCACCAGCTTGTCCTGGGCGTTGACCAGGGCGTCCGGGCCTGGGTGCACATTGACGCCGGCCCCGAGGAGGAAGCGCAGGTGCTCTGTGGGGACGTGCTCGTGGTCGAATGTCAGCACGTCCAGGCCGCGGGAGAACTCGATCAGATGGTCCAGGTCCGTGTAGTCACCGACCGGGGCGTTGGCGACGGCCGAGACGGCGGAGACGTCGTCGGCTTCGGCGAGGACACGGAGCTCGAAGCCCAGGGCGGTGGCGGCGGGGGCCATCATGCGGGCTAGCTGGCCGCCGCCAACAACACCGATTACAGGAAAAGTCACAAGCCCCAGCCTACCGAAAACCTCGCGATTTCCCGGCTTCTGCGGCTTCCGGCGCCGGAGTCCGACGCTTTTGGGCTCCTTTTGGCGGGCCCGATCGGGCCTTGCGCGGGCCAACCGGCGTTGGTTCAGGGCCAGCTCACGGAAAACGGCGCTAAAATGGGCGTTTGGCCCAATGGCCTACAGTTCCAGGAGGCCTCGGAGGGTCATGATTACTACACTTACTGAGCGCATGCGCGGGCTGGCCTCGCTGTTTTGGCGCGAAGTGGCCAAGTTCGGCGCCGTCGGCGGCATCGCGTTCGTCATCGACAACGGACTCACGTTCTACCTGATGCACGGTCCCATGACGGACAGCGAGGCGAAGGCCCGGTTCTTCGGGGCCAGCGTGGCGACGGTGTTCTCCTGGGTCGCGAACCGTTTCTGGACGTTCCGCCACCGCCGCCAGGACAACGTGCTGCGCGAGTTCGTGATGTTCATCCTGATCAACGGCATCGGCATCGGCATCTCCACCGGGTTCACCGCCCTGGCCAAGTACAGCATGGGCATCACGGACAAAAACATGCTGTTCCTGGCCGGCGTGGCCGGCATCCTCGTGGCGACGGTGGTGCGCTTCTTCGCCTACCGCTTCCTGGTGTTCAACAAGGAACTCGACGACGAGCCGGAGTTCTCCCACGACCACGAGATCGTGGATCGGCACCCGCACCTGCGGGCCGGTGTCCGGATACCGGAACAGGCCGTCGAGGATCCCGAGCTGCCCGGCCCGCACGCCTGACGCAAGGGCGTCCTGGCGCCGGGCGCGCGCCGTCCTGGCGCCCGGCGTTAGGACGGGGCCCTGATGCGGGCAGCCGGCGGACGCCGGAAAATCAGTGCCCGTGGATGCGTTCGTCGCCGAGCAGCTTCGGCGTGACCTCGACGTCGGGGTGCACCAGGACCACCGAACCATCGCCCTTCCAAGCGCCCAGTGACTGCGCGAGCGCCGCTTCAAGGCCGTCCCCGGCCGGAACCAGCAGGCGCAGTCCGGGCTCGTGGGGAGCGGCGAAACCGTCCAGGAGTCCGCTGTGCGTGTGCGCCGCCCCCGCTAACGTCAGGACGGCGCGCCTCGACGCCTCCGGGTCCACGTGGGGTATGAAGAAGTCCCCGTGGGAGCGGACCTCGGCGGCATAGTCGAGGACGCCGGAAGGCAGCTCGCCGTTCCACCGCATCGCCAGCGCCGGCAGGGCCACCGCCACGACGGCGTCGAATCCGCCCTCTGCCGCGGCGGGACCGGGATCAGCGGTGGCCAGGAGTTCGGCCTCGGCGTCTCCAAAGACAACTTCCATTCCGAGCTGCCAGGCGGCCAGGGCGAGAATCACGGACTTCCAATGCGCGGGCAGGTCCAGCCGCAACCGCGTGCCGGGCTCTGCATCCAGCTCATCCTGCAGAAGGTTGCTTGTCTTGGCCACCCAGTTGTCCAGAACGCGTCCGGAGAGTTCGACCCGTTCTGAGTCCGGGCCGTACCAGGTCAGCCGGGGGGAAGTGGACTGGCCGGAACGCAGTCCTGCCATCAGGTCGATTGCCGGGATGCTCATGCACTCATCTTGCCACGGCCGCCCTGCCCCGCCCCGGGCCGGTGTGATCTCCGTCATGAAGCCGGCAGTGAGGATCGGCGCCGGGGATGGATGGCCGCCGGAATTGTCCCGAAAACTCAAGAAAAACTTCCGAAAGTGCTCAGCACCCTGATGATTCCGCGGGTTTCTCTCCACCTTTGACAAAAAACCCGGGCGTGGCGTGCCCGGGCTTTGGGTCTGAAGTTGATTATTATCTCCGCCGTGGCTTGACTCCCGGATACTTACACACGTGTAATTAGGTATCGAAAGCCAATGCGCAGAAACCGGCACACAACCGAGTGTCCAGGGGTCAGTTAGTGGCTGCAAAATCAGAGAGGGAACGCCAATGGGGCTTGCAGAGCGTATCCATGAAGATGCCGTCGTTGCCGGACAGGCAACGGCCAAATACCGTTCACGCGGGGTGCCGAGTGACTGGTACGTAGATCCGGCCGATCCGGACGCGGCAGACCGCTACAACGAACACACCAAAGATTCCCTGGATGAGGCGGCCACGGCCTTCCTCGCAGCGCACCAGGAACTTCTGGCCGGCCCGGATCAGGACGACGATCCCCTTGACCCGCCGATGGAACTTCACACCCAGCACCCAGGCACCGCCGCGCAGCCGGTCTGGATCGGCCTGCCGTCCCAACAAGGCTTCGACGACGAAGGCGAACTGGGCTGGCAGACTGACGCACTTTGTGCCCAGACCGATCCGGAGGCTTTCTTTCCGGAAAAGGGCGGCTCCACCCGGGATGCCAAAAAGGTCTGCGGCGCGTGCAACGTTCGGTCCCAGTGCCTCGAATACGCGCTGTCCAACGACGAGCGCTTCGGGATCTGGGGCGGACTCTCCGAGCGCGAGCGGCGCCGGCTTAGGAAACGAGCGATCTAATTCTTCAAGAAGTACGAGTCACCGCCGTTGTGGTCTCCCACAACGGCGGCGACTTTCTCCCCAGGACCCTCGCGGCGCTGGCGGGCCAGACCAGGCCCGCTGATGCCGTCATCGGGGTTGACACCGGTTCCCGCGACCATTCGGCAGCCCTGCTCGAACAGTCATTCGGCACAGCAAACGTCACCGTCTTCGACCAGCCCAAGTCCGGCATGGGCGGCGCGGTCAAGGCCGGCCTCAGTGCACTTGCGCCGTGGGCCGAGGGCACCGGCGATGCCGCCGGCCGCCCGGACCTGGACTGGATCTGGCTCCTGCACGACGACGCCGCGCCGGCACCGGAGGCCCTCGCCGAACTCCTCCACGCCGTCGAGCGTGCGCCGTCGGTCACCGTGGCCGGCTGCAAACAGCTGGACTGGCACGCTGAACGGCGGCTGATCGACGTCGGTCTGTCCACCAGCCGCTGGGCCGAGCGCCTCACGCTGATCGACGCCGACGAGCTTGACCAGGGCCAGTACGACGGCCGCAGCGATACCTTCGCGGTCAACTCTGCCGGCATGCTGGTCCGACGCGACGTGTGGGAGGACCTCCAAGGCTTTGATCCTGCCCTTCCGGGCACGGGCGACGACGTCGACTTCTGCTGGCGCAACCGCCTCGCGGGGCACCGGGTCGTGGTGGTCCCCAGCGCAAAAATGTTCCATGTTTCGCACCGGCCCCACGGCCTGGGCAACGCCACAGCGGCCCGCAAGGCCCAGATCCACCTGCGGCTGAAGCATGCTGCTGGCTGGAAGGTGCCGCTGCACGCCATCGGCGCCCTCCTGGGAAGCCTGTTCAAGCTCGTCCTGAGCATTGCCGTCAAGGATCCCGGGCACGGGTTTTCCCAAATGCTCGCCACGTTCGTCGCGCTGGGACGCCCCGCTGCCGTGATCCGCGGGCGCCGCAACGCCGCCCGCACCCGCCGGATCCGCCGCTCGGTCATCAAGGGACTGCAGACGCCACGCCGCGAGGTCTGGTCCCACCGGCGATCCCTGATGGAAGCGCTGGGAACGGATGACTCCCGTGACGGACTGACGGGACAGGACCCCCTGGCCGAGCAGCCCAGCGGTGACTCCGATGACGACTTCGCCGCGCTCGCAACCTCGGAGCGCGGCTGGGTGGGCAACGGAGCGCTCCTCGCCGTGTTCGTCGCTGCGGCGGCGTCGCTGATCGGACTGCTCAGCCTGGTCAGGGCCGAGGCAGTCTCCGGCGGCGGCCTGATCCCCGTCTCCGTCCGGCTGGGCGAGATCTGGAACCATGCCTCCGGCTGGTGGATCAGCCTGGGCGCAGGCCTTCCCGGTCACGGGGACCCCTTCGGCTACATCCTCTGGGTCCTGGGCATCCTCGGTGCCGGTGACGCCAACGGCGCTGTCGTCTGGCTGCTGATTCTTGCCATGCCCCTGTCCGCGCTCGGCGCCTGGTTCGCGGCCGGCGCCCTGACCCAGCGCCGGCGGCTGCGCCTTGCGGCCGCCCTCGTCTGGGCGGGAGCGCCCGCCCTGCAGGTGGCCCTCAACCAGGGACGGCTGGGCGCACTGCTCGCCCACGTCATGATGCCGGTCCTCGTGCTGGCACTGCTGCGGGCCACGGGGGCTCCCGCGGGACGCGGCATCTATGCCGTTCCGGCCCCGGGGGAGCGCCGCTTCACGCTGAAGCCGCCCGCCAAACCCGGAATCAACGGGACCCCCTCCTGGACCGCGGCGGCGGCCGCCGGACTGGCACTGGCCGTCGTGACCTCGGCGGCGCCCTCGCTGCTGGTGCCGTCCTTCGCCGTGGTGGCGCTGTGCGGCGGACTGCTGGGCCGGCGCGGCCGCACCATCTGGTGGGCGCTGTTGCCCAGCCTCGCATTGTTCCTGCCGTTCGTTCTCGCCGTGATCAACAACCCGCGGGCCGTGCTCGCAGACCCGGGCGCACCCGTGGGATTTGACGCTGCCCCGCTCTGGCAGCAGGCCCTCGGCCAGCCACTGCGCTTTGAGGCCGGCGGAGGCATCACCGGGCTGGCCCTCTTTGGCGGTCCGGCGGCAGGTTCCGCCGCAGCCTCCGGGGTCCCCTGGGCGTTGCTGCTGGCATTGCTGCTCGGGCTGCCCGTTGTGCTCCTGGCGCTTGCCGCACTGTTCATGCCGGGGCGCCTGGTACTGGGACGGCCCGCCCGGATCGCGCGCGGTCTCTGGGCCGCGGCCATCCTTATGCTGGCAGGCGGATGGCTGGCCGGACACGTCGCCACCGGCCTCAGCCCCGACGGCTTGGTCACCCCCTTCACCGGCCCGGCCGTGTCCGCCGCCGCGTTCGCGCTGCTGGGAGCGGCCCTGATCGGTGCCGAAGGACTTCTGGACTCGGCAGACCGGGCCGCGGGGGCACCCACAGGCCGCGCGCTCCTGGCCCGCGGCACTGCGGTGGCAGCCGTCGTCCTGTTGCTCGCCGGTCCGCTGGCCGGACTCGGCGTTTGGGCGGCGCAGAACCTGCTGCAGCCCGCCGCGCCGGCGGCGAGCCCCGCGGACACCGCCGGGATTGGCACACCGCGGCTCCTCCAGCCGGCCAAGGCCCGCACCCTGCCGGCCACGGCAATCGACCGCGGCGAAGGCCCCGAACAGGCAAAGACCCTGCTGATCTCCGGCGGCGAGAACGAAAGCTACGACGCCTCCCTCATGCGCGGAGCCGGCACGACGCTCGACGCGCTGTCGACGGTCGCCTCCGCCCGCAGCATCCAAGGCGACCCCGGCAAGGAAACCGTCCGTGACGATGACGCCGTCGCCGGATCCATCCGCAGCGTCGTCGCCACGATCGTCGCAGGCCAGGGCGTGGACCCGCGGCAGGAACTCGAGCGCCTTGGAGTCGGCTTCGTGGTCCTCCGCGTCTCTGACACAGCAGCACAGCTGACGGCCAGCAGGATGGACGCCGTTCCCGGACTGGTCGCCGTCGGCCAGACGGACGTGGGCTGGCTCTGGCGCATCAGTCCGCTGAACCAGCCGGTCATCAAGGCCGCCGACGTCGCCCACCGTGTGCGGATTGTCGACGCCGCCGGCGCGGCCGTCGGACTCCTGCCTTCGGAGGCGGTCTCCGCCGAGAGTTCCGTACCGGCAGGACCCGAAGGCCGCCTGGTGGTTCTGGCCGAACGCGCGGATCCGGGCTGGAGCGCCTGGATCGACGGCCGCCGCCTGACGCCCACGACGTCGGGATGGGCGCAGGCATTCACCCTTCCAGCCCAAGGCGGCCAGCTGAGCATCCGCTACGAAGCACCCTGGGCCATTTGGGCAGGAATTGTGCAGGCCATCGTAATCGGCCTGACCGTTCTGCTGGCCATCCCCATGCCTGCCCGCCGGCCGAACACCGGACTCTCCAGGGACGAAGGCTCCCTGCGTAAGGAACATCAGCATGCATAAGGACGAGAACGACGTAGTGCGCCGCCCCAGAGCCCTGCCGCGGGGCGGGACAGTGGGAGGGATCCTCTCCGCGCTCCTCCTCGTCGCCGCTGGCGGCGGCCTCGTCTCCGCGGCCTCCCTGGCTCCCCAAAGCCCGGCCGGACGGCAGCAACAGGTTCCCGTGGCGGCCGTCCCGGCCGGCAGCAGCGTCGGCATCTGCCCGGGCCCGGCCCGGCTGCTTGAAGGTACTCCGGTGGGCACGGATCCCCAGTTCAGCCCGGAGTCTGCCACCGCCAAGACCACGGTCAACGCCGTCGTGCTGAGCTCAAGCGCGGGCGTCATCCCCGGAAGCCGGCTGGCGCCGCTGCAAGGCAGCCCGCTCGTGGAGCTCGCCAAGGGTACGGCCGCATCGGCGCCCGGCACATCCGCGCCCGCAAGTCCCCCGGTGGCAGCCGGACCGCCCGTCCTGCTCGCCGGCATCGTGTCCCAGCGCGACGTGGACGCCGTCAGCGTCCTCACCGCCGACGCGCAGGACAACCGCCGGGCCGCGGCCGGCGCAGCCATGAACTATTCGGCCAGCGACGGCGACCTTCGCGGCTCCGCAGCGGCTGGCTGCCAGCAGCCGGCCAACGATCTCTGGCTGGCCGGGGCGGACACTGCCCTTGGCCGATCGGCGGTCCTCAACCTCAGCAACGCCTCAAGCACGCCGGCCACGGTCAGCCTGGATCTCTTCGGCGCCAAGGGGCCAATCCAGGCCCCCGGCAGCCGGGGCCTCCTCGTGGCACCCGGCAGCACCCGCTCTATTGTCCTGGCCGGGCTCGCCCCGGGGCAGGACCGGCTGAGCGTCAGGGTCCGCAGCGCCGGCGGCCCGGTGGCTGCCGTCATCCAGCAAAGCGTGCTCCGCGGCCTCACTCCCGGCGGAATCGACTTCATTGCCCCGGGCGCAGCCCCGGGCACCCGCCAGGTGGTCTCCGGAATCGACCTTCAGGACCCGGCCGCCCTGGCTGCGCTCAGCGCCAAACCCGGCTTCGCCGACGCCGGCCCGGCCCTTCAGCTCACCGTTCCCGGCTCGGCGGACGCCGTGGTCGAAATCAAGCTGTACGGGCGGGACGGCCAGAAAGCGCTCCCCGGCGGCGGTGTCGTGACGGCGAAGGCGGGCTCGGTCACGGAAGTTTCGCTGGCCGGAGTGCCCGCCGGGCCGTATACCGTCGCCGCGAGCTCGGACGTGTCCTTCACAGCCGCCGCGCGCGTCACGAGGGGACTGGCGGCCGGGGATGCCGCCGACTTCGCCTGGTCGCCGGCCTCGGCCCGGCTGGGAAGCCAGCACGTGGTTCCCGTACCCAGTGCGGGGGACCGGTACCTTGTCTTCGGTGCACCCGAAGGCAGGGCCAAAATCTCGTACACGCCGATTACCGCCGACGGCAAGATCAGGACGCCGGCCACCGCCGATATCGCGGGCGGCACCACCGCGTCCATCAAGATTCCGTCCGACGTGGAGGGGTCGCCGCTCGTCGGCTACCAGGTCTCCGCCGCAGGGGACCCTGCCTACGGCTCGGTGCTCCTGGAGCAGGACGGCAAGCCGGATATTTCCACCATCGCCGTCGCCCCGGAAGCGGCCGGCCAGGAACAGGTGCCGGTCAGGCTCGGCTACTAGTACCTGCGGCGGTAGACCGGGTCCAGCGACTCGGGCGGCACACCGAGCATCTCGGCCGTGTATTCCACGACGACGTCGTGCACGAGGTCCTGGAGTTCGTCCCGGCTGCCGCTCGCCTGCTCCACCACGCGGCGGTACAAGGTGATGACGGGCCCTTCCGCCGCTGTGGGGGCCGCATAGGCACCCATCGGCGCGGGAGTGCGGTCCGCCACGAGCTTCTCCAGGCCCGGCGGGATCTCATCGACCGCAAAGCGAACGCCGTCCAGGGTCTTGCCCCAGATGTCGTGCAGCCGCTGGGCCGAGTCGAGGACGAGGTCGTCGAAGAGGTCGGATCGGGTCCGGTAGCCGGGCATCGTCGGCAGCATCAGCTCACCGCGAAGGCCCCGGCCATGCCGGTTCCTGCGGCGCTGCCGGAAGCTCTTCCCCTTGGCGGTTCCTGCCGCGCCGGCCATGGCCGGGGCGGGACCGGCGTCCGTACGTCCTGAGCCGGGGTCAGCCAACCGGACCGTAAAACCCGAATCGTGGTGCGATGACTGCATATCTTGACTCTAAACCCGGCACATGATTTACGCGATACGGTGCCCGCCGCGAGCCGCCGCCGGAGTCCGTGCAGCCTATCCGCCGAGGGAAATCGCCTGACGGGTTCAGCCGCTGAGGCCCGCACGGACCGCGCGGACGAATGCGTTCGAATCCAACGCGTGCGTTTCAATGCGCCGTCACGGCGGGCAGGGGAGTAGTCTGTGATGTCGTGGGTGCCATTCGTCTTTGTTCAAGGTCGGCCTGCCGCAATTCGGCGGTAGCCACTTTGACGTACGTCTATGCGGATTCCACGGCCGTCCTCGGCCCGCTGGCGACGTACGCCGAGCCGCACTGCTATGACTTGTGCGAACAGCACGCCGGCTCCCTGACTGTCCCGCGGGGATGGGAAGTGATGCGGCTGGCGATGCCGGCAACGCCCGCCGGACCCGGCCCGGACGACCTCCTGGCCCTCGCCAACGCCGTCCGAGAGGCCGCCGTCCGCCCGGCCGCGGCGGAGCCGGCCAAGGGGCAACGCACGCTGCACCCGGCGCTGGAGGCGCCTGCCGGCGCCGAAGGGGCCCGCCGCGGGCATCTGCGCGTCCTGCGCGAACCCTCGTAAGCCGCTATCGGGCGGTAGGCTGGGAACTGCAAAATCCGTAAGCCACCGGCGCCTGCTGCGGCGCCCACCAGGGAGCGTTCACCATGCCAAAGCTCAGTCCCGAACTGTTGTCTGTCCTGCGATGCCCCGTCACCGGATCCGCGCTGGTGCAGGAAGGCGATGAGCTCGTCACTGTCACGGCAGGCGGGTCCGGCGAAAAGCTGCGCTACACGATCGATGACGGCATTCCCCTGTTGCTGCCGCCGGAGCTGCTCCCCGCGGCCGCGGCCGCACCGTCAGACCAGCACGACGCCGCCCCGCGCCACGCACTCGAATAGGCACCGCTTCCCGCAGCCTTGCTTCCGGGTGTGCTCCGTCGCCCGGTCCGAAGCCCTGGCGGACGCCCATCGCTGGCGCTCCCGGCGCCGAACCACTTCTTAGTCACCGAACTACTGCCAGTCACCGGCCCGCCAGCCGGCTACCACAAAGGACTCACATGACTTTCGATTACAAGATTGCGGACATCTCCCTCGCAGAGGCAGGCCGCCACCAGATCCGCCTCGCCGAGCACGAAATGCCCGGCCTCATGTCCCTGCGCGCTGAATTCGGCGCCAGCCAGCCGCTGAAGGGAGCACGGATCGCCGGGTCGCTGCACATGACGGTCCAGACGGCCGTCCTCATTGAGACCCTCACCGCCCTCGGCGCCGAGGTCCGCTGGGCCTCCTGCAACATCTTTTCCACCCAGGACGAGGCCGCTGCCGCCGTCGTGGTCGGGACCGGCACTGCCGAAGACCCCCAGGGCGTTCCCGTCTTCGCCTGGAAGGGCGAGACGCTGGAGGAATACTGGTGGACCGCCCAGCAGATCCTCACGTGGCCCGGCGCGGACGCCAACCCCGAACTGGGTCCGAACATGATCCTCGACGACGGTGGCGACGCCACCATGCTGGTGCACAAGGGCGTTGAATTCGAGGCCGCCGGCGCCGTGCCCTCCGCAGCGGAGGACGAGTCCGAGGAAGGCCGTGTCTTCCTGGACGTGCTGCGCGCATCCCTCCAGGCAGACCCGCAGAAATGGACCCGGATCGGCTCCTGCCTGCTCGGCGTCACCGAGGAGACCACGACCGGTGTGCACCGCCTGTACCAGCTCGCGGAGCAGGGCAAGCTGCTCTTCCCGGCGATCAACGTCAACGACTCCGTCACCAAGAGCAAGTTCGACAACAAATACGGCATCCGCCACTCCCTGCCGGACGGCATCAACCGTGCCACCGATGTCCTCATGGGCGGCAAGGTCGCCGTCGTCTGCGGTTACGGCGACGTCGGCAAGGGGGCCGCCGAGGCTTTCCGCGGCCAGGGCTCGCGTGTGATTGTCACCGAAATCGATCCGATCTGCGCTCTCCAGGCGGCCATGGACGGCTACCAGGTGGCGAAGCTGGAATCCGTCCTCAGCGAGGGCCACATCTTCATCACCACCACCGGCAACAAGGACGTCATCCTGGCCGAGCACATGGCCGGCATGCGTGACAAAGCCATCGTGGGCAACATCGGCCACTTCGACAACGAGATCGACATGGCCGGACTCGCCAGGATCCCCGGCATCAGGAAAGTCGAGATCAAGCCCCAGGTGCATGAGTGGGTCTTCGATCACGGTACGGACGCCGAGCGTTCCATCATTGTCCTCTCCGAAGGCCGCCTGCTGAACCTCGGCAATGCCACCGGGCACCCGTCGTTCGTGATGAGCAACTCCTTCGCCAACCAGACGATCGCCCAGATCGAACTGTTCACGAAGGCCGGCCAGCCCGAGGGCGGCCGCGAATACGAAAAGCAGGTCTACGTCCTGCCGAAGATCCTTGATGAGAAGGTCGCCCGCCTGCACCTTGGTGCCCTCGACGTGGAGCTGACCGAGCTGTCCAAGGAGCAGGCCGAATACCTGGACATCGACGTTGCCGGGCCGTACAAGCCCGAGCACTACCGCTACTAGGAGCCGCGGGCCGCCGGCGCTCCACGCTTCAGGAGCGCAAGGCTGCCGACGGGGTGGCCACGTGGAGGCAACGGATTCCGAGGGGCTCCGGACCACGGTCCGGAGCCCCACTTTGTGACCGTATCGTGGCGAAAACCGCCGGGTCCTTCAAGGTAGGTCGCTTATGCTGGCAGGATGACGCGTGGAATTGCCCGGGGCCTCTGATGGCTCCGAGGACCTGGAGTGCCGGCCGCAAGATTGCCCTGCTGGGGGCGGTCTGCGTCCTTGCCGCGGGCGGCGGAGTCTTCGCCGCGGCCGCGCCCGGCGTCGCCAACGCCTCAATCTACTCCGAAGCGGGTTCGCCCGCACGGACGACGCCGGGGCTGGCGGCCCCGGTCGTTGCGCCGGCTGAACTCACCGTCTCTCCGGCCGACGGCGCCAAACAGGTCAACCCGGCAGCGCCCGTCTCCCTCAAAGTCGCGCACGGGCGCATTGACCGCGTGGCCCTCACGAGTGAGGCCGGCGACGCCGTGGACGGAACCTTGAGCGTAGACGGCTCCAGCTGGACCGTCGCCGGCAACCTGAAGTTCAACACCCGCTACAGCTACACGTACTCGGTGGCCGACGGCGCCGGACGCAAGACCAACAGCACCCGGACCTTCAGTACGGTCTCCACCGCCAACGAGGCCGATGCTGCCGTGTACCCGCTGGACGGCATGAAGGTCGGCGTGGCGCAGCCGCTGCAGATTACTTTCAGCGAGCCGGTCCTCAACAGGGATGCCGTCGAGAAGGCCATCAAGATCAGTTCCACGTCAGGCCAGGCCGGTGACTTCCACTGGTTCAGCAACACCATGGTCAGGTACCGCCCGGAGAACTTCTGGAACGCGAACAGCACGGTCACCATGGACATGCAGCTTTTCGGCGTCGACCTCGGCAACGGGCAGATCGGCAACTTCAACAAAAAGGTGACAGTCCACATCGGCGACAAGAAAGTCGCCATCGCTGACGCGACGGCGCACACGTTCACGGTCAGCGTCAACGACCAGCAAGTCGGGCACTGGCCCTCGACCATGGGCGACACCCGGTTCCCTTCGGCCCGCGGTTTCCTCGTGCTCATGGAGAAGTACCGGGTGGAGCACATGGATGCCTCCACCATCGGGCTCAAGCCGGGGGACCCGGCCTACTACGGCCAGCTTGACGTCAACTACGCCACACGCCTGACGCCCAGCGGGGAGTTCATCCACCAGGCCACGGACTCCGCGATGCCTTACGTCGGTGTGCTGAACCTCTCCCACGGCTGCATCGGGTTGGGTCCGGAAGGCGCGCAATGGGTCTTCGACAACATGACGACGGGCGACGTGGTGCAGGTGGTCAACACCGAGGGCGACTTCGCAAACTTCGATGACGGCTTCGGGGACTGGAACATCCCGTGGGCCCAATACGCCAACTGACGGGGTGGCACCTCGCCGAGTCCGATCCTCTGACGGTAGGCTCGGGACCAGATATGTTGCGGTGCCGGGCCCAGTCCCGGCGGCGCGAAAGCCTAAGGAAGCGAAGCTGCAGTGACTGAAACAAGTCCTACCTCTCCCGATCGACAGGATCCGCAGCTGGATCCTGCCGGCGACACCGACGAACCAGCCTTCGACTGGATGAAGCCGGCCCCCGCGGGTAAAAGGGCTGACGAGGTCACCGCGCCGCGGCCCGGGTCTCGTGAGGCCGCGGCAAGCATGGCGGAGACCTCCGCGCCGGAATCCGCGCCGGCCGCAAGGAGCCAGCCGGGAAGCCGCGCCGATCGCAAGGCAGCCGAAGCCGCCGCCGGGCACGACGCCCTCTTCAGCGAACCGCTGCCGACCTCGGCCCTGCAGATCCGTCCCCCGCAGGAGGATGTGGAACGCCGGAACGCCGAGCGCGAGCACGCTGCCAACGCCAAGCCCGTGGCCCCGCGCGTCATGCAGGTGTTGCTCGCGGTCTTCTACCCGGTGATACTGCTGGTGTTGGCCGTCCGCGCCGTGACCAGCCCGCTGTTCCTCTGGGTGGAATACAACCGGCCAGGCTTCCCCGGCGACGGCTACGGCTTCAGCACGGATGACCGGATGACCTATGGCTCCTACGCGGTGGACTACCTCAGCAACTGGTCCGGCCCGCGCTACCTGGGCGAACTCGTGACGCACAGCGGAGAAATGCTATTCAAGCCCGGGGAAGTCAGCCACATGGCGGACGTCAAATTCGTCATTCTGTCCACGTTCGGTGCTGGGGCCCTGCTGGTTCTCCTGAGCCTGATGGCCGTGATCTACCTCCGCCGGCGCAGCAGCGGGGGAGTGCGCCGCGGCTTGTTCGCCGGCTCCATCATCACGCTGGTGATCGTCATCGGCCTCGGCGTGCTGGCAACACTCGGCTGGGAACAGTTCTTCACGGATTTCCACCACGTCTTTTTTGCCAACGGCACTTGGACCTTCTCCCTCCAGGACACCTTGATCCGGCTGTTCCCGGGCCAGTTCTGGGTGGACGCAGGAATTGTGATTGGGGCTCTCGCCCTGCTGGCATCCCTCGTGACGCTGATCCTCACCTGGCCGACCCGGAAGCGCCGCGGCCTCACGAAGGAGAGCATGCTGAAGGGCCGCACCCTCGAAGAGGGCACGGCGAAGGAGGGCACGGCCGAAGGCAGCGCCCTGGGCGGGACAACGGTGAAGGATGCCGCCGTCGAGGACGAAGAAGAGCCCCTGGACCCCTCGGCTCCGGTAAGCGGTGTCAAGGCCCCGTCCGTCGTCAGGGGCCGCACCAACGCCCGCTGACAGACCGCTGCGCCGGGAAGAAAGCGCACGCGCCGAAAGCGGCCGGCACCATGGTGGCGGCCGCTTTCGCGTTGCTGACGGCCCCGGCCGCAGGTCCTCAGCCGTAGATCCGGTTGATGTGCTCCTCGTAATCCCGGACGACGGCGGTGCGCCTGAGTTTCAGTGACGGCGTCAGGTGACCTGATTCCACGGAGAAGTCGGCGTCGAGAATGACGAAGCTGCGGATGGATTCAGCCTTGGACACCAGGACGTTCGCCGCATCGACGGCGGTTTGGATGGCGGCCCGGACCGCTTCATTGGACGTCGCTTCGGCGAGGCCCATGGCGGGGACCTTGTGCGCCGCGCACCAGTGTTCCAGGCCTTCCGGGTCCAGGTTGATTAGGGCCGAGACGAACGGCCGGCCGTCCCCGACCACCACGGCCTGCCCCACGAGCTGGTGCTCCCGGATCTTCTCCTCCAGCGGGCCCGGGGCGACGTTTTTGCCGCCGGCGGTGACCAGCAGGTCCTTCTTCCGCCCGGTGATCGTCAGGAAGCCGTCCGCGTCGAGGGACCCGAGGTCGCCGGTGCGGAAGAACCCGTCCACGAAGGCCTCCGCGTTGGCGGCCTCGTTGGCGTGATAGCCCTTGAAAACCCCGATGCCCTTGACCAGGATCTCTCCGTCGTCGGCGATCCGGATGGTCGTTCCGGGCACAGGGATGCCGACGGTCCCCACCTTGGTCCGGGTAGGGGTGTTCGCCGTGCAGGGTGCCGTCGTCTCGGTGAGGCCATAGCCCTCAAGGACCGGGATGCCCGCGCCGCGGAAGAAATGGGCGTCGGTGGAACTCAGCGGGCTGGCGCCGGAGACCGTGTAGCGCAGCTGCCCGCCGAAGGCCTGCCGGAGCTTCGGGTAGAACAGCCGGTCGAAGAGTGCGTGCTTGGCGCGCAGCACCGGGCCCGGACCGGTTCCCTCCCCGCGCGCCGCGGCGTCCAGGGCCTTCGAATAGCCGATGGCTGCGGCTGCCGCGGCGTCGAACAGCCGGTCTTTGCCGGCGAGTGAGGCCTTTTGCGCCGCACCGGCATGGACCTTCTCGAAGATCCGGGGGACCACCAGGAGGAATGTCGGCTTGAAGCTGCCCAGGTCCGCCAGCAGCTCCTTGGCGCTGGAGGTGTGGCCGAGCGTGGTCCCGGCGCTGAGGCAGATGACCTGGACGGCCCGCGCGAGGACGTGGGCCAGCGGCAGGAACATGAGGGTCCGCGAGCGGGGCTGCATGAGGATCTCCGGCAAGAAACCGACGATATTCCTGGCGACAAGTGCGAAATTGCCGTGCGAGATTTCGCAGCCCTTGGGCCTGCCGGTCGTCCCCGAGGTGTACACCAGCGATGCGACATCGGAGAGGCCGGCCGTGCTCCTGTGGCGTTCGAGCTCGGCGTCGCCTACTCCGGTGCCGGCTGCGGCCAGGCTGGCCAGGTTCGGGGCGCCGCCGTCGTAGTCCATCCGGACCACTGCCACGAGCCTGTCGCCGAGCAGTGCGGAGGCATCGAGGACCCCCTGGACGAGGGCTGCCTTGGACCGGTCCTCAACGAAGATCCGGCGGGCGCCGGAATCATGGAGGATCCATTCGACCTGGCTGGCGGAGGAGGTCTCGTAGATCGGGACGGTCACGCCGCCGGCGAACCAGATGGCAAAATCAACGACCGTCCACTCATACCGGGTGCCTGACATGACGGCTACGGTTTCGCCGGGCGTGATGCCGCCGGCAATCAGGCCTTTGGCGAGGGCTGTCACCTGGGCCAGGAACTGCCGTGCGGAGATGTCGGCCCAGCCGCCGGGACCCTTGCGGGAGTAGAGGGCGTGCACGGGATCCTTGGCGTGCTGCTCGAGGAGCAGGTCCGTTACGTTGCTGCCCGGGTCCAGCTCCACGAGCAGTCCGGTGCTTGCTTCTCTCACAGCCGAGTCTCCATTCCGGGTCCGCCCGGATTGCGGCGGACTTCTCCTGCAATCCTGCCCTAGATCCAGGACGGCATCCACATTCGGAACCGCCAGTCCTGGTAAGAGATCACCTCGGCGGTCCACACGGGGTAGAAGAAGGCCGAGAGGAGCACGGCCGTCACGACGAACAGGGTCAGAAGGTACAGCCCCGAACGGCGTCGCCAGGGAGGGTCGCTCCGCTTGCCCAGGACGAGCCCCAGGCAGTACACGAGGGCCAGCACCAGGAACGGCTCGAAGGACACCGCGTAAAAGAAGAAGGTGGTGCGTTCCGGATACATGAACCACGGGAGGTATCCGGCCGCCACCCCGGCCAGGATGGCGCCCGCGCGCCAGTCGCGGCGGCCCGCCCACCAAAAGAGGAGGATGCCCAGGCAGATGGCCGCGCTCCACCAGATCAGCGGGTTGCCGACCGAGAGGATGGCCGTTGTGCAGTTGCTCAGATCGCAGCCGGGGCTGCCTTGTTTGGGGGATTCGTAAAAAAACGACGTGGGCCGGCCCATGACGAGCCAGGTCCAGGCGCTGGCCTCGTAGGGGTGGTCCGCGCTGAGTCCCTGGTGGAACTTGTACGCCTCAAGGTGATAGTGAGCCAGGGACCTGATGGCATTCGGCAGCCAGCCCCACTCGGCCGAGGGATTGGCCTCGGCCCAGTGCCGGAAATAGGCGTCCTTCGAGCGGAACCAGCCGGTCCAGGTGGCCGCGTAGACGAGGGCGGCCACGGGGACAATGCTCAGGAAGGCCGCCATGCCGTCCTTGAGGATGCCGCCGCTGATCCAGGCGTGCACCCCCGCGATCCGGCGTGCGCTCAGGTCCCAGAAGACGGCCAGCAGCCCGAAGCCTGCGAGGAAGAACAGCGCAGACCATTTTGTGCCGACGGCCAGGCCCATGCACACGCCGGCTGCCAGACGCCACCAGCGGACGCCAAGCCACGGACCGGAGGCCAGCTGGAGCGGGGAAGGCCGGCCCGTGCGGGAGGCCGCGGCCTGCCGCCCGAGCCTGTCCGCCAGCCGCCGCCGGCCGTCGTCGCGGTCCATCAACAGGGCGCCGAAAGCGGCGAGGAGCCAGAACATGAGGAAGATGTCCAACAGCGAGGTCCTGGACATCACCAGGTGGTGGCCGTCCACCGCGAGCAGCACGCCGGCAACGCCTCCGAGGGTCAGCGAGCGGAAAAGCTTCTGGGCTATCAGCGCCAGCAGGAAGATGGACAGCGTCCCGGTCAGGGCGGCACTAAACCTCCAGCCGAAGGGGTTGTCCGGGCCGAAGAGCCACATGCCGGCGGCAATCATCCACTTGCCGACCGGCGGATGGACGACGTACTCGGGCGTGTCCAGGAGCACTCCGGGATTGCCCGCAACGAACGAATCGTTGGCCTTGTCGGGCCAGCTCCGCTCGTAGCCGCTCATCAGGAACGAGTAGGCGTCCTTGACGTAATAGGTCTCGTCGAAGACCAAGGCCCGCGGCGTGTCCAGCCGTACGAACCGCAGGATGCCGCCCAGCACTGCCGTCAGGGCCGGAATGAGCCAGAACCACAGCCGCAGCGATGCCGGATAGTCGCGCCAGCTCTGGATGCTCCCGATCAGGCGCTGCTTCAGGGCCTCGGGGGTGAAGGCCTCGGCCGGGCGTTCGATCCAGCGGTGGCCCTCCAGGTTGCGGCCGGTCCCGGCTGAGTCGCCGGCTCTGCCTCGGGGTCGATCCGGGGCCGGGGGTGCCGATGCGGCTTGACCGGCCTCGCCCGGCCGCGTGGAGGTCTGCGTCACGTTGCCCATGCTACCTTTTGCGGCTGGGCCCTCTTGCCCGCAGTAGGCTGGTCGTGTGGACCATGAACCCAGCACCTCCCCGATTCTTCCGGCCGACAACGCCGTCCCCGCTGATGAGGCCGCGGCCGGAATGGGCCACGAAGCGCCGGCCGCCGCCGTTCCGGCCGGCGGACCGGGCAGGATCGTCCTGGCGGCAACCCCGATCGGCAACGTCGGCGACGCCTCCGTCCGGCTCGTCGATCTGCTCTCGACGGCGGACATCGTCGCCGCCGAAGACACCCGGCGGTTGCACCGGCTGGTCCAGAGCCTCGGAATCACCGTGGCCGGCCGCATCATCAGCTATCACGAGCACAACGAAGCAGCCAAGACAGCTGACCTCCTGGACCAGGTCCGGTCGGGCAAGACCCTGGTCATGGTCACCGACGCCGGAATGCCGTCGGTTTCCGATCCCGGCTTCCGTCTCGTCGAAGGAGCCGTGGCGGCCGGCCTCACGGTCACCGCCGCTCCCGGCCCCTCGGCCGTGCTGACCGCCCTGGCCCTTTCCGGGCTCCCGACTGACCGGTTCTGCTTCGAAGGCTTTCTGCCCCGCAAGGCCGGCGAACGGTCGTCCCGGCTGGCGGACCTCGACGCCGAACGGCGCACCATGGTGTTCTTCGAAGCGCCGCACAGGCTCGAGCCGATGCTCCGCGCCCTGCACGAACGCTTCGGTGCCGACCGCCGCGCCGCCGTGTGCCGGGAGCTCACGAAGACCTACGAAGAGGTCATCCGGGGCACCTTGCGCGAGCTTCTCCAATGGGTCGAGACCAACGAGGTCCGCGGCGAGATTGCCGTCGTCGTGGGTGGCGCCCCCGAACGGGAGCCCGGCCGGCCGGAAGACCACGTGGCCGCGGTGAACGGGTTGATTGCGCAGGGGATCCG
This sequence comes from Arthrobacter sp. 10N418, assembly GCF_056394725.1. Classification (NCBI taxonomy): domain Bacteria; kingdom Bacillati; phylum Actinomycetota; class Actinomycetes; order Micrococcales; family Micrococcaceae; genus Arthrobacter; species Arthrobacter sp. 10N418. Next base: position 152,053 of record NZ_JBFTIK010000001.1, read on the forward strand.
GCTGAAAGAGGCCGTCGCCGCCGTCGCCGAAGAGGCCAGGGTCAGCAAGCGCGAGCTGTACTCGGCCGTCCTGGCGGCACGGTGAGCACCCCGCCGCCGTTGCCGCAGACCGCACCCGGTGGTCTTGTGCAGCTGCACAGCGCTATCCGCGCGACGTAGTGCGCCGATGCATAGACGTGCCGGAGAACGCGGCAGTACCGTGGCAGTAATCCCGGCGCACGTGCACGTGATTGAGAACGAGCGCTGAATCCACATCCTAGTTCCACTTGAATTGCTGACGAGGGAGTCGTAGTGACTGTAACTGCCCAGCCCATTGTTACGGCGGAGCGTGAGAGCGCCCTGCTGGCCTCTGTTCCGACAGGTCTGTTGATTGGCGGACAGTGGCGTCCTGCCGCGTCCGGTAAGACCTTCGATGTCGAGGACCCCGCCACCGGTAAGGTGCTGCTGACCATCGCTGACGCCGGCCCCGAGGACGGCAAGGCGGCCCTGGATGCTGCCGCTGCCGCGCAGGACTCCTGGGCGAAGGTGCCGGCCCGTGAGCGCGGGGAGATCCTGCGACGGGCGTTTGAGCTGGTCACCGGGCGCGCCGAGGACTTCGCGCTCCTGATGACCCTTGAGATGGGCAAGCCCCTGGGGGAGGCCCGCGGTGAGGTCACCTACGGTGCGGAGTTCCTGCGCTGGTTTTCCGAGGAAGCCGTGCGTGCTTTCGGCCGGTATTCGGTGTCCCCGGACGGGAAGTCCCGGCTGCTGGTGACCAAGAAGCCGGTTGGCCCCTGCCTGCTGATCACCCCCTGGAATTTCCCGCTCGCCATGGCCACCCGCAAGATCGCCCCTGCCGTCGCCGCGGGCTGCACCATGGTGCTCAAGTCCGCGAACCTGACACCCCTGACTTCACAGCTGTTTGCTGCCGTGATGATGGAGGCCGGGCTGCCGGCGGGTGTCCTGAATGTGATCCCGACGTCCACGGCCGGCGCCACCACCGGTCCCCTGATCAAGGATTCGCGGCTGCGCAAGCTGTCCTTCACCGGATCCACCGAAGTGGGCCGCCGCTTGCTCGCGGACGCCTCCGAGACCGTGCTGCGCACCTCGATGGAGCTCGGCGGCAACGCCCCGTTCGTGGTGTTCGAGGACGCCGACGTCGACGCGGCCGTTGCCGGTGCCATGCTCGCGAAGCTGCGGAACATGGGCGAGGCCTGCACTGCCGCGAACCGCTTCATTGTCCACGAGTCCGTCGCCGACGAATTCGCCGGGAAATTCGCGGCCAAGATGGCGGAGATGACCACCGCCCGCGGCACCGAGGCTGACTCCAAGGTGGGCCCGCTGATCGATGCCAAGAGCCGGGACAAGGTCCACGAGCTTGTCGCGGACGCGGTCTCTGCCGGTGCGGTCGCAGTGATCGGTGGCTCCGCCGTGGAGGGCCCCGGTTACTTTTACCAGCCCACCATCCTCACCGGCGTGACGGAGGGAACCCGGATCCTGTCCGAGGAAATCTTCGGCCCCGTCGCTCCGATCATCACGTTCGGCACCGAGGACGAGGCCGTCCGGCTCGCGAACAACACCGAATACGGCCTGGTGGCGTACGTCTTCACGCGGGACCTCAACCGGGGCATCCGGATGGGCGAACGCCTCGAGACCGGCATGCTGGGCCTGAACGCCGGAGTGGTCTCCAACGCCGCGGCACCGTTCGGCGGCGTCAAGCAGTCCGGCCTGGGCCGCGAGGGCGGCCTCGAAGGCATCGAGGAATACCTCTACACCCAGTACATCGGCATCGCCGACCCGTACGCGGGCTAGGCTAACCACGGCGCACCCGGCGCACGGCATCGCGGGTCCTCATCCAGGATCCCGCGAGGCCGCGCCGGGTGCGTTTTGCCGTCCGGGACACGGCACCCAAGGGCGCGTAGGCCGAGCGCCGCCAGCCGGACATGACCGACGGCGGCAGCCACACGGCGCGCAGGCGCACCAACGGCTTGGCGTTGCCCCGCAGGGCGGCCTCCACGAGGGCAATCCTGGCCGACGCCGAATCGTCCGCCCGGAAACCGCCAGCCGCCGAATCGTCGGCCCGGGAACCGCCAGCAGCGGACGCATAGGTCCCGGATAGCCCGGACCCGGCGGCGGGTCCGGCGGCCGGCCGGCCATACTGCTGGCGTTCGAAGTCCGCGGTCAGGGCCGCGACGGCATGGTGTCCCGGCGCGTCCATGCCGCCAGGTTCCCCGAGGGCCGCGGAGGAGCGCATCCGCTCGGAGAAGTGCCGCGGTGTCTCGCTGGTGCCCGGCGCCACGCCGTAGTCCGCCGCGAGCGCCTGGAGCTCCGCCCAGGCCGGCTGGGCCGATCCGCCAGCTGATCCGCCAGCCGGGCCCGGGTTGCCGGACGCCCTTAGCCTGCGCCGCCGCAGGCCGGCGCGCGCGAGCCGGGGGGAGATCACCAGCAACACCAGTACTGCCACAGCGCCGGCGCTGTAGAGCGCGGGTGCCAGCTGGCTTCCCGTGCCCGCTGTTGCTCCTGAGCCTGGGAGCGGGACGGGGGAGAGGGAGGGTATGGCCGCCGGGCTGGCCTGGTTTTTGGGCGTCAGGCTGTCGTTGGTGTCGTTGGTGCTGGCGCCGTCGGGTGCGGAGGTTTCGGAGGCGTACGCCGGGACCACGCCCCGGGAAGGGGTCGGTTCGAAAGCGACCCAGCCGAGGCCCTGGAAGTAGAGCTCCGGCCATGCATGCGCGTCCCGGGCGTCCACCTCGAACTCCGGCAGCGCGCCTTGACCCGGCACGGACACCGTGGCGCCCGTGGGCCGGCCCGGGGCGTAGCCAACGGCGATCCGGCTGGGAATCCCCTCAAGCCTGGCCATCACGGCCATGGCCGAGGCGAAATGGATGCAGTAGCCGCTCTTTTGCGTCAGGAAGTCCGCCAGCACGGACAGCCCGTTGCCGTCGTAGCCGCCCTGCACGGGGGACTGCAGGGAGTAGCTGAACTCGGACGAGCGCAGGTACTTCTGGATGGCCATCGCCCGGGCATACGGCGTGCTTAAGCCAGAGGTGACTGAATCCGCCGTCGTCCGCACGATCTCCGGAACGTTTGCCGGGGGACGGATGAACACATCAGGTATCCCCTGCACCGGCCCCGAACTCTGCGCCAGGAGCCCGGGCGTGAGCTGCGGGGCGGCGGACGTGACCACATACTGCTGGGCGTGGGAATTGGTGTCGACTCCCTTGATGCTCAGCGTGGCCGGATCCCAGCTCCAACGTCCTGTGAGTCCGTTGACGGCAACGGGTGCGTAGGGGGCAGGAAGATAGGGGCTCGTGAACTGGCCCGTGCTGACCGCGGTGACCACCAGGAGCTCCGCCGTGGCCGGGTTCAGCCCGGAGTCCATCCGCCCGGTCCCGAGGCGGCGGGCCGCTTCGCGGTCATCCGGCGCCCAGGAATCACCGTCGAAACTGTCCACGGTGACGGAGCGGAGATAGGGAACCGTGGGCGCGTTTGTCGCGAAGGTGATCCTGCCGTCGCCGGAGGGGCTGCGCAGGCTGTTGCCCAGGCTAATCATGGGGTTCAGGCCGCTGGCCGTGCCGAAGGGGTTCAGCCGCGATCCTTGGGGAAAGGTGCCCTGGTCAAAGCCGGGAAGGACCAGCTGCAGCAGGAGGGTGACGGCAAGTGCCAGGGCCCCCGTCACAGCCGCCCGCCGGAACTGTCCCGGGCTTCGGGCGGTGTCGGCCGGGGTGGCGCGGGAGTTCGGGCTGAACCACTCGCTGCACGCCAGAATCAGCAGGTAGCCGATCGTGGCGCCGGCGAACCCCAGCAGGCCCACGCTCTGTGGCTTGATCATGGCAGGAGCCACGAGGACCGCCAGAACCCCCAGCCCGCTGGTGGCCGGCAGCCCGAGCGGGAATGCAAGCGTGTCCACCAGGATCACCAGGAGCCCCAGGACCGCGCAGATGACCATGACGATTCCGGCGTTGGGGGCGACGGGGGAACTCTCGGAGAGGACCGTTTCGATGGTCCGGCGCAGGAATTTCCCCAGCTGGGCCATCGTGTCGGCGGAAGGAATGAGCCCCGCAATGCTGTGCTGCCGGAAGAACGTGAACGTCAGGACAAGGATGAGCGCCGCGAAGCCGCCGGCAGCCACCAAAGAATCGCGGAGCCGGAGGGCCCGCAGTGCCGCCATGGCAAACGCGACGGCCAGGACGGTGGTCAGCACGGGGGAGTACCAGGCCCATCCCCGAACGACTCCGTTGATGCCCAGCGCTGCTCCGGCGACGGCCGCAGCGACGGCGATGCCCTTGACCCAGGGCTGCGCGCCGGCTCCCTCCCGCGCGGCAGGAGCCCCCGGGCCAGGGACGGTGGGATCGCCTGCTCCGGTGGTGGAAGAACCGTCAAGCCGGCCGGAGTTGCGCTGCGGTGCCAGGGTCATGGCCGGCCTGCGGATCCACGGCGCACATCGGCAGCGGCCGAATCCATCCCGGCCTCGTCCTGGTCGAAGGCGGCCCAGGCCGCCGGCAGCGGCGCCGAGGCAGATACGGCCACCGCCCGCCACCCGCCAAGGCGCAGCGCAGCGAGGACGCTGCCGGAATCCTGCGCCTGGTCCGTGACCAGCAGCGCAAAGGCGTTGGCGCCGAACCCGGCTGCGGGGGCCAGTGCCCGGGCGTCCGGCAGGGACAGGTTCCCCAGGATCGCCAGGACCGGACCCCGCAGCCGGTGGGCGGAGAGCTTGTCCATGAGCCTGTCATCAAACGGTTCCGGGCCGGTGTCGGTCGCGGCGGTGCCCGCCCGGCGGGAAGGGGCCGGAGTGTCCCGCCGGGGGTAAGGCGCCCCGGAGAGCTGGATGGCGGCCAGGCTCTCCGCAACGGACTGCAGCCCGGACGCCCCAAGGTACTCCTCGGCTTGGGGATCCGGTGCGGAGGGCGAATGGAGGAACGCAGGTTCGCCCGCGGCATCGAGGATGCGCAGGGCGTAGTTGCGCTCCGAGAGATGCGTGCCGATGGATATCGCCGCCGTAACCGCCCACTCAAAGGTCTCACTGGTGACGAGCTCATGGCCGTCACCGCCCTGGCTCCCGGCCAACCCGGAGCCGGCGCCGTGGGCAAACGCTCCGTGGGCAGACGCGCCGCGGGCGTGGGCCGCGAGACGGTGGTCCAGGATGATGGTGGCCTCCGGCGTGGTGACGGACTCCTCCTGGCGCACCATGAGCGCTCCATGGCGTGCTGTCGCGGCCCAGTGCACGCGGCGCAGCGGATCGCCATGACGGTATTCGCGGGTCATCACGTCGTCGTCGCTCGGGTTGGCCCGGATTCGTGTGGCCGTGACGCCGTCGTTCCCGCGGGCACCGGCGAGCCCGGTCACGGGCAGTTCGACCGCGGCGGGAGTGACGGTGAGGATGTGGCCGTCGTCGATCGCATGGCGGTGGACTGACAGCCCGAACGGATCACTGAATTCGGCTGTCACCGGTCCGATCAGGAACTGGCCGCGCTTGCCTGAGCGCAAATGGTACTCGTAGCGGCTGGTGCCGCCCGTAGCCGAGCGTGCCGGGAAACGGAAGGCAGGGGATTGCCCGAACCGTGCGGGCAAGTGCTCTTCCATGACCGCCTGGCCGGCCCCGGCTCCGGTCCGGGCCACGGCCAGGCGGACCGTTGTCCTGGCCGACGTCTCGACCGACGGGGGACTGAATTCCCGGTACACCTGGAACTTTGGCTTGAGCATGCGCGTTCCGGCCAGGGACAACAGCGGCAAGACCAGCAGCAGGCTCGCCAGCGCCAGCAGGTCACGGCGCCCCATCACCTGCGCCGCGAGGAGGCAGGTTGCTCCCGCGGCAATCATGCCCCAGCCGCGCGTGCTGAAGATGTGCCGGAACCGAACCGTCAGCGCCACGGCGGGTCCGGATCCTAGCCGCGGTTCGGCAGAGTGGGCGACTGCGCCAGGGCTGCCCTGTCACGCGCGGCGCGGCCGGCCCTGGCAGGGGCGGCGGCAGCCACGTCCGGGCTGACGGGAATCCGGGCCAGGATCGCACGGATGACGCTTTGCGGCGTCTCGCCCGTGCTGGCGGCCTTGCGGTCGAGGATGATCCGGTGAGCCAGCACGGCTTCGGCGACGCTCACGACGTCGTCCGGGAGCACGAAGTCCCGGCCCTCCAGCGCAGCCGTGGCCTTGGCCGCGCGCAGCAGCTGCAGCATGGAGCGGGGGCTGGCGCCCAGCCTGAGCATCCCGCTCTCACGCGTGGCCCGGCCCAGGGACACGGTGTATTCCTTGATCGACCGGGACACATAGACCTGCTGAACGGTGGCGATCATGGCGGCCACCTCGGCCGCAGTGACGACGGCGGTCACCCGGGTCAGCGGGGACGATGCCTGATGCGTTTCCAGCATCTCCATCTCGGAGTCCTTGTCCGGGTAGCCCATGGAAATCCGGGCCATGAAACGGTCGCGCTGCGCCTCCGGAAGCGGGTAGGTGCCCTCCATCTCGATGGGGTTCTGCGTTGCCACCACCATGAACGGCTCATCGAGTTTGTAGGACTTGCCGTCGACCGTGACCTGATGTTCCTCCATGCATTCAAGCAAGGCCGACTGGGTCTTCGCGGAGGCGCGGTTGATCTCGTCGCCGATCACGATGTTGGCGAAGACGGCTCCGGGCCGGAACTCGAAGCTCCGGGACGACTGGTCATAGATCGACACGCCCGTCACATCGGAGGGCAGCAGGTCAGGGGTGAACTGGATCCGGCTGACGGAGCAGTCGATGCTGCGGGCCAGGGTCTTGGCGAGCAGCGTCTTGCCCACACCGGGGACATCCTCGAGCAGCAGGTGCCCCTGGGCCAGCAGCACGGTGAGGGCCAGCTTGGCGGCCTCGGCCTTGCCGTCGATGACGGTGTTGATGGCCGCGAGGATCCGTGTGCTGGCCGCGTGGAATGCCTCGGCGTCCATGGACCCCGGCGCGCGCGGCGCGGACAGGCGCTCCGCGGCGCGCCGGTCAAAGCTGGAATCATCCGCGAACGCCTCTCCGTCAGGGAGAACGTCGCCTACGGTAGTGCTGTGGTAGTCCATCGGCAGCCTTTCAGCCCTGGTGGGTCCCGTAACGGATCGGCAACCGCTGCCGGGCCCCTCATCGGGTGTTTGCCTGTATTGCTATCAGAGTACTAACACAACTGCCGGGCTTGACAGAGAGTTCCGCGCAATTCTCTGCCGCTGGAGCCCGGAAGATCCGGGGCTTATTAACGTGAGGGTGTTAATACGGTCGGCGGCCCCGGCGCGAAGCGTGGGCCGCCCGGTTAGGGTAGAAGGATGCTGAACCCCCGCACCCCCGCCCCGTTCCGAGCACCTGGAAATGACGGCGCCGGACGTAGCGGCTATCCGCCGGCGCCCGAGCCCCTTCCGGTCGCGGTCATGGACAACCACACGCACCTTGACTTCCCCGACGCGGAGTTGACCGTCAGCGTCAAGGACGCACTCGACGCGGCGGAGGCAGTTGGCGTCCAGGGGGCCGTCCAGGTGGGGTGCGACCTCGAATCATCCAGGTTTACCCTCAAGGCCGTCGAGGCGGACCGCCGGCTGCTGGGCGCCGTCGCGATCCACCCGAATGATGCCCCCGAGTACGCCCGCCGCGGGGAGCTGGAGGGAGCCCTGGCCGAGATCGAGGCGCTCGCCTCGCACCCGCGGATCCGGGCGATCGGCGAAACCGGCCTCGATTTTTTCCGGACCGAAGGCGAGGGGCTCGCCCACCAGCGGTATTCGTTCCGGCGCCACATCGACATCGCCAAGCGGCTCGGACTGACCCTGCAGATCCACGACCGGGACGCCCACGACGACGTCGTCCAGGTCCTGCGGGAAGAGGGCCCACCCGAGCGGGTGGTTTTCCACTGTTTCTCAGGTGGCGGGGAGCTGGCCCGGATCTGCAACACGGAGGGCTGGTATATGTCCTTCGCCGGAACCCTGACGTTCAAGAACGCATCGAATCTGCGCGACGCCCTCGCCATCGCCGAGCCCGGGAGGCTCCTTGTCGAGACCGATGCGCCCTTCCTGACCCCGCACCCGCACCGGGGCCGTCCCAATGCAAGTTACATGGTTCCCTACACCGTCCGGGCCATGGCGGAATTGACTGGGTCCGAGCTATCCGGGCTGTGTGCGCAAATTGCCGGAAATACGGTGCAGGCATACGGATCCTGGGACTGAAACGTCCGTTTTCGGCCTCCCCTCGAGAATACCGGGTATGCACAAAATCTTGGCTGCTTTATAACGCTACGGTTACAGTGGACAACTATTAGCCGGGGTCGGGGAAGGCCTTCGGATATTTTCACTCCAGCAGGGCGTGCATCGTGGCAATCGAACCACATGTGCGCTCTCGTTTGTGAGTGTGGCAGTGCACGCATCTGCCGCGAACCGCCGGACCCCGTCCGGGGCTGCCCCTGGGGCGTTTGCGGAGGGTGGTTCCGTGCGCTTTTCCCCGTGCCCGGATGGTCCAAGAGATTCGGGCAATCGTGGTCAAGTTCTTCACATCGGACGGAAAGATCAGCTTCGTCAAGGTCGGTTCGCAGCTTGTTGTGCTCGTGGCACTCGTGCTGGGCCTGGTGGCCTTTGTCGGCAACAACAAGACGATCACACTCAACGTCGACGGGAAAGTGAGCTCCGTCCAGACATTCGGCGGCACCGTCGGCCAGGTGGTCAAGGGCGCCAAAGTTGAACTGCAGCCCTCCGACAGGGTGTCGCCTTCGGTGGACTCCCATGTGCAGGACGGGTCCGTCATCAACGTCAACCTTGCCAAGGCCGTCAAGGTCAGCCTGGACGGCGCGGAGCGTACCATCAGCACCACCTCGCCCACCGTTGAAGGGCTCGTGACGGAACTCGGCGTCGCCAGCGCCTCGCAGGTTTCCGTCCCCAAGGACGCCCAGTTGTCCGTCTCCGGTTCCTTCGTGGCCATTTCGACGCCGAAAACCGTGAGCATCGTCGCGGACGGCAAGGCCACCAAGGCCACCACGACGGCTGCCACGGTCGCCCAGGTACTCGCCGACGCCGGTCTGTCGCTGGGCGCCAGCGACCGCACCTCCCAGCCGGGGAATGCCCCGGTTGTCAATGACATGGTCATCAAAGTTTCCCGCGTCGACGCCAGCAAGACGGCCGACGTCACCGATTCCCTCCCGTTCGAGACCCTCACCACCGAGAGCGCCGACATGTTCAAGGGTGAGAAGACAACCACCCAGGCGGGCGTAGCCGGCAGCAGCAAGAAGACGTTCAAACTGGTTCTCGTAGACGGCCGCGAAGCGTCCCGCACGCTCGTGTCAGAGTCCGTCAGCGCCCAGCCGGTCACCGAAAAGGTCACCGTCGGCACCAAGGACAAGCCCAAGCCTGCGGCGGCTCCGGCTGCCGGCAACACCGGCGCCGCAGCCCCGGCGATGATGAACGAAGCCATGTGGGACAAGATCGCGCAGTGCGAGTCCGGCGGCAACTGGTCCATCAACTCCGGCAACGGCTACTACGGCGGACTGCAGTTCGACGTTTCCTCGTGGCTGGCCAACGGCGGCGGAGCCTACGCCCCGAACGCCAGCCAGGCTTCGAAGGGTCAGCAGATCGCGGTAGCCAACACGTACTACGCCAAGGCAGGGCTGCGTCCCTGGGGCTGCGGCTGGGCCGCCTCCAGCTAACCCAAGGGTTCCGCGGCTGACCACGGCTGCATTGCCCGGCACAGGCCGGGTCCGGATCTCCGGACCCGGCCTGTGCCATGCCCGGACGGGATAGGATACCTAGGTGACTGAACCGATCCCCTCCGCCCCCGGAAACGCGCCCGCATCACTCATGGGGGCCTCCGACATCCGCCGGCTGGCCGAGGAAATCGGAGTCCGCCCCACCAAGACCCTGGGCCAGAACTTCGTCATTGACGGAAACACGATCCGGCGGATCGTTGCCGCCGCGGACATCCATGCCGATGAAACAGTTCTCGAGGTCGGACCCGGGCTGGGATCGCTCACCCTGGGCCTGCTGGACGCCGCACGGACCGTCGTCGCCGTCGAAATCGATCCGGTCCTGGCCGCCCGGCTCCCGGACACGGTCAGCGAATGGCGGGCCGGCGCCGTCGGGAACTTCCACCTCGTGCTGGCCGACGCCATGAAGGTGACGCAGCTTCCGGTCGAACCGACCGCCCTCGTGGCGAATCTGCCGTACAACGTCGCCGTTCCGGTGGTCCTGCATCTCCTGCAGCATTTCCCGAGCCTCCGCCACGGGCTGGTGATGGTCCAGGACGAGGTTGCCGACAGGCTCGCCGCAGGGCCCGGGTCCAAGACCTACGGTGTGCCCTCGGTCAAGGCCGCCTGGTACAGCAGCATGCGCAAGGCCGGCGTGATCGGCATGAACGTCTTCTGGCCTGCGCCGAAGATCCACTCCGGACTCGTCGCGTTCACGCGCCGCGAACCACCTGTCACCACGGCCACCCGGGAACAGGTCTTCGCCGTCATCGATGCCGCTTTCGCGCAGCGCCGCAAAACGCTGCGCGCTGCGCTGGCCGGCTGGGCCGGCAGCGCTGCCGAGGCCGAACGGTGCCTCCGGGCCGCCGGCGTCGACCCCGCCGCGCGCGGCGAAGTAATCGACGTTGCGGCATTCGCCAGGATCGCCGAAGCACACGCCCTGCCCGAGGCCTGAGCACGTCTCCTGGGAGCCGGTCCGGCGCCTCTCCGAAGCGCCTCTCCGGAGCGCCGCCGGGCACGCCGCCGGGCACGCCGCCGGCGGCCGAAGGGCACCCTCCCGGGTGGCCGAAAGGCACGGTGCTTCCGTCGCATGCTTGGAGGCGGAGCCCGCGATGCCATAGCGTGGAGCCATGAACGCAGTGAGAGGGCGCTTTGCCGCGAGGACTGTTCGGGTCAAGGCTCCCGGCAAGGTAAACGTCTCACTGGACGTCGGACCGCTGCGTGCGGACGGATACCACTCGGTGGCAAGTGTCTATCTGGCCGTTTCCCTCTACGAAGAAGTCGCCGCCACCAGCACGGACACCGGGAAGATTACCGTCAGCATCAGCCCGGCCAGCACGCTGGACCTGGACGACGTGGACATTCCCCTCGACGAACGCAACCTGGCGCACAAGGCCGCAGCCATCATGACCGACGTCTCGGAGCATTCCACGGGCGTCCACCTCGAAATCACCAAGCGGGTACCCGTCGCCGGCGGCATGGGCGGCGGTTCTGCCGACGCCGCCGCCACACTGCTGGCCTGTGATGCGCTGTGGAACAGCGGACTCTCCCGCGACGAGCTGGCACATCTGGCCGCCGAACTCGGCGCGGACGTCCCGTTCTCGCTCCTCGGCGGCACCGCCGTCGGACTGGGCGTGGGCGATGACCTCTCGCCGGCCCTCGTGAAGGCCCAGACCGACTGGGTGCTCGTCACGGCCGACTTCGGCCTGCCCACCCCCGAGGTCTTCCGGACCCTGGACCGGCTGCGCGCCGCCGAAGGCGTGGCGATCGATGAACCCACTGCCGTGGACCCCGGAGTCCTCACGGCGCTGCGCAGCGGGGACGCCGACGCCCTGAGCCGGGTCCTGGTCAACGACCTCCAGCGCGCCTCCATCGAGCTGGCCCCCGGACTGCGGGACACCCTCGGACTCGGCGAAGCCTGCGGCGCCATCGCAGGAATCGTCTCCGGCTCGGGACCCACCGTGGCCTTCCTCGCGCACAGCCCGGCCGCGGCCGCAGGCCTGGCCGAGGACCTCCGCCACCACGGCCTTGACGCCCTGGCCGTCCACGGCCCGGTGCACGGTGCACGCATCATCTCCGATACGCTCCTTTAGGAGCTTCTGCGCTCCCGGACGCAACATTTCATCCCAACACAGCACTGATCCACCTCACCGATACACCTAAGAAAGCAGTTCCCAGTGGCACACCTGCTCGGCGGCGAGAACCTCACGGTCTCGTATGCAACCCGCACCGTCCTCGACGGCATCACCCTCGGCCTGGAAGAGGGCGACCGGATCGGCATGGTGGGCCGCAACGGCGACGGCAAATCGACCCTCATGCGGCTGCTGGCCATGCGCTCCACCCCGGACTCCGGCCGGGTGACCAAGCGCAGCGAGGTCAACATCGGCTATCTGGATCAGAGCGACGTACTCGACGGCGACCTCACCGTCGGCGCCGCCATCGTCGGGGACCAGGCGGACTACGAATGGGCCCGCAATCCCCAGATCCGCGAGGTGATGGGCGGACTCGTGTCCGACGTCGACTGGCACGCCAACGTCCACGCGCTCTCCGGCGGGCAGAAGCGCCGGGTGGCGCTGGCGAAGCTGCTGATCGAGGACCACGACGTCATCATGCTCGACGAGCCGACCAACCACCTCGACGTCGAAGGCGTCGCGTGGCTGTCCCGGCACCTGAAGACCCGCTGGCGGGCCAACCAGGGCGCCTTCCTCGTCGTCACCCACGACCGCTGGTTCCTCGACGAAGTCTGCACCAAGACCTGGGAAATCCACGACGGCATCATGGACCCGTTCGACGGCGGCTACGCCGCCTATGTGCTGGCGCGCGCCGAACGTGACCGCTCCGCTTCCGTGGTGGAAAGCAAGCGTCAGCAGCTCGTGAAGAAGGAGCTCGCCTGGCTGCGCCGCGGTGCCCCGGCCCGCACCGCCAAGCCGAAGTTCCGGATCGAGGCGGCCAACGCCCTGATCGCCGACGTCCCCGAGCCGCGCGACTCGACGGCGCTGAGCAAGATGGCCACGGCCCGGCTCGGCAAAGACGTGCTGGACCTGGAAAACGTCTCCCTCGACTTCCTTGGCGGCGAACCCGGCCAGAAACTCTTCGACAACATCACCCTGCGGCTCGCCCCGGGTGAGCGGCTGGGTCTCGTGGGCGTCAACGGCGCCGGCAAGACCACCCTGCTGAAGCTCCTCAACGGCGAAATCGAGCCCACCTCGGGCAAGGTCAAGCGCGGCAAGACGGTCGTCACCGCCGTGCTGTCCCAGGAGGTTAAGGAACTCGACGACGTCTCGGACCTGCGCGTGATCGAAGTGATCGAGCGTGAGAAGCGTTCCTTCAATGTGGGCGGCAAGGAATTCACGGCCGGACAACTCGTGGAGCAGCTTGGCTTCACGAACGAGAAGCAGTGGACCCCGGTCAGGGACCTCTCCGGTGGCGAACGGCGCCGCCTCCAGCTCCTGCGCCTGCTCGTCGGCGAGCCCAACGTGCTCATGCTGGACGAACCGACCAATGACCTCGACACCGACACCCTGGCAGCAGTCGAGGACGTCCTGGACGGCTGGCCCGGGACGCTAGTGGTCGTCAGCCACGACCGCTACCTGCTCGAGCGCGTCACGGACCACCAGATGGCGCTGCTCGGCGACGGCAGGATCCGTGCCCTGCCACGCGGCGTGGACCAGTATCTGGAGCTGCGGGAAGCCACGATGGCGGGCTCCACCATCACCGGCGGCGGCAACCCGGTCACCTCCTCCAGTGCTGGTTCCGCCCCCGCCGTCGCCGGCCCTTCGGAGGCCGAGAAGCGCGACGCCCGCAAGGCCAAGAACCGGATCGACCGCCAGCTGGGCAAGCTCAAGCAGCAGGAGGACAAGATCCACGCCCAGATGACGGCCGGTGCCGGGGATGCCAGCAAATTCGATGAGCTCGCCGGCCTTAACAGCAAGCTCCAGGGCCTCGCCAGCGAACGCGAGGCCCTGGAACTCGAATGGCTTCAGGCCCTCGAGGTCCTGGGGGAGTAGTCCGCTGGTGTCCCGGTGGGCCTTGGGACATGATGGCTGGCGCTCCGTGGGGACATGCTCAGTGGGCTGCGGTACGGCTGGACATGTCCCCGGCTCACGCAAACGCTCTGGCTAAACCCTAAGGACAGGCCCTGGGTTAGCTGAAACCCTCTGGACAAGCCCTGTGGACAAGCCCTGGGTTAACTGAAACCCTCTGGCTAAACCCTCAGGACAAGCCCTGGGTCCAAAACCCTCTGGGCATGTCCCTCGGCGAAGGCGCGGGATGGACATGCTCCCCTTTGAGCCCGGAACCTTCAGGACATGCTCTTTGGTGGAGGCCGGGGATGGGCAAGTTGGTGATATGTCCATTCCTGGCGGCCGGGGGAGGGCATGTCCCGCGGAGCGCTCGGGGGGCCTCGCTGCCGGGGAGGGTTGGGCATGTCCCGCGGAGCGCTCGGGGGGCCTCGCTGCCGGGGAGGGTTGGGCATGTCCCGCGGAGCGCTCGGGGGGCCTCGCTGCCGGGGAGGGTTGGGCATGTCCCGCGGTGAAGGCGAGGGATGGACATGCTCCCCGGTGTGCCCAGAACCTTCAGGACATGCTCTTTGGTGCAGGCCGGGGATGGACATATTGGCGCCATGTCCATTCCTCGGGGCCGGGGGAGGGCATGTCCCGCGGAGCGCTGGAATCTCTCAGGACATGCTCTTTGATGCAGGCCGGGGATGGACATATTGGCGCCATGTCCATTCCTCGGGGCCAGGGGCGGGCATGTCCCGCGGAGCGCTGGAATCTCTCAGGACATGCTCCTTGGTGGAGGCCCGGGGAGGGCATGTCCCGCGGCGGCAAGCGGCAAGCGAGCAGCGGACGGCCCCGGGACTCACTCCTGGCTGCGGAGCCCGGGTTCCTTCTGCAGCCCCGTCAGACCGTTCCAGGCCAGGTTGACCAGGTGCGCAGCAACTTCGCGCTTGTCCGGCTGGCGGCTGTCCTGCCACCACTGGCCGGTCATGGCGACCATCCCGACCAGCATCTGGGCGTACATGGCGCCGTCGGCAGTGCTGAAGCCCCGCCGGGCAAGCTCGTCCTCCAGGATGTGCTCCACGCGTGCCGTCACATGGGAGAGCAGGGTAGAGAACGCACCTTCAGGCTGCGATGGCGGCGCGTCGCGCATGAGGATGCGGAAGCCGTCGGTACGGTCCTCGATGTACGTCAGCAGGGCAAGGGTTGCCCGCTCCACCAGGACGCGGGGCTTGGCGTCCTCGGCCAGGGAGTCGTTGATGGAGGTGAGCAGGATCCGGAATTCGTACTCGACCACCTGCGTGTACAGCCCCTCCTTGGACCCGAAGTGCTCGTAGATCACGGGTTTGGAAACGCCCGCGGATGCTGCGATTTCCTCGATGGTGGTGCCGTCGAGGCCGCGCACGGCGAATAGCCCGCGGCCGATTCCGATCAACTGGGTGCGGCGCTGCTGGCCCGTCATCCGGGGCCTGGGTATGTAGCCGGGGGCCTGCCCTGGCCTGCCGCTCGGGCTGTCCGCCCCGTCGGCTGCGCCTGCACTCTTGCTCACAGGTCCATCATGCCCTAACGGCGTGCCGTCTCGGCTGCGCGCGCTGAGTCGCATGACGTTCAATCTTCGTGGCAGAATTGGTTCTCGTGCCACAGGCTCAAGGCCTGGCACGGTCCGCTCTGGTGTAATGGCAGCACCCCGGCCTTTGGAGCCGTGGAGTATAGGTTCGAGTCCTATGGGCGGAACCGTCGTGGGATGAGGCGTGAGGATGCCCCGGCGGGCGGATTCCTGCAGGAGTCACGTAGGATGAATCTGACGCCGTGACCGGATTCCCGGTCCGGACATGGCCGCGCGGAACCGGCAACCGAGGTGCACCAGGACCCCGGCCGCGGGGCGAACCAGAAACACCCAGCAGAGGCATGAGCTAAGCCACTGAGCAAGGAGAGCCCGTACGTGAGCCCCGAGAACACCGGCCCAGCCGCCGTCATCGTCCTAGCTGCAGGTGCCGGTACCCGGATGAAATCCCGTACCCCCAAGATCCTCCATGAGATCGGCGGCCGGTCCCTCGTCGGCCACGCCCTCCTGGCGGCCCGCACCGTTCACCCGCGCGAGCTCGCTCTCGTCGTCCGGCACGAGCGTGACCTCGTCGCCGCCCACATCGCCGCGGTCGACCCCGGTGCCCTGATCGTCGACCAGGACGAGGTGCCCGGCACCGGACGCGCCGTCGAGGCCGCCCTCGACGCCCTCGACTCGCTCCACCCCGAAGCACGGCTGAGCGGAACGGTTGTCGTCACCTACGGCGACGTCCCCCTGCTTACCGGCCAGCTTCTCGCCGAGCTGGTCGCCACCCACGAGGCCGAGGGCAACGCCGTCACCGTCCTCACGGCAGTCCTGGACGACGCCACCGGCTACGGCCGGATCCTCCGGGCCGCGGACGGCACAGTCACCGGCATCCGTGAACACAAGGATGCCACGGACACGGAACGCGGGATCCGCGAGGTCAACTCCGGCATCTACGCCTTCGACGCCGCCGTGCTGCGTGACTCGCTGGCCCACGTCACCACCGACAACGCCCAGGGCGAGAAATACCTCACCGATGTCCTGGGCCTGGCCCGCGAGGCCGGGGGACGCGTCGCCGCCGTCGTCACGGAAGACCGCTGGCAAGTCGAAGGCGCCAACGACCGCGTCCAGTTGTCGGCCCTCGGTGCCGAACACAACCGCCGCACCGTGGAGGCCTGGATGCGTGCCGGCGTGACGGTCGTGGATCCGGCGAGCACCTGGATCGATTCCACGGTGACGCTCGGCGAGGACGTCCGGCTCCTGCCCAACACCCAGCTGCACGGCGCCACCACAGTGGCGCGCGACGCCGTCGTCGGTCCGGATACGACCCTGACCGACGTCCACGTGGGTGAGGGCGCCACGGTGACCCGTACCCACGGTTCCGGCTCCACGATCGGCGCGAAGTCCAGCGTCGGTCCCTTCACGTACCTGCGCCCCGGCACCGTCCTGGGCGAGACCGGCAAGATCGGCGCCTTCTACGAGACCAAGAACGTCACGATCGGCCGGGGCTCCAAGCTCTCCCACCTCGGCTACGCGGGAGACGCGGAAATCGGCGAGGACACGAACATCGGCTGCGGCAATATCACGGCCAACTACGACGGCGAGAAGAAGCACCGAACGGTCATCGGCTCCGGCGTGCGCACCGGCTCCAACACCGTTTTCGTCGCGCCCGTCCAGGTGGGCGACGGCGCGTACAGCGGTGCCGGCGCAGTGATCCGCCACGACGTCCCGGCAGGCGCCCTGGCCCTGTCACTGGCCAAGCAGCGGAACGCGGAAGGCTGGGTCCCGGCGAACCGCCCGGGCACGCTCTCCGCCAACCTGGCCGAGGCCGCAGGCGCCCCAACATCCTCCACTACTCCGGCACCGACAGAAGAGGGCTAGCAATCATGAGCGAAATTACGGCACACGGCGAGAAGAAGCTGGTGCTTGCCGCCGGGCGCGCACACCCCGAACTGGCGAAGGAGATCGCCAAGGAACTCGGAACCGAACTGCTGCCCCTGGACGCCTATGACTTCGCCAACGGCGAGATCTACGTCCGCGCGGGCGAGAGCGTCCGCGGCACCGATGCCTTCGTCATCCAGGCGCACCCGGCCCCGCTGAACAACTGGCTCATGGAACAGCTAATCATGATCGATTCGCTCAAGCGGGCCTCCGCCAAGCGCATCACGGTGGTCTCGCCGTTCTACCCCTACGCCCGGCAGGACAAGAAAGGCCGCGGCCGCGAGCCGATCTCCGCACGCCTCGTCGCCGATCTGTACAAGACGGCCGGCGCCGACCGCATCATGAGCGTTGACCTGCACACCTCGCAGATCCAGGGCTTCTTCGACGGCCCGGTGGACCACCTCATGGCCATTCCGCTCCTCGCCGATTACATCCGCACCCGGGTCGGGTCGGACAAGATCACCGTCGTCTCCCCGGACACCGGCCGCGTCCGGGTCGCCGAGCAGTGGGCCGAGCGCCTCGGCGGCGCGCCGCTGGCGTTCGTGCACAAGAGCCGTGACCTCACCGTTCCCAACCAGGCCGTCTCCAAGACCGTCGTCGGGCAGATCGAAGGCCGCACCTGTGTGCTGATCGATGACATGATCGACACCGGCGGAACGATTTCCGGCGCGGTCCAGGTGCTCAAGAACGCCGGCGCCAAGGACGTCATCATCGCCGCGACCCACGCTGTGTTCTCCGATCCGGCGGCCCGCCGGCTGTCCGAGTCCGGAGCCCGCGAGGTCGTCGTCACCAACACGCTGCCGATCACCGCGGACAAGTACTTCCCGCAGCTCACCGTGCTGTCCATCGCGCCGCTCATCGCCCGTGCCATCCGCGAGGTGTTCGACGACGGCTCCGTCACCAGCCTGTTCGACGGCCAGGCTTAGGCAGGCCCGGCGCCTGGCGAACGGGCCGGGCCCGCGGATGATCCGCAGGCCCGGCCCGTTTTCGTGAAACCAGTTCCACGCTGGTAGCCTTGTAGCGAAACCTTGGCGAGGGAGAGCGCCGGTAATCCGTATTAATGGGAAATTAATCGGTGAGCCGGACTGCTGGTCTCCGTAATCGACTGGGTCTGAATCTCCCTTCGGAAGGGCAGCCGCACGGCCGCCCGGCGTTGAAGGTCGCAAACAGACCTCCGCCCTTGCTGACCACCGTTAGTCCCTTAGGAGATACACATGTCTGAGCAGAAGCTCGCAGCAGAAGTCCGCACCGAATTCGGCAAGGGCTTTGCCCGCCGCGCCCGCATGGCTGGCCTCATCCCCGCAGTTATCTACGGCCACGGCGCCGAGCCGATCCACATCACCCTGCCGGCGAAGTCCACCACGCTGGCCGTCCGTGTCGCCAACGCCCTGCTGACCCTGGACATCAACGGCGAACAGCACCTCGCCCTCGTCAAGGACATCCAGCGCGACCCGATCAAGCAGATCATCGAGCACCTCGACCTCCTGACCGTCCGTACGGGCGAGAAGGTCACCGTGGACGTTCCCGTGCACCTGACGGGCGAACTGGCTCCGGGCAACGTGTACAACCAGGAAATGACCGTCGTCTCCCTCGAGGCCGAGGCAACCCACCTGCCGACCGCCATTGAGGTCAGCATCGAGGGCCGCACCGCCGGCGAGCACATCCACGCCTCGGACCTGGTGCTGCCGAAGGGATCCGTCCTGCTGGCCGACGCCGAGTCCCTCGTCGTTCACATCTCCGAAGCCACCGAAGTCTCCGAGGAAGAGGCCTCGGCCGACACCACGGAAGGCTCCTCGGTCGCAGCCGAGTAATTCCGGCGAAATCACCGGTGGCCGGGTCCCTCTGGGGCCCGGCCACCGTCGTCTGTTCTGCCTCACGAACCGTCCGGAGCCGGCCGTCGTCACCCGGGCCGGCCCACAGAAGGATTGATCCATGACTGACACCTGGCTGATCGTAGGCCTAGGCAACCCGGGACCCGAGTACAGCCACAACCGGCACAACGTCGGGCAGATGGTCCTGGACGAACTCGCCGCCCGGGTGGGAGGCAGCTTCAAGTCCCACAAATCGCGGGCGCAGGTCCTGGAAGGCCGCCTCGGCATCGGCGGCCCGCGGATCGTGCTCGCCAAGCCGCTGTGCTACATGAACGTCTCCGGCGGGCCGGTCTCTGCCCTGGCCCAGTTCTACGACATCGATCCCGGACATGTCATCACTGTCCATGACGAGATCGACATCCCTTTTGATACCGTGAAGCTCAAGGTCGGCGGCGGCGAAGGCGGCCACAACGGCCTGCGGGACATCTCGAAAGCCCTGGCCACCAAAGACTACTTGCGGGTACGCGTCGGCGTCGGCCGCCCGCCCGGACGGATGGACACCGCGGACTTCGTCCTGAGGGACTTTTCCGCCCCGGAGAAGAAGGAACTGCCGTTCCTCATCGACTCAGCAGCTGACGCCGTCGAAGCGCTGGTCAAGGACGGACTGCTCGCCGCGCAGCAACAATTCCACCCGTCGAAGGCCCCGTAACGGCGCCGGCCGAGCCCGGCCGGCGCCCCTTGGCCAGCGGCCGCGGCGCCCCCAGCGTCACGGCCCGGCGCGCATGGCGGGATTCCTTCCAAGGATCTGCGAATACAGCTATGATCTGTCTACTCTCAGGTCGGGGGATAGAGATAGGCTACTTCTATGCGGACAGTCGGGGGTTGCTGACCGCAAGCAGTACGAAGGAAACTACATGTCGAGGGATTCGCTGGGCTGGGGGAATGTTTCCACTACATTGGCACCCGCCGAAGAAGAGTTTGCCGCCGGTCCGGTCAACAGGCACAGGTGGTCCGGTCTGGCGCGCAACGCCGACGCCGAACGGGTTCGCAAGGAACTGCTCGAGCCCGACCGCATGGGCGTCGTCATCACCGGGGACCGCGGTGTAGGCAAGACCCTCGTCGGACGGACAGCCCTCGCCGGATTCGGCCCGGACGTCTACACCCTCCAGCTCCGTAGCGCAGGGCCCGGCTCCGCCACCCCGTACGGCTGCCTGGCCTTCACCCTCGCCCGCCTCCCGCAAAGCTCCCTTGGATCACCAACCGCGATCCTGCACGGCATCACCTCCCTGATCCGTGACGACGCCGCCGGACGCGAATGCGTCATCCTGCTGGACAACGCCGGGTCCCTGGATGAATTGAGTACCGGTGTCCTGCTGAACCTGCTCCAGACCCGGACCGCCCGGCTGATCGCTACGGCCCAGCGCACCACGGACCTTCCTCCCGACTTCTACTGGCTCATCACCTCCGGACAGCTCGCCGAGGTCCGACTGGCGAACCTGACCGAGGTCGAGACCCTCGAAGTGCTGCAGTCAGCGCTCGGCCACCGGGTCTCGACCGCACTGGCCAGCCAGATGCACCAGCTGGTCGGCGGCAGCCCCACCCTGCTGCAGGCCGTCGTCTCGGAGCAGATCGAACGGGGCAACCTCGTGTTGTCCGGCTCCGTCTGGACGCTGCTCGATGAAGTGGTGCTGGACGGCCGCACGGCACTGGAAGACATCGTCAGGGCCCGCTATGCGCGCGAGTCGCCGATCGCGCGGGAAGTCATCGACGTCCTGTCCTGCGCGAGGACCCTTCCGCTGTCCCGGCTCGCGAGGATGTACGGCCCGGGAATCATCGCCGACATGGAGGATGCGGGCCAGATCGTCATCGACCGGACGGACCGGCACCTCGTGACGCTGGGCGACCGCTACCTCGGAGACATTGTCCGGAACTGGCTCAGCGTGGAGCGCCGGCTCGAGTTGAGGGACAAAGTCCCGGGACACCAGCAGCATGAACTTGGCGAGCTCACGGTTGAGGACCTGCTCGCCTACGCAGCCTGGACCCACGATTGCCACGCCCAGCTCGCGCCGGCGCATGCACTCGCGGCCGCCAGCGCCGCGGTCAGGCTCTTTGACCCGAAATTCGCCCTCAAATGTGCCAGCAGCCTGAGCCCGGGGGACCGGGAGTGGGCCGCGGGGCAACTGCAAAAATCGGCCGCGTACCTGCAACTGGGCCTGCCCGTGCAGGCCATGGCAGCCTTGGATGACGTCTCCGAGCCGCAGGTCAATGCGCTCCCCGCCGAGAGCTTTGCTGACTTCGTTGCGGCGAAAGCCGACTGCATGGCCTGGCTGGAAGACCGGTCCGGAAAGGTCCCCGAGCTCATCCGGGAGGCACGGGTCCGGCTCCAGGAACTGAGCTTGGACGACCCGGTCCCGGGCCAGGACGAACTCTCGCGGGCAACACTGTGCCTGGACCTCTGCGAATTCAACTACCTGTCCTTCGTCGGAGATTTCCGGCCCATGATGGAGCGGCTGACCGCAGCGGCCACAACCCATGTTCCGGGTGCTGACCCGGTGCACCGGCTCAGGACGTCGATCATCCTGATGGAAGCGTTGTCCGCGATGGGCAAGGAGCTGGAGGCCCGCAACCTCATGCGGGAAATCGGCGGACAGATGGGCGACTGGTCCAACGTTCCTCGAATCCGCGAGAACTTCGCGTGGCGGTCCTTCAACGTGCTGCTCTTGTCCGGACTCTGGCGCCAGAGCATCGACATGCTTAAAGACGCCAGCGGCCGGGCCGGCCACGGACTGCATTCGGGGAGTGCCGCGACGGACCTTGCGGTCGGACTCGCCTACGTCTATGCCGGCCGCGGTTACATGGCGCTTGATCCGCTGCTCGCCGCGATAGCGCAACTGGAAGTCAGGTCGAGCCTGCAGTCGCTGCGGCAGGCCTACGCCGCGACTGCCTTCGCGTACGCCCAGACCGGCAACTCGATGCAGGCCACGATCTACCTCGACCGGGCCCGGTCGGCAGACGGTCCGGCCCGCTTTGCGATCAGCAGCTCCACGGAATTCTGCATGGACATGGCATCGCGGTGGCTGGGCGATCCCGAGGCGAAGGACCGGCTGGTGCGCTCAGCGGAGGAACATTTCAGGAACGGCCGCTACACGCTGGCGGGTATCTGCATGCTCGGGGCCACCGTCAACGGAACCGCCAAGGACTTCCACTTCATGGAGGAGATCGCGGCGCTCCGGCAGGGCCCGCTCGCAGAACTTTCCCGGACAATTGCCATCGGCAGCAGGAAGAAAGACGCCTCGATCATGCTCGAGGCTGCCGAGCAATCCATCGCCCTGGAACTCGACGCCGTCCAGGCACGATGCGCCGCGCTGGCCTTCGACTTCGCTAAGAGCGCCGGATTGACCGCCAGCGCCAACGTCGCCTACAGCATGTTGGAGAGCCTGTCCGAATCTGTTCCGGCACTGCCGATCTTGCCGCGGAACAAGGGCCCGCTGCTGACCGAACGTGAACGGCAAATAGCAACGCTTGCCGGAAACGGGGTCTCCAACAAGGACATTGCCCTGGAAGTGGGCATTTCAGTGAGAACCGTGGAGGGCCATTTGTACCAAGTGTTCACAAAGCTTGGAGTTTCGTCGCGAAGTGATCTGCTTGGACTCATCTAGGCCCCCCGCGGCAGAGCCCCGCAGTGCTGCGTCTCCAGCCTTGACCGGGCGGTCGGAGGATCTGCAATCGGCCGTGGCCGCCATCGAGGGCAGCACCTTCGTGGCCGTCTTCCTGCTCGGAGACAGCGGCATCGGCAAGTCGACGCTCATTGACGCGGTCGTGGGAGAACTCGGCGCGGAGATCACCCCGGTCCGTATCCACGGCAGCCCCTCCCTGACCAGCGTGCCGTATGGGGTACTCGGTCCCTTCATCGTTGGCCTGCCGGTACAGGAAGCGACGTCGCAGCTCGCGGTTTTGAGGACCTTGTGGTCCCATTTGGAAAATGAGAAACGATCGACCCAGAGACCCCTGCTGCTGATTGTCGACGACGCTCACGATCTCGACGAAGCGACGGCGGGAATTCTGGCTGAACTCGCTGCGGCTGGCTGGGCGAAACTGATCGTGGCCGCGGCCGCCCGTCCCGGGCTGCCGGAGCCGCTGCTGCAGCTGTGGTTCGAAGGTATCGCCGAACGACATGACCTGAGGCCGCTGACCCTGGTCCAGACCACGGATCTGCTGGAGCAGGTGCTCGGGTCCCAGATCCTGCCTCATGTCGCAGAGATCCTCTGGGAAGTCTCCGGCGGCAACCCCTTGCTGCTCCACGGGCTCCTCGACGACGCGCGGAACGACGGGACGCTCCTGCGGCGCAACGGAGTCTGGCTCTTCACCCGGCCGCTCAACAGCCATGGGGACCGGCTGACAGATGTTGTGCGGCGGCAGCTGCTCCGGCGCCCACCTGAAGAACGGCAGGCCCTGAATCTCGTTGCCTTGGCCGAACCGGTCTCGAGGGAGCTGATCGAGGCCGTCGTGGGGGCACAGGTGGTGACGTCCCTGCTGGACAACGAATTGATCCGCGTCTCGGCCTCCGACCCTCCTGAGCTGCGGTTGTGGCACACGGTCTACGGGGACACGATCCGGAACCTGATTTCGCCCGCGAGGAGCCTCCAGCTCCGGCAGAGCCTCCTGCGGCTCATGGACAGCGAACCGGCCTCCGCCGAAGGTCTGCTCCGGCACGT
Organism: Arthrobacter sp. 10N418; assembly: GCF_056394725.1. Classification (NCBI taxonomy): domain Bacteria; kingdom Bacillati; phylum Actinomycetota; class Actinomycetes; order Micrococcales; family Micrococcaceae; genus Arthrobacter; species Arthrobacter sp. 10N418. The sequence continues at coordinate 175,707 of NZ_JBFTIK010000001.1, forward strand.
GAGCTGGTCAATTGAATGCGGCGTGGAGCTCGAGGACCGCCAGCTGTTGAGCGCAGCCGTCCTGGCCAGCCGGCTGTTCGAAGACGAGCTGGCCCGGAAGGCGGCACGTCTGGTCAAGGATCCCGAACTCCAGATTGCCGCCAGGGCGGTCACGGCGCGGACCCACTTCAACACTGCCGACTATTCAGCGGCCCGGGACATCCTTGAGGCCGATCTCGGCCATGGCAGCAGCGTCTCCAGCCTGTTGACGGGGACCCTGCTGTGGGCCGCGGTGCTTTCCGCCCTGGGCCACACACCGGCGGACATCATGGAACGCGCCCAAGTGATACAGCGAGCCGGCGAGCGGCTGGCCAAGGACAACCCGGAAGATGCCGAACGGATTCTTGCAGCCACGCGGGAGCGCTGGCGGACCATGGAGAGCATGGTCCTCGCGCTGGCCGGCGAATACCAGGAGGACGGACCTGCGGCGGATGGGGCCGCTGCGCCGCGTCCTCCGGCCAACAACCTCGAGGCGGCGTTCCGCCTGTCCCTGGAAGCGGAACGGCTCCTCGTCCAGGGAAAGCCGCTGACAGCTTTCACTGCCATGACCGAGGCCCTGGACGTATCAGGCGGCGACCTCGCCGAACTCGACGAACTCTACTTCCTTACCGATTTCCTGGTGGTCCGCTCGGCCGCCGTCGCGATCCACGCAGGCGACTGGAAGTCGGCAGAGACCCTCCTGGCAGGATTCGTCGCAGGGTCCGGGCCCAGCCTGATCTCGTTCGGCGGGGGAGTCCACGCCGCCCACGGCATCATCCTGCTGTACCAGGGAAAGGCGACCCAGGCCTTGAATACGCTAAGCGCCGCCGTGGAAGCGCTGCGATTGGCTGACCCCCAGCAACTCTTTGCCTTGACAGCGTCGATGGCTTTCGCAGCCGCCGCTGAAGTCGGGGCCCAGGAGAAGGCGACGCTGTTTCTGGCTGACTACGAATCCTCGCCCCCGGCCGTTTCGCGTTACACGCGCGCCCTGTCCAGGATGGCCATCATCTACGGCAAGGCGCGCCTTGGAAACTACCCCGGCGCCATAGCGGCACTCAGGGCGCTGGGCCGGCCCGATCCCGCAACGAACACGGCGGGCCTTGAACTCGACGCGCTTGCGTTCAGCCTCGCCCTGGGCGACGTGGAATCGGCGCCCCGGCTGCTGGAACTGGGGCCGGAGCTGGAAGGCCGGCGGGCGGCAGCGATTTGCGCCTACGCCGGTGCCATCAGCACGGACCAGGCCGCGGACCACATGGAAGCGGCGAAGAGCTGTGAAGCCGCGGAGCTCTGGGGGTTCGCCGCCCTTGCCTATGACGCTGCGGCCCACTCCTACCGGGCCGCAGGAGACACGCTGAGGGAACGCATGGCGAACTCCCAGCGGAAACGGTGCCTGGACCGGGCCGACGACCTCCCCGGCGAGGAGACGGCCAAGAGCGAGGATGCCCTCGGCATCCTGACCCGCCGTGAACGCGAAATCGTCGCACGGGCCGTCCGCGGCCTCAGCGACCGCCAGATCGCCACCGAACTCCAGGTATCCGTGCGCACCGTCGAAGGCCACCTGTACCGGAGTTACGCGAAGCTCAACGTCAAGGGCCGCGAGCAGCTGCCGGGCATTGCAAGGAGCTAGCTGGACCCGTGCGCGGGTGCCCGCGTTGCCGCGCCCGCCCGCTTGGCGGCAGGCACACTTGACCTGGACTGCCGACTACTTGGTTTGGACCGCCCCACACGTCCAGGACATGTGAGTACAGCTACGTAGAGGGGGCCGATTACTCGCCAAGTATTCGAGTACTACTTACGCATCCCGAAATTACTCGTAGTCCATACCTTGGAGTTATCACTGTTCGTACTTTGATTGCGAAGGTCTCTCTCATGTTTCAGCAAGACGCCGGCTTGCCCGCGGGCAGCGGCCAAACAGATGCGATTTCCCCAGCACACCGTCTCGCCCACGGCCGCTACGAAAGACCCTTCGCACGCCAGCAGATCGTCGCTGAGGTCGTTGAGACACTGACTTCCGGTTCCGGCTGCGGCATAGTGCTCGTCGGGGAACACGGGGCAGGCAAATCCTTCATTGCACAACGCGCCCTTGAGCAACTCGGCGAGGACTACCTGGTCGTCCAGGTCCGAGGCAGCTCCATCTCCTCCAAGCTTCCCTACGGCGCCCTGAGCGTCCTGCTCAACGACCTCGACGCGTCCCACCTTGAGCACCCGCTGATGGTGCTGCGCGGACTGACCCAGCTGCTGCACACCAAAGCTGAGGGGAGAGGCATCGTCCTTTTCGTGGACAACGCCCACGACCTCGACGAACTCTCCAGCATGATGGTCGCGCAGCTCAGCGCCGGGGCCCACGTCACTTTACTGGCGGCGTGCGTGGACCTCCCCCATGTCGGCGGGGACATTATGGGGCTCTGGAAGGATGACCTCCTCCGGCGGGTAGACCTTGAACCGTTCGACTTTTCGGAGACCGCTTCAACGCTCAGCCATGAGTACGGCGGCAGGTTTTCCCTGACAGCGGCCCGGGCGCTCTGGAACGCCAGCGGCGGCAACGCGCTGTTCCTCCATTCCTTGGCCAGGGAACAGATCAAGCTCGGCACCGTTGTCCGCCAAGACGGCGTGTGGTTCCTGGGCAACGGCCCCATCGCCTTGACCGGCGAGATTCGGGATGTGGTGAAGGCCCGGCTGAACCGGCTCGGCGCAGGCCAGCGCGATGTCTTTGAACTGCTGGCGCTGGCCGGCGCAGTCCCGTTGCAGACACTCATGCGCATCGCGAACCCGCAGGACATGGATACCCTCCAGGAACGGGCGCTCATCCGGGTCAGCCACGATCATCCGCCGATGGTCAGCGTTGCCAACCCCGTGACGGCCGGAATCGTCGCCAGCGTCGTTCCGCCGGGACGGAGCGCGGAACTCCGCCGCCGCCTCACGGCCGTCCTTCAGGATTCGGACCACGAGGACGCCGGAGGTTCGATCGGCGTTGCATGGGCCTTGGACTGCGGTGAGCAGGTGAGCCCGCGCATCGCGCTGGCCGCTGCGCGTTCGGCGAACAAGGCGTCCGATCCTGAAGCGGCACTGCGGTTCATCCATGAGATCGACGGCGGCGACGCCGACCCGGGAGTTGCCGTCGAATCGGTCCACGCCCACATGGCCGTGAACAATGACGATTCTGCGCGCCGCATTCTCAACGCCCTGGAGGATTCGGCCCGGACGGAGCTGCCGCTGGCCGAGTGGACGGCGCTGCAGCTGCTCCACGCGGAGCTGGACAAGCGCAACCCCGCGACGGCGGCGGACGCCGCAGCCAGGCTCCAGGAAATCCATGCGCGCCTCGCCGCGGAGCCGCAGGTGCACGATTCGGCTGTGGAATCGGCCCGGCAGCAGCTGCGCCTTGCAGAGGCCGGGCACGCAGCCTTCCAAGGACGGTACGCGGACGTCCTTGCCATGACCGATGCCGTGGAAACGGGGGATCTGGGCAGCGAATCGATGATCGTGGCTGCGAGCCTGCGCTGCGAGGCGCTCGCAGTCACCGGCAACGTTCTTGCAGCATTCGCGCTCGGCAAGCAGGTACTCCTGGCGGCAGCAAGCGTCCGGCTCCCGGACCATGCGATGCGTGAGATCAGGGGCCGTTCCCTGCTTCTCATGCTGCTCTCGGCGACGTTCAGGGAGGCGTCCGCCTTTCTTGCCGAATCCTACGCAAGCGGAGACCCGCAAGCACGGCTGGGAGGGATGTTCGAGATCGGACAAGGCGTCATTGATCTTCACGTCGGGCATCTCGACGACGCCCTGTCGCGGCTTCAGGCGGGTGTGTGGCAGCTTCGGGCGCAGGATCCGGCCGCGTTGGCGGGCCTGGCCACGGCGGCGGCCGCCTATGCCGCAGCGCTTCAGGGCGACGAGGAAAAAGCCAGCGCACTGCTGGCCGAGCTGGCACAGTTGAGGACACCTGCGTCCTGGCTGGCGGACCGGGTGACACGGTATTTCGAACTGTCCGCCCAGGCCGAACTGGGACACCGGGCCACGTCCATCCGGGGCCTCATTGCCGAAGCGGATGCGGACACCGAAGCTTCGGCATTGGCGCCGGGGCTCTTGTTCCTGTCAGCGGCCGCCAGGCTCGGGGACCGCCAGGTGGGGCAGAAGCTCGGCAGCCTTGCCGGCCGGGTGACCGGACACTTCGCTGGCCTGTGCTCGCGGCTGGCGGAGGGCATGCGGGAGTCCGACAGTGAGCAGCTGCTGGGGGCCTCCAAGGACGCTGACGCCGCCGGCAACGCAGTCTTCGCGAGGGACGCGGCCCACAAGGCCGTCAGCTGCGCCAACGACGCCGGAAACCGGATCGCACTGCGGATCGCCCAACGTGCCCAGCAGTCACTCGATGACAGGTTCGGCAGCCCCAAGAACGGCCTGCACTCACTGACGACGTCGATGCTGACAGCCAGGGAATGCGAAGTGGCTGTCAGGGCGGCTGGCGGAACGTCCAACCGCAAGATCGCTGAACAGATGCAGGTTTCAGTCCGCACGGTGGAGGGCCACCTCTACCAGGTGTACTCGAAGCTGCATGTGGCCAGCAGGTCAGAACTCAAAGATGTCATCGCCACGCCGGCGGACAGGGCGCGACTCGGCTGACCGGTTCAGCTCCCGAGGATCTTCCCCGGGAGCAGCCGAGTCCGGCGGGAGGATCCGGGTATGGAAAGCCTCAATGCAGCAGCCCCGCTGATCGAGCGGTCAGCCCTCGTGCGCGACGTGCTGGGTTGCCTGCGCGACGACGCCAGATCCGGCGTACTTCTCGTCGGCAGCGCCGGGACCGGGAAGACGGCCGTGGCCAAAGCCGCCGTCAGGGAGCTGCGGCCCTCCGGCCCGGTGATCCGGCTGACCGCAACTCCGGCATTGGCCGCGGTGCCCTTCGGTGCGCTGGCACCCTATCTGTCGAATCTGCCTGCCAGTGAGCTCGACTCCTTTGCCGCCGTCGTGAAGGCCATGACGGTACGGCTGAAAGCCGAGGCGAAGCGGCCCCTCTTCGTGGTCGACGACGCCCAATGCCTGGATCACGGAACTATCCAGCTGCTCGCACGCGCCGCAGCCACCGGGGCCGCAAACATCCTGGCCACCAGCCGGCCGGGGCACATGATCCCGGACGAATTCCTGGCCCTTTGGGGCGACGGAATTATTGCGAAGTTTGACCTTGCAGTCCTCAGCAGGGCAGGCACGCATCAGCTTTGCGAACAGGCCCTGCGGGCGGACGTGTCGCCGTGGGTGAGTGCACTGTTCCACGAAATGGCGCAGGGCAACCCGCTGATGCTCATGTCCTTGATCCACCACTCGCGCACCAGCGGCGCGCTGGGCCGACGCCACGGTGTCTGGTACCTCCTGTCAACGCCCGACGTGGCCGGGGTGCCTGCGGCGGATCTTGTCGACCAGCAGCTTCGCTCCCTCACCCCGGAGGAGAAGACCGTGGCGACCATTGTCGCCCTGGCAGGGCCCCTGTCACTGGGCCAGACTCTCCGGCTGAGCGGTCCCAAGATCGTCGACGCACTGGACATGGCGGGAATCATCAGCATCTCTCCCGGTTATGACCGGGTGGTGCGCCCCGCGAGTTCGATCGTTGGCGAGATCATCCGCCACCGCGTCCCGGCCGCCCGCAGTTCGGTGTTGCGTGCCAGCGTCCTGGCACTTCCGTCGTCGGCCGCTGCCCTTCCGGCATCAGCCCTCAACCGGCTTCGGTGGTCGCTGGACTGCGGAGTGGAAATCCCTCCCGGGCAACTGCTGCTTGCGGCTGTTTCATCGAACGTGGCGTTGGACCCGGCGTCGGCGTCCCGGGCTGCCAGCGCCGTCCGGGACAAGGGCTTCCTCCCCGACGCCCGGCTCCAGCTCGCGTATTCCCAGTTCATCCTGGGCAGGCCCGAGGCGGCGGCAGGCTATCTCCAGTCCGCCCGGCCCCTGCCCTATGGTCGGTCCTCCTACCTGGCAGATCTCCTGGCCGCGCGTCTGGGAAGGTCCGCGGAGACGCGGGAGCTGCGCAGCGAAGCGCCGGACGCTTCCGACGGCACCGTGGCCTCGGCCACGGACGGGCAGCTCTGGACGCGGTCGCCCGCGGCCGGTATGGCGGCGGCGATCATGAACCGCAACTGGGACGGGCAGTTCCCCGGCATCGAGGCCGCGCTGCGGGAACTCGTTGACGCCGCGGGGACCAACCCCGAGATCCGGATCCCGGCGGTCTCCCTCTTGTCCGAGCTCTTGACGGCCCAAGGCCGGCTCGTGACGGGGATGCGGCTGGATGGGGAGGCCTGGCGCGGTGCCCGCAACGCCAGCTCCGCTCTTCCCCTTGCGTACGAAGACCTGGTCACGCGCCACTGCCTGAACCTTATCCGGGCCGGCGACCTGGACGAGCTCGGAGTGGTCCTGGACGACTATGCAACCGGCCAGCCCGCGCGTCTGCTCTACAGCGGAGGCATGCTCCATCTGATGCGCGGGTACTCGCGGCTGCGCCAGGGCAGAATGCGGGAAAGCTTTTCGGAGCTGCTGCTGGCCGTCGACGAACTCACGATTGCCGACCCGTTGAACCTGCTGCCGTTCGCGCACGCGGTCGCAGCCTACGCGGCTGCAGGTGTCGGTCGACAGCATGAGGCACACGAACGTTCACTGGCCTATCGGCTGTCCGTCTACCGGGAACCGAGGACGCTGCGCCTGCTGGCCGAAGCCTATGCCAGGGCGGCAGACTCCCAGGCCGGGCTGGAACGCGGCGGCGTCGCTGCCCTCGCGGAATTGGCCGGCGAGGCGAAACGCCAGGGACTCAGGGGTGTGGAAACTGACATCCGGCGGCTCGCCCTCAGAAGCGGGGACACGGGGAGCTCGGCCGCACTCGCGTCCAGCAGCAGCGTGGTCGAAGGCCCTGAAGCGCGTTTGCTCGAGGCGTACGGGCGCGCCGTGTCCGCGTCCGACGCGACCGACCTCATCGGCATCAGCGACGACGCCCTCGGTGCGGGGCACCCGCTGCTGGCCCTTGAAGCTGCACAGCAGGCCGCGCGGTGCCTGGCGGACAACCCGGACCGGGGGAGGCTTACCGGGGTCCAGCGCAGGGTGCACCATCGCCTGGTGGAGGCCGGGATGTCCCCTCGGTTGGAGGTTGTCCGCAGCGAACATGGAACCCTGCTGACCGCCCGCGAAACCGAGATTCTTGAACTGGTATCCCACCAGGCAACCAACGCCGAAATTGCCAAGGGGCTTTCCTTGTCGCGGCGGACTGTAGAAGGCTACCTCTCCAGAATTTTTGCCAAGCTTGGAGTCAGCCGGCGCGTGGAACTCCTTGAATGGGGCACCCCATGATCCGAGGCGGAGCAGGACGCTGACCTTGGGTTTCTTCCGGCCCGTGGCCGTTTCTGCGTACAGCCCGGGTGGCGGGCGGTCTTCGCAAGAGTATGCCCAAGTAGTCGGACGCGGACCAGCGCTACGGAATCGGGTAAACGCTACTCGTGTGCGGTTGTGGCTTGGGGGATTCACTTAAGACACTCCCCAGGAACAACGGACAAAGGTCTTACAAATAAATCAAATTTTCAGGGCGGCAATCGACCGCGGGCATTGACAGCACGACGGAGGGGCCAGAATCTCCCTCCGGTGGGCTGCCGAAGCCTTCGCCACCATCATGGGTGGTCGCGCCGAAGCCGACCTGCACCGAACTCCTTCACGGGATTCGCACGGTGCCGATTCAGGCAGCCGCGCGCCTAGGTCGGAGCCGGCGGCGTCAGAGCCTTCTGAGACCGAGGCTCTCCCCCCAGCCGCCGCCGGCTCCCTTATTTGGTCTGCGTCGCGGAAAAACGTGAGCCTGGAGGGCGTCGAAGCGGCGTGGGCGCCGCGGACGACAGACCCGGCGACGGCGGTCAGGGACGGCCGCCGGAGACACCCCGGGGGCGGCCGCGAGGGGCTGCCGAGAAGGACTGCTGCGGGAACGTGGGATAATTAGGCTTAATCTGTGTGACGTATTTGGTCAGTCCGGCCCCGCCGCCTGCACCGTGCGCCGCAGCGAACGCCGATCCAGGAGTCTCCGCCATGGTAGCCACGCCAGCCCATCTCCGCCGCTATGCCGTTGCGCTCGGAAACGAAGAGGTGTTGAGGATCCGGAACGACTTCCCGATCCTGCAGCAGCACGTCAACGGCAGGCCGCTCATCTACCTGGACTCGGGGGCCACCTCGCAGAACCCCCTGAGCGTGCTGGAGGCCGAGCAGGAATTCTACGAGCAACGGAACTCCGCAGTGCACCGCGGGGCGCACCACCTCGCCGTGGAGGCTACCGAAGCCTTCGAGGACGCCCGGGAAACGGTGGCTGCGTTTATCGGCGCCGGCTGGGATGAACTCATCTGGACCTCCAACGCCACCGAGGGCCTGAACCTGCTGAGCTACTCCTTCCTGAACGCCTCGCTGCCCGGAGCCGCACCGGAAGCGGCGAGGTTTGCCCTGGCACCCGGCGATGAACTTGTGGTCACGGAGATGGAGCATCACGCCAACCTGATTCCCTGGCAGCAGCTGGCCGAACGGACCGGAGCCGTGCTGAAGTTCATCCCCGTGGATGACAACGGCGCCCTGGATCTGGATGAAGCCGCGCACATCATCGGGGCACGAACGCGGGTGCTGGCTTTCACCCACGCCTCCAACGTCCTCGGCACCATAAACCCTGTTGCCACGCTGGTGGCACTGGCCCGGGCCGTGGGCGCCCTCGTGGTGCTCGACGCGTGCCAGTCCGCGCCGCACCTGCCCCTGGACGTCAAGGCGCTGGATGTGGACTTCGCCGTCTTCTCCGGCCACAAGATGCTGGCCCCGACCGGAATCGGCGGGCTGTACGGCCGCGCGGAGCTGCTCAACGCCATGCCGCCCTTCCTGACGGGGGGTTCCATGATCACCACCGTGACCATGGAACGGGCAGGATTCCTGCCCAGCCCGCAACGGTTTGAGGCGGGAACGCAACGGATCTCCCAGGCCGTGGCCCTCGCCGCGGCGGCAAACTATCTCACCGAAACCGGCCTCTCCCGCATCCACACCTGGGAAGCGGAACTCGGGCAGCGCCTCGTCGTAGGACTCGAATCCATACCGGGAATCCGGGTGCTGGGGCCGGCGGCCGGCCAGGAGCGGATCGGGCTGGCTGCCTTCGACGTCGCGGGAGTGCACGCGCACGACGTCGGGCAGTTCCTGGACAGCCGTGGCATCGCCGTGCGCGTAGGCCACCACTGCGCCCAGCCGCTGCACCGCAGGCTCGGGCTGACGGCCACCACACGTGCCAGCACCTACCTGTACAACACCACGGACGACGTGGACGCGTTTCTCGACGCCGTCGCCGGTGTCCGCGCATACTTCCAAGCCTGAGGACGGCAGCACATGAGTCTCGACCAGCTTTACCAGCAGATCATCCTGGAGCACTCCAAAGCCCGGCACGGCAGCGGGCTGGACGGTGCCGCGGCGCCCGCAAATGCGAGCAGCGGCCAGTCCCACCAGTTGAACCCGGTCTGCGGCGATGAGATCACGGTCAGGGTCGCGGTGTCCGGGGGGAAAGTCAGCGAACTGCGCTGGGACGGCGACGGCTGTTCGATCTCCATGGCGTCAGCCTCCGTGCTCACAGACCTCGCGGAGGGCATGACCACGGAGGATTTCCGGACCGTGATTGACAGTTTCCGCGAGGTGCTGCGCTCCCGCGGCAAGGTCGCCGCCGATCCGGAGATCCTCGGGGACGCCGCCGCGTTTGAGGGCGTGTCCCGTTACGCCGCCAGGGTCAAGTGCGCGATGCTCTCCTGGGTGGCGGCCGAGGACGCCCTCGGCCAGGCGCTGTCCGCCTGAGGGGTCCCGGTCAGGGCCGGCCGAGGCCCTTGTAGGTCCAGCCGGCGGCGCGCCACTTGGCCGGATCCAGGACGTTGCGTCCGTCCAGGATGCGCGGTGCTGACACGAGTGCCTTGGTCCCGTGCGGGTCCAGCTCCCGGTAGGCCTTCCACTCCGTCAGCAGCAGAACGGCGTCGGCCTTGAGCAGGGTGGTCTCCAGATCCGGCTCCATCTGGAGCTCGGGAAAACGCTTGGCCGCGTTGTCGAGCGCCTGGGGATCGGTGACGGTCACGACGGCGCCCTGGAGCTGGAGCTGCGCGGCCGCGCTGAGGGCGGGGGAGTCCCGGACGTCGTCGCTCTCGGGCTTGAACGCGGCGCCCAGGACCGCGATGCGCTGCCCCATCAGGGTCCCGCCGCAGAGCTCACGGGTCAGCTCCACCACCCGGGTGCGCCGCCGCATGTTGATGGCGTCGACCTCCCGCAGGAAAGTCAGGGCCTGATCCGCACCCAATTCGCCGGCGCGGGCCATGAACGCGCGGATGTCCTTGGGCAGGCAGCCGCCGCCGAAGCCGATGCCGGCGTTGAGGAATTTCCGGCCAATCCTGTCATCGAGTCCGATCGCGTCGGCCAGCCGGGTGACATCGGCCCCCGTGGCCTCGCAGACCTCGGCCATGGCGTTGATGAAGGAAATCTTGGTGGCGAGGAACGAGTTGGCAGCCGTCTTCACCAGCTCCGCCGTTGCGTAGTCCGTCACGAGCCTCGGCGTCCCGTTGGCCAGCGGGGCCTCGTACACGCGGTCCAGCACGTCCACGGCCGGGTTCTCTTCGCTGCCGTCCGGCATGCCATAGACGAACCGGTCCGGGTTCAGCGTGTCGGTCACCGCGTGGCCTTCGCGCAGGAACTCCGGGTTCCAGACAAGCGTGGCACCCGGCTCCGTTTCCGCGATGACTTCGGCAAGCCGCGCCGCGGTGCCCACCGGCACTGTGGACTTTCCGGCGACCACATCGCCGGGCGAAACATAGGCGGCCAAGGACCCCACGGCGGCGTCAACGAACCGGAGGTCGGCGGCGTTTTCGCCGCGCTTTTGCGGTGTGCCCACGCAAATGAAGTGGACCTCCGAGCCGCGGGCGGCGGACATGTCGGTAGTGAACCGCAGGCGCCCGGATTCTTCAAGCTCGCTGAGGAGATCGTCCAGCACCGGTTCGTAGAAGGGGGCGTGGCCGCCGGACAGCTGCGCCACCTTGTTTTCGTCAACATCGATGCCCACGACGTCGTGGCCGAGCTTTGCCATGCAGGCCGCGTGGACCGCCCCCAGATAACCACAGCCGATAACCGAGATCCGCATAGTTCCGATGTCCTCCCGCGTCGCTTGTTCACAGCGTACGTGTCCGGTGGCCGGTTCGCCCAGCCGCCCGGCGCGCCCCGGCCAGGCCGGGAGGAACAGCGCGACGGCGGCGGCCGGTTCGCCCAGCCGCCGCCGGGCAGCCGGCCGGCGGGGGGAGCACTAGCCGAGCAGCCCCGCAATCCCGATTGCCGCCGTCGCGGCCCCGAGCACCATGGAGATGCTGACGAGGACGACGTGGACGGTCAGGAAGCGGGTGGCCTTGCCGCCGGAGTCGCGGGCCCTCGGGTCCGTCATGACCCGGCGCAGGAACTGCGGCCAGACAGCGAGGGACCAGACGCCGGCAATAATCAGGACGACAGCCAGGAGTGCAGGCAGTTCCACGGCGCTAGTGGCTTTCGAGCCAGGCCTGGGCCTGGGTGGACTGGATGTTCAAGGCCTTGCCGACCATGGGTTCGGCGGCCTCGGCGATTTTGCCGCCAAGGAAGGGCACGGAGGACGTCACACTGCCCTCAAGCTCGATCCGGGTGCTGCCGGCGTCGGACACGAGACGCTGGACGGCGTTCACATCCAGCGGTGCCCCGGCGATCTTCAGGGAGATGTTGCTCTGGCGCGAGCCGTCGGCGGACGGAGCCTCCCAGGTCTCCAGCTGCGTCACGGTGAGCCGCTCGCCCACGAACTTCCGGGCGACGTCGGGCATCCGGGTGGTGGGGACCGTGCGGACGGTGGTGGTGCTGAACGCGCCGGCGGGATCGCCGTCGACGACGAATGATTCGAGGGTGCCGCCGACAAGTTCGCTCGTGTGGCGCAGGAAGTCCTCGTTGACGAAAACCGCGGTGACGCGCTCTACGCTGTGCGGAACGGTGGTGGATGCACTCAGGGCCATGGGGGTCCTCCGTGGTGTGGAAGTGGACGTTTCGGGCTCCAACATCCTACGCGGTGTGCCGGGCGGGCTCCGATTCGAGGTCCTGCAGGTCCCGTGCCGCGGCCGTGATGTTGCGTGACATGGCCGGGAAGATGACGCTGTGGAAGGGCAGGACGGCGAGCCAGTAGAGGCGCCCGCTCAGGCCCTTGGGGAAGAAAATGGCCCGTTGCCGGTAGAGGCTTCCGGTTCCCTGGGGCTCCAGGGAGAGCTCCAGCCAGGCGCGGCCCGGGGCCCGCATCTCGGCCCGCAGCCGCAGCAGCCGGCCGCGGTCGATCCGCTCGGCACGCCACCAGTCCACTACTTCGCCCTCCGCCAGCAGGTGCGGGTGGCGGCGGCCGCGGAGCAGTCCCGCTCCGCCCGTGAGCTTGTCCAGCCAGCCGCGCACGCGCCATGCCAGCGGAAGCGAGTACCAGCCGTTTTGGCCGCCAATCCCTTCGATGATGGTCCAGACGTACTTAGGGTCCACCGGGCTGGAAAAGCTCCGTTCGTCAACGTAGACGCGGTGGCCGGCCCAGTCGGGGTCGCTGGGGAGGGGATCCGCGTCGGCGCCGGCGCTGGCCCAGGTCGTTTCGACCTGGGCGTCGCGTTCCTTGCCCAGGGCGAGGGCCACCGCACGGCGGTACGGCGTCAGGCCGCCCGCCGGCACCGGGATGAGGGAATCGATGTCGTGTTCGCGGGACACAGCGTCATGCTGCAGCGATTCCACGAGGGGCAGGGACATGGACAGCGGGATCGGAGTCGTCAAAGCGACCCACATCCCGGCGAGCTTCGGGGCGGGCACGGGCAGGGCCAGCACGAGGCGGTGCGGGAGGCCGGCCTCGGCGGCGTATTCGTTCATCATTCCCGCGTAGGTCAGGACCTCGCGGCAACCGATGTCGAAGGTGCGGTTGATCGCGCCACTGAGGGATGCCGCCGCCACGAGGTAGTACAGGACATCGCGCACCGCGATGGCCTCGATCCGGTTCTTCACCCAGCTCGGGGCGGGCATCACCGGAAGCGTTTCCGTGAGGTGCCGGATCATCTCGAAGGAGGCCGATCCGGAGCCGATGACGACGCCCGCCTGGAACACGACGGCGTCGACCGGGCTGTCGAGGAAAACCTTCCCCACCGCTTCCCGGGACCGCATGTGCGTCGAGAGCTCGGCGCCTGCCGGGTGCAGGCCGCCCAGATAGACGATCCTGCCGACTCCCGCGTCCGCGGCTGCCGTGGCGGCGGTCCCGGCCATCGTTTGTTCCTTGGCCTCGAAGCCCGGGCCGGCGGCCATGGAATGGACCAGGTAGTACAGGACATCGACGCCCTCCAGCGCCTCGCGCAGTGCCCCGCCGTCGTCGAGGCTGCTCTGGATCACCTCCACGTCGTCCAGCCACGGCACGCCGGCGATCTTCGCCGGCGTGCGGACGAGGACCTTCACCGTGTGCCCGGCCTCGAGCAGCCGGGGGACCAGCCGGCCGCCGATATAGCCGGTGGCGCCAGTGACGAGGACTGTCTTCGGATGTTCTGCCGTGGGAGTGCCGTTCATGGTTGGCCCCTTGTCAGTGCTCATTTGTCCGTGCTGATTTGCCCGTGCCTATTGTCTGGGCTCCGTGTCATTGCCCGCGGAAGCTATTCGGAGCGACCGCCGCCGCGGACCGGTCCGTGCTGCCAGCTTAGCCCCGCGGGCCTGACCGTCCCCACCTCCGCGGTAGGCTTGGAAGACCCGGGATTCTCGCGAATTCCGGCTATTCGTGTTGCCTGCATTTCCGTGATCCCATCAGGAGCAACAGTTATGAGCCCCAACGGCCCCTCACTTACCGGTCTGCGCCGTGCCCTGGCCGAGGACCGGAACTACGCCCGCGTCCGGGCCGAGGCCTCCCGCGGCTTCGAAGCCCGCAGCGAGGACTACCAGATCAGCGCCCCCGCCGGCATGCGGGCAACCCTGCTCGCGGAAATGGCCGACGGCCTCGCCTCATCCCCCGGAGCGGTTGTCCTGGCCGTCACCGCCACCGGCCGCGAGGCCGAGGACCTGACCGAGGCCCTGCGCGCCTTCCTGCCGGCCGACACGATCGCCGAATTCCCCAGCTGGGAGACCCTCCCGCACGAACGGCTCTCCCCGCGCTCAGACACTGTCGGCCGCCGCCTCTCCGTACTCAGGCGCCTTGCCCATCCCGAAGCCTCCGCCGCCGGTGCCCTGCGCGTCGTGGTGGCGCCGGTCCGCGCCGTCGTCCAGCCGATCGTGGCCGGCCTCGGCGAACTGGTGCCGGTCACGTTGAAAGTCGGCCAGGAAATCTCCTTCAGCAACGTCGTGAAAAGTCTCGCCGATGCAGCCTACGCCCGCGTGGACATGGTGACGCGCCGCGGCGAATTCGCTGTGCGGGGCGGAATGCTGGACGTCTTCCCGCCCACCGAGGACCACCCGGTCCGGGTTGAGTTCTTTGGCGACGAGGTCGAACAGATGCGCTGGTTCGCCGTAGCCGACCAACGCTCACTGTCGGCGCCCGGCGTGCACCACCCCACAGAACTCCATGCTCCGCCGTGCCGTGAAATACTGATCACGCCCTCCGTCATGTCCCGGGCCGCGACGCTGAAGGCGCAACTGCCGGCCGCGGCGGACATGCTGGAAAAGATCGCCGGCGGCATTGCCGTGGAGGGCATGGAATCGCTGGCCCCCGTGCTGGTGGATGCCATGGTGCCTTTCCTGGACCAGCTCCCCTCCGGTTCCCTCTCCGTGGTGATCGAGCCGGAAAAGGTACGCGCCCGTGCCCACGACCTCGCCGCCACGAACGAGGAATTCCTGGAAGCGGCATGGTCCACAGCCTCAGACGGCGGCAGGGCACCGCTTGATCTGAGCTCGCAGGCGTCGGCGGCGCTGCATTCGGCCAGCTTCCGGTCCCTGACCGAAACCCGTACGGCCGCCCTCGCCCACGGCGTGTCGTGGTGGTCGATCACGTCCCTGGCGACAGATGAAGAACTCATGCCGGATGTCGATGTCCTGAACCTGCACGCCCGCGAGCCCCGCGGCTACCAGGGTGACGTGGCTGAAATGATGGACTTCATCGGCTCCCGCGTGCGGGACCAGTGGCGGATTGTCGTCGTCACCGGGGGCCCGGGCCCGGCACAGCGGCTCGCGGAACTGTTCCATGACAACGACATCCCGTGCGCCCGGGTGGACTCCCTCGACGCCGAACCCCAGCCCGGCCTGATCGAGGTCACCACCGCCGCCGCCGGCCGCGGATTTGTCCTTGACCCGCTCAAGCTTGCCCTGCTGACCGAGGCTGACCTGCTGGGCCGCACCTCGGCCGGCTCCACGAAGGACATGCGCCGGATGCCGTCCAAGCGGCGGAACGCCGTCGATCCGCTGCAGCTGGTGGCCGGCGACTCCGTGGTGCACGAACAGCACGGCATCGGCCGGTTCGTGGAGCTGATCCAGCGAAGGATTGCAGTCGGCGGCTCAAAAGACTCAGTTGGGGTCCGCGAATACCTCGTCCTGGAGTACGCGCCGTCCAAGCGCGGCGCGCCCGGCGACCGGCTCTTCGTGCCCACGGACCAGCTGGACCAGGTGACCCGCTACGTCGGCGGCGACACCCCGGCCCTGAGCAAGATGGGCGGCGCGGACTGGGCCAGCACCAAGTCCAAGGCGCGCAAGGCGGTCAAGGAGATCGCCGGCGAACTGATCCGGCTGTACTCGGCCCGGATGGCCTCCCGCGGCTATGCCTTCGGCCCGGACACGCCCTGGCAGCGTGAGCTGGAGGAAGCTTTCCCGTATGTCGAAACCCCGGACCAGCTGACCACCATCAACGAGGTCAAGGCCGACATGGAGCGGGAGATCCCCATGGACCGCCTCATCTCCGGGGACGTGGGCTACGGCAAGACCGAGATCGCGGTCCGGGCCGCCTTCAAGGCGGTCCAGGACGGCAAGCAGGTCGCCGTGCTCGTGCCCACCACCCTGCTCGCCCAGCAGCACTACGAGACGTTCACCGAGCGGTTCTCCGGGTTCCCGCTGCGGGTCAAGCCGCTGTCCCGTTTCCAGGGCGCCAAGGAAGCCAAGGAGACGGCCGAAGGCGTCAAATCCGGCGCCGTGGATGTTGTGATCGGCACGCACCGGCTGCTGTCCAAGGACTTCGCGTTTAAGGACCTGGGCCTGGTGATCGTGGACGAGGAGCAGCGCTTCGGCGTCGAACACAAGGAAGCGCTGAAGAAGATGCGCACCAATGTCGACGTCCTGGCCATGAGCGCCACGCCGATTCCGCGGACCCTGGAGATGTCCCTGACCGGCATCCGTGAGACCTCGACCCTGGCCACCCCGCCGGAGGAACGGCACCCCGTGCTGACCTATGTGGGGCCCTACACGGACAAGCAGACCTCGGCCGCCATCCGCCGCGAACTCATGCGCGAAGGGCAGGTGTTCTTCGTGCACAACCGGGTCTCCACGATCGACCGGACCGCGGCGAAGATCCGGGAACTCGTGCCGGAGGCCCGCGTGGAGGTAGCGCACGGCAAGATGTCCGAGAGCCGGCTCGAGCAGATCATCGTGGACTTCTGGGAGAAGCGCTTCGACGTCCTCGTCTGCACCACGATCATCGAGACGGGCCTGGACATTTCCAACGCCAACACGCTGATCGTGGACGGGGCGGAGAAGTACGGACTCTCCCAGCTGCACCAGCTGCGCGGCCGCGTAGGCCGCGGCCGCGAACGCGCCTACGCGTACTTCCTGTTCCCCTCGGAAAAACCGCTCGGCGAAGTGGCGCTCGAACGCCTCAAGGCCGTTGCCACGCACAACGAACTCGGCGCCGGCATGCAGCTGGCCATGAAGGACCTCGAGATCCGCGGCGCCGGCAACCTGCTCGGCGGCGAGCAGTCCGGGCATATCCAGGGCGTCGGCTTTGATCTGTACATCCGGCTCGTGGGCGAAGCCGTCGCGGAATACCGCGGCGAGGCCGAGGAAAAGGCCGCGGAAATGAAGATCGAGCTCCCCGTCAACGCGCACCTGCCGCACGACTATGTCCCCGGCGAGCGGTTGCGCCTCGAGGCGTACCGCAAGCTGGCCTCCGCCATCACTTACGAGGCCATCGATGAGGTTGTCGCCGAGCTGGTGGACCGCTACGGGGAGCTGCCGCTGCCCGCGAAGAACCTGATCGACGTCGCCCGCTTCCGGGTGGGGGCACGCGAGGCGGGGCTCTCCGACGTCGCGCTCCAGGGGAACTTCATCAAGTTCTCCCCGGCACAGCTGCCGGAGTCCAAGCTCATGCGGCTGACCCGGATGTACCCCGGCGCGCAGGCAAAACCGGCGCTGGACGCCGTGCTCGTTCCCAAGCCCAAGACGGCGAGGATCGGCGGCCGGGACCTGCAGGACGCCGAGATCCTGGAGTGGGCCAACGGCGTCATCCGTAACATTTTCTCCGACGCCCCTCTTGCCGTTGAACAGGCGAGGAGCTAGGCAATGATGGGCGGACACCACGCCGCGTCAGGAGCCGCGGCGTGGGTAGCCATTGCCTCGACCGGACCGTATGCCCTGGGCTGGTACCCGCTGGACGCCACCGGGATCGTGATCGGCGGAATGGCGACGGCGGGGACAGCCCTGGTGTGCGACTGGGACCACCGCTCCAGTACCATTGCGCACTCGCTGCCGCCGCTGTCCAACGTAATCGCCGTCGGGATCGAGAACGCCAGCGGCGGCCACCGCCAGGGCACCCACTCGGTGCTGGGCGCGGCGATCTTCGTGCTGCTCGCGGCCATGGCCGGGCAACTCCAGCTGCAGACGGGCTGGGGGCTGCTGTCCGTGGGTGCCGGGCTGCTGTGCATGTTCATGATCAACATCGCGGCGAAAGCCCTCAAACTTTTTCCGAAGTACGGCTGGATCAGCAACTGGATCTTCGCCCTGCTCATGGCAGGCCTGGTGACGTGGTTTGCTCCGCACCAGTGGACCTGGCTTCCGGTGTCGATGCTCACAGGCGTGCTGGTGCACATTGTCGGGGACATGATCACGACCGGGGGAGTGCCGCTGCTGTGGCCGCTCGTGATCAAGCCGCCAAAGGTCCTGCGCAAGCTGCCGCTCGTGAAGGACATCTGGCGGCCCAACGGGGCGTTCTCCATCCCGCTGCTGGGCCGTGCTGGCTCCCGGCGGGAATGGTTCGTCCTGATCCCGGTCAGCGCCTACGCCATGGTCGGGATGTTCGGCGCGGTCCTGGCCGTGGCCAAAGTCCATTTCCCGGCCGCCGCGGCGATGGAGACAACGCTGGTCAACGGCCTGTTCTCGCTGCTCCCGGGCTGAGGGCCCTGTTCCCGGGCTGAGCCGGCGGTGAACTGGGTCCGCGACGGAGGATTGGCGACGTGTCCTTAACTGGCTGAAGCTCCGGAATATCCGGAGCTTCAGCCAGTTAAGGAAGGGAAAGCCTAGTTTTCGCCCGCCGAATCCGAGCGGCCCAGGATGGTCTGCGGGATCCAGAACGAGCCGGCGAAGAGGAGCAGGCAGACGGCCATCGGCCACGGGTTGTCCAGCGACAGGTAGGACAGCGAGTACAGCGCGCCGAGGAACAACACCATCATCAGAGCGAAGAGGATGATGCTGGACGCGAGGCTGTTCTCGCTCTGCCGGGTGTTGCTGTTGATCTTGGACATTCGTTCCTCCTCGGCCCCTGGGGGCTCAAAACTGTGGCAGCTGCCGGTGCGAATCAGTACGCGGACGAACCCTGTTCACCCTTGACGATCGCGATGCCGGAGCTGGCGCCAATACGTGTTGCACCTGCAGCAATCATAGCCTGCGCGTCGGCGAGGGACCGCACGCCGCCGGAGGCCTTGACACCCAGGTCCGGGCCCACCGTGCGGCGCATCAGCGCGACGTCCTCGGCCGTGGCGCCGCCGCCGTTGAAGCCCGTGGAGGTCTTCACGAAGTCCGCCCCTGCTTCCACCGCGGCCTCGCAGGCCAGCACCTTCTGGGCGTCGGTCAGCAGCGCCGTTTCGATGATGACCTTCAGGATCGCCCCGCCGTCGTGGACGGGCTCGGCGACGGCGGCGATGTCATCCACCAGGGCGCCCTTGTCGTTGGCGCGGGCCGCGGCGATATTGATCACCATGTCGACCTCTTCCGCGCCGTCCAGGACGGCCCCGCGGGCCTCGAAGGCTTTGACGTCACTCGGGGTGGCGCCGAGCGGGAAGCCCACCACGGAACACGTCAGCACGCCCGAGCCCTTGAGGGCTTTCTTGACGGTCTTGACCCAGATCGGGTTCACGCAGACCGACTTGAAGCGGTACTCGGCGGCCTCGGCGCAGACTTTGAGGATCTCGGCCTCGCCCGCTTCCGGCTTGAGCAGGGTGTGGTCAATGTAGGAGGCAATCGGGTTCGCGGTGCCCGAGGTTGCAGGGGCGGCGCTTCCGGTGGCTGCAGCGGCTTCGTTGCTCATGGTGGTCCCTTTCATGGCGGGCCCTGGACTGTGAAGTTCCTCTGGGAGGCCTTGTGGGCCTGCGGACACCGCGTTCTTCGTGGCTGGTCAGATGTCCATCTTGCCACAACGGATCCCCTTCCGGAGGGCCGGGCCGGAGCCGCTAGGCGGCCTGCGCGAGGACGTCCGCCGGGCCGCCCTGCAGCAGCTGGGACGCGCAGGCGGACGCCGCGGGACCGGCGGCCACGAGCAGCCCCAGCCGGACGCCGTCGAACACTGCAGCGTCTCCGATAGCCCAGATTCCCGGGACGGACGTGCGGAAGTCCTGGCCGATCACGATGCCGCCCTGCGGTGCGGTCTTCAGGCCCGCGCTGACGGCAAGGAAGTCGCGGGCAACCCGGTCCTCGGCGAGGACCACGAGGTCCCCGTTCATGCTGGAGCCGTCCTCAAACACGATGCCGGCGGCCGGCAGCGCCGAGCCGGCGAGGGTGGGAAGGACGGCGGAAGGCCGCTGAGTGGTGCGGACGGGGCGCACACCGCGGGCGCGCAGCACCGCTTCGGCCTGGCCCGCGGCCGTCCCGGTGCCCACGAGAATGCCCAGCGGACGCCGGCCCAGGACCCGGGTGATGTCCTTGACGGCCTCGCCCAGGCGGGTGGCGTCGTCGATCGTGGAGTAGCTCAGGCACCGCCGGGCCCCTTCCAGGGGCGCGGCAGCGGGCGAGGACCCGGTGGCGATGACGAGCTGGTCGTAGTTGAATTCCAGGCCGTCCGCAGTGACCACGCAGCGGCTGTCGGTATCGACGTAGCTGGCCGGCTGGCCGAAGCGGACGGAGACCTGGGGGAGGGCGGCGAGTGCCAGGAGTTCGGCGGGGGCATCGTCCCGGTTGCTGAGCACGGTAACCGCGCCGGCAAACGGTGTCCGGGCGAGCTGGCGGACGAGGGCCTGGGCGGCGGGGCCGGCTCCTGCGATGACGATCCGTGGCCGGGTCTGGGAATCGGGAGTAACGCTCGTGGCGGACATGGTGGCCCTTTCGCTGGTGGCCGATGGTGTGGCCGGTTCTGCTTGATGGACCCCAGCGTAGGCGTCCGGTTTTTCGGGGGTGTTTCCCGGGTGTTGCGGTTTTTCCGCTGCCCGTTCGCCAACGTTTACCTGCCGGTAACAAAGCAACGCGGGATCATTTGGCGCCCATGGATGACGATGCGATGGGCGCCAGGGGCCCCGCGTTGCTGTCAGACGCGGACCCGGTAGCCGCGCTTCACCACGGTTTCGACCAGGCGCCCGTCCGGCAGGGAGGACCGCAGCCGGCTGACCGTCATGTCCAGGGCGTGCACGGAGCCGCGCAGCTCCAGGAGCTCGGAGAGTGCCTCGCGGGACAGCACGGCCCCCCCGGCGCCCAGCAGGGCCCGGAGCAGGAGCAGGGGCGCAGGCGCCATTTCCACGGCCTGCCCGTCGATCCTGAGCGAGCGGCCGCGGAGCTCCACACTCCCGGACACGGTCTCGAGGCGGCGGACATGGTTCAGGGCCAGATGCTCGCAGACCAGCCGGATCAGGGCGCCCATGCGGTAGCGCTCCGGGACCAGCGGCTGCAGGCCGGCATCGATCAGCGGCTGGGCGGTGACAGGTCCGACGACGGCGGTGGCGACCGTGGTCTTCAGGCTCTCCACGAGCTGCTTGTAGACGCCCATCTCGTGCGCGGTGCTCCACATCGCGTCCACGGCCGGGGCACTGGTGAAGGTCAGCACATCCAGGTTCCCGCTGCAGGCAGCCTCGATCAGCCGCGGCAGGCGGTCCGCGCCGTCGGGCTTGACCCAGCGGTACGGCGTGACGGTCAGGACCGTGGCACCGGACATCCGCAGGCGTTCGAGCTGGCGGACATCGGTGTAGCCGTGCAGCTGGACCGCCACCGTTTTCCCCCGCACGCCCTCGGCGAGGAGCATGTCCACCAGGGTGGCCGTGGTTTCGTCGCTGCTGATCCCGACGTCGGCCAGTCCGGCCGCGCGGACCGCTCCGCGGGCCTTGGGGCCGCGGACGAACATCCGGCAGCCCGAGAGGGTGTCCAGCAGCTGCTCGCCAATGCCGAAGGTGTCTGCCGCCTCGCACCAGCGGCGCATGCCGTACGCGGTGGTGGCGATGCACAGCTCGGGGCGGGCTTCGATGATGGCGCGGGTGTCCTCGATCAGCCGCAGGTCCTCCTGTACCGGGGCGATCTTCAGCGCCGGAGCGTGCAGTACCTCGGCTCCGCGCCGCTCCAGGGCCTCGATCAGGTCCTGGGACCGCCGGTGCGACGTGACCCCGATCCGGAAGCCGTCCAGCGGCAGGTCTTTCCCTACGGCCTCGCCGGCCGGCCCCGGCCCGGGAACGTCGGCGGCCTGCGGGGAGGCCGCGGCGATGGTGTTCAGTGCGCTCATGATCGTGTTCACGCCTCCATCAGGGATGCGGCGAGCCGGTCGAGCTCGGCAGCCGCGTCGGCGCAGCCGCGGTTGGCCTCGGCCACCCGGACCACGTCCCCGATCACCAGCACCGCGGGGTTCGTGCAGCCGGCGGCCGCGGTGGTGATGGTGCCGAGTTCGGCGATGGTGGTGCGCTGGCCGGGCCGGTAGCCGCGCTCGACGACGGCCATCGGCATGTCCGCGCGCATGCCGGCCCGTCGCAGCCCGGAAGCCAGCTGGTGCAGGGTGCCGATCCCCATGAGGACCACGATGGTCCCGCCCAGGCCGGCCAGGTGCATGTGTTCCTTGTCGGTCAGCGGGGCGTGCCCGGAGACCACCGTGAACATGTGGCTGACCTCGCGGTGCGTCACCGGGATCCCCGCAGCGGCCGGGACCGAGATGGCGCTCGTAACGCCGGAAATGACGCGGACGTGAACGCCGGCCTTCACACAGGCAGCCGCTTCCTCGCCACCGCGGCCGAAGACGTACGGGTCCCCGCCCTTGAGCCGGACGACGTTCCTGCCCGCGAGGGCGGCCTGCACCATGAGTTCCTCGATGCCAGACTGGCTGACCGGGTGGTGGCCCGGCCATTTGCCCACATCCACCAGCTCGGCCGATGCCAGCGACGCGAGCTCCTGGTACGGGGCCAGCCGGTCATAAAAGACGACGTCGGCGTCCCGCAGCGCCGCCACGGCGGCGACGGTCAGCAGCTCGGTGGTGCCCGGGCCGCCGCCAACGAGGGTGACGTGGCCGGCGGGGCCCGCGGCAGGCTCCGCGGCGACGGGGATGCCCGTCGCCCGGCAGCGGTCCAGCAGGGCGTCCCAGCCGGGCTGGCCGTCGTCGACGGCGGCCACGAGGTACGGCCGTTCCGGCAATGCGCCGTCATGTGCGGCCCCGTGCGGGCTGCTGAGCCGGGACACGACTGCACCGGCGGCGTGGTAGCGGCGGACGGCCTGGCGGGCGGCGGCGTCGGAGCCGGTGATGAGGACTTCCCGGCCGCTGAGATCGATGCTGAGCTGCATGGTCAGACCTTGCTTTCGGTAGCGGCAGCGGTGGCTGCATCTGCGGCGCTTGCGCCGGACGGCCGGACGGGGATGGTGGAGGCGATCAGGACTGGTTGCTGATCGGCCAGCGCCTTTTCCCCGGCCGTCGCGGGGCGCATCTGGCCGCGCTCATCGGGGACGAACGTGATGGAATCGTCCCTCTGGTCGGGGGCATTGACGAAGGACCGGAAGCGGCGGAGGCGTTCGGGATCCTTCAGGGTGTCGGCCCATTCGTCGACGTAGGTGTCCACGTGCCTGGCCATGGCGGCCTCGAGGTCCCCGGCGATGCCCAGCGTGTCGTGCACCACCACGTCCTCGACGTGCTTGATGCCGCCGTCGAGCTCTTCCTGCCACCGCGCGGTACGCTGCAGCCGGTCGGCGGTGCGGATGTAGTACATGAAGTAGCGGTCGATGTACTTGATCAGGGTTTCGTCGTCGAGGTCCTTGGCCAGCAGCTGGGCGTGCGCCGGGGTGGCCCCGCCGTTGCCGCCGACGTAGAGGTTCCAGCCGTCGGCGGTGGCGATGACCCCGACGTCCTTGCCCCGGGCCTCGGCGCATTCGCGGGCGCAGCCGGAGACGCCCATCTTCAGCTTGTGCGGGCTGCGCAGGCCGCGGTAGCGCAGTTCCAGCGCGATGGCCATGGCCACCGAGTCCTGGACCCCGAAGCGGCACCACGTGGAGCCGACGCAGGACTTCACGGTGCGCAGGCTCTTGCCGTAGGCCTGGCCGGATTCGAACCCGGCGTCCACGAGCACCTTCCAGATTTCCGGGAGCTGTTCCAGCCGGGCACCGAACATGTCGATCCGCTGGCCGCCGGTGATCTTGGTGTAGAGGCCGTACTGTTCGGCGACCGCCGCGATCACGCCGAGCTTCTTCGGGGTAATCTCGCCGCCGGCGATGCGCGGGACCACCGAGTAGGTGCCGTCTTTCTGCATGTTGGCCAGGGCACGGTCGTTGGTGTCCTGCAGGGTGCCGCGGCCGGCGTCGAGGACGTAGGCGCTGTTCTGGCTGGCAAGGATGTTGGCGATGGTGGGCTTGCAGATGTCGCAGCCGTCTCCGGTGCCGTACGTGGCCATGATCTCCTCGAAGGAGGTCAGTTCCAGGACACGGATGGTCTCGCAGAGTTCCTGCCGGGAGAGTTCAATGTGCTCGCACAGCGCCTTGGAGACCTCGACGCCGGACTTGGTCAGTTCGGTTTCCAGCAGCTTCTTGAGCATCGGCACGCAGGAGCCGCAGCTGGTTCCGGCGCGGGTGCAGCCCTTGAGCTCGCCGAGTTCCTGGACGGGGGTGTTCCCGTCGCACGCCCCGCAGCCGTTGACGGTGTCCCGGATGGTCCCGGCCGACACGTTGTTGCAGGAGCAAAGGATGGCGTCGTCGGGGAGTCTGCTCTCCAGGACTTCGTCCCCCGCGTCGCCGCCGCCGGCCGCCGTGAGGTACGCGCCGGGTTCAGCGGCCAGTTCGCGGCCGAGCATCGGGCGCAGGGAAGTGTAGGGGGTGGCGTCGCCGACGAAGATGCCGCCAAGGAGGGTCTTGGCGTCGTCCGTGGTGACGATTTTCTGGTAGACGCCGCGGGCCGGGTCCGCGTAGACGATTTCAAGCGCGTGCTCGGTCCTGGCGAAGGCATCACCGAAGCTGGCGACGTCCACGCCGGAAAGCTTGAGTTTGGTGGCCGCGTCGAAGCCGGGGAAGGTCGCAACGCCGCCGTGCAGCCGGTCCGCCACGATCTCCGCCATGGTGTTGGCCGGGGCCACGAGGCCCAGGCACATGCCGCCGAAGTTGGCGACCTCGCCGATCGCCCAGATGCCGGGAACCTCGGTGGAGCAGTCGTCGGAGATGACGACGCCGCCGCGCTGGCCGAGCTGGAACTGCTGCTGCTCACCCTCGGCGGCCCGGAACAGCTCGTCGCGGGGCCGGACGCCGATGGCGACGATCACGATGTCGGCGTCGATGATGCGGCCGTCGGCCATGAGGACGCCGGTGACCTGGCCGTCGTCGTCCGAGAGGACCTCGGAGGGGAACACGCCGCCGTGGACGGTGAAGCCCTTGGCCTCGATGAGGCGCCCGAGCGCCTGCCCGGCGCCCTCGTCCAGCTGGGTGTTCATGAGCCAGGGGGAGCCGTTGATGACGATCGGGGTGGCGCCGAGCTGTTCGGTGCCGGCCGCGGACTCGAGGCCCAGCAGGCCGCCGCCGATGGTGACCGCGTTGACCTTGCGGCCCAGCGTCTCCGTCAGCTCCGCGATCGCCTTGTTGATGGCCCGGACGTCCTCGAGCGTGCGGTAGACGTGGGTGAGTTCGGATCCCGGGATCGGCAGGCGGGCGGCATCGGAGCCGGTGGCGACGACGAGGTCGTCATACGGGTACAGGGTGCCGGCGGCGGTGGTCACGGTCCTGCCTGCGGTGTCGATGCCGGTCACGCGCTCGCCGGTCTGCAGGGCCAGCGCCGCGTGGTCCCACATCGAGGCGCTGCCCAGGGTGAGGTCGGCGTCGGCGTCGGTGAGGGCTTTGCTCAGCGCAACGCGGTCATAGGGAAGGTGGGCCTCCTCGGTGAGGACTGTGACGTGCCAGCCGTCGAGGCCGCGGGCGTGCATGGCGTCGGCGAAACGGTGGGCGGCAGGGCCGCCTCCGGCGACCACGACGCGGCGCGGTGTGGTGGTTCGCGCTGCGCCCTGGTTCTGGGGGCTTGAAGTCTGTCCGGTCACGGTGGGCCTTTCGCATGGGCCGCAGTCGGTGCTCTGCGGCCTTCTCAATCGAAGTGTCCCTCCAGACTAGGCAAGCGCAGTTTCGCTTCAGTTTCCCTTATGTTTCGTGATCTTAACTTCTGCATCACGAACGCGTTTCGGGCCGTGTGAGGTCTCTTTTACCCGCCGGACACATTGACTGCACGCCGATGAAACACCCGGGACCTAGCTTGGGTATGTGGCCGCAGCAGCAGCTGAGCCCGACAGAGATGTATCAGAAAGGGGCCGAAATGACTGCCGTACTTGAGAGCGCAGCACGAAGCTTCGTTAAACACCCCGGCTTTGGGACCGGCTGGCACCGCGTGTGCGCCGTGGGGGACCTGGAGCCGGCCTGGGGCGAAGCCGCGCTGATCGCCGGCCGCCAGGTGGCCATGTTCCGCACGGTGTCCGGTGAGGTCTACGCCGTCGCCCACGAGGACCCCGCCACGGGGGCGCACGTCATGGCGCGCGGCATCATCGGGTCCCGCGGGGCACGCCAGACGCTTGCCTCGCCGTTGCACAAGGAGGTCTACGACCTCGTCACTGGGGAGTGCCTGGGCACCCCGGCACTTCGGCTCCAGACCTTCGGTACCCGGATTGTGGGCGGGTACATTGAGGTCGAACTCTAGCTAGAGTCCCAGCGCCTCGCGGACGTCCGCAAGGACGCCGTCGAGTGCCGCGCGGGCCTCGCGCCGGGCCTCGGGCAGGCCTGCGGCTGATTCAACGCCGCGGATGACCTCCAGGTAGCACTTGAGCTTCGGCTCCGTCCCGCTGGGGCGGATGATCACGCGGCTGCGGTCCTTTGTCAGGTACAGCAGGCCGTCCGTGGGCGGCAGGTGCTCGCTTCCTTCGGCGAGGTCCGTGACCGTCTCGACGGCCGAGCCGCCGAAGGAGTCCGGGGGGCTGACCCGCAGCCGGTTCATCATGGCGTCCAGCAGGCCAAGATCCGCCACCCGGATGCTGAGCTGGTCACTCGCGTGCAGCCCGTGCACAAGGTACAGCTCATCAAGGGTTTCGAAAATGGTCTTGCCGTCGGCCTTCGCCGCGGCCGCGAGTTCGGCGATCAGGACCGCCGCGGAAATCCCGTCCTTGTCCCGGACCAGCGAGGGCGCGACGCAGTACCCCAGCGCCTCCTCGTAGCCGTACAGCAGTCCGGGCACGCGGGCGATCCATTTGAAGCCGGTGAGCGTTTCCTCGTGGGCGAAGCCCGCCGCGGACGCTATCCGCGACAGCAGGCGTGAGGACACGATCGAATTGGCAAAGACACCTGACGGCGTCTCGTCCCCGGCGTCCAGCCGCGCCACGACGTGCGCGCCCAGCAGGACCCCGACCTCGTCGCCGCGCAGCATGCGCCAGGTGCCGGTGTCCGGGTCCTTCCCGGCCACGGCGGCGCGGTCGGCGTCGGGATCGTTTGCGATCACGATGTCCGCGCCGACGCGGGCGGCCGTTTCCAGCGCCAGGTCCAGGGCGCCGGGCTCTTCGGGGTTGGGGAAGTTTACGGTGGGGAAGTCCGGATCCGGTTCCGCCTGTTCCGTCACGAGGGTGACGTCGGCGAATCCGGCGGCATGCAGCACCGCTACCGCGGTTTCGCCGCCCACGCCGTGCATCGGTGTCAGAACGATCTTGAGCTCCCGTGCCGGGAATCGCGCCGGCAGAGCCAGAGCGGCAACGGCAGCCTCGTAGCCGGCGGTGACCGACGCGTCCAGCACCGTCCATCCTTCCGCAGCCAGGGCGATGGATTCCAGGCTTTCGACGGCGTCGATCTTGGCGGCGATCAGGGCGTCGTAGGGCGCAACGATCTGTGCACCGCGTCCGCTCTCCTCGACGGCGTGGCGGCCCAGATACACCTTGTAGCCGTTGTCCTGCGGCGGGTTGTGGCTGGCCGTCACCATGACGCCGCCGTCGCAATCCAGCGCCCGCACCGCGTAGGCAAGCAGCGGCGTCGGAAGGGCGGCAGGCATCAGGAACGTCTCTATGCCGGCCGCCGTGAGGATCGCGGCCGTTTCCGCGGCGAAAATATCGGAGTTGTGCCGTGCGTCGTAGCCGACGACGGCGCGCGGCCGGGTGCCGGGGGAGGCCTGCGCGACGGCGGCCGTGAGGAACGCGGCGAAGCCGGCGGCGGCGCGGCGCACTACCACGCGGTTCATCCGGTTCGGGCCGGCCCCGAGGGCTGCCCGCAGCCCTGCGGTGCCGAACTGCAGGGTGCCGCTGAAGCTGTCGGCCAGTTCCTGGCGTGCAGCGGGGGCGCCGTCCCCGGCGAGCCGGATCAGTTCGCTCAGGGCAGCGCGGGTGGCGGGGTCCGGGTCCTGGGCGGCCCATGCACGGGCATCGCCCAGCAGGCTGGTGAGTTCGGCATCAGGTGACATCATAAGAACCAAACTATCGCCAATCGCCGACGATGCCTCCCCCGACAAGCGAGAGTCCGCGGGCCGGTTATCCTTGACACCTAATTTTCCGGACACGTAGCGTCTGGAATATGAAGATGGGCCGTGGCGTGGAATGGGCCGTGCACAGTTGCGTCACCATGGCGTGGACGCCGCCGGGCGAGGCGGTCAACAGCGCCAGGCTGGCGGAGTACTACAAGCTTCCCGCCGCGTACCTGAACAAGCAGCTCCAGGCCCTGGTCCGGGCCGGCGTCCTGGCCTCGGTCTCGGGGCCGCGGGGCGGCTTCCACCTGGCCCGCCGCCCGGAGAACATCACCGTCCTGGACATTGTCCTGGCACTGGAGGGCGCGGAGCCGGCCTTCCGCTGCGAGGGGATCCTGGGCAACGTTCCGGAACCGGACCACCAGGAGAATTTCGCCCGGACGTGCCTCATTTCGCAGACGTTGCGGCAGGCGGAACTCGCCTGGCGGCAGGCCCTGGCGCGCCAGAGTATCGCCGGGATTGCGGAGTCGATGGAACGGCGGTTCCCGGCGGACAAGAGGAAGTCCCTCAAGTATCTGGCCCTGCAATGATCCGGCCGCCGGGCGCCCGCGCAGGAACCACCGGCACTCCGTTTAGAGCTTGGCGATGATCTCTGCGAGCAGCTTGGAGATCCGCGGTCCCGCGGCCTGCCCGGCTTCGAGGACTTCCTCGTGGCTGAGCGGTGCGGGGCTGATGCCCGCTGCGAGGTTGGTCACCAGCGAGATGCCGAACACCTCCATGCCCGCATGGCGTCCCGCGATGGCCTCCAGTGCCGTGGACATGCCCACGAGGGAGGCGCCGATCCGCTTGGCATACTGCACCTCGGCGGGCGTCTCGTAATGCGGTCCCGTGAACTGCGCGTACACCCCTTCGTCCAGCGACGGGTCCACCTCCCGGGCCAGGCCGCGGATCCGGGAGGAGTAGAGGTCCGTCAGGTCCACGAAGGTGGCGCCCTCAAGAGGTGAGGTGGCGGTGAGGTTGATGTGGTCGCTGATGAGCACCGGCGTGCCGGGCGTCCAGTCCTCGTTCAGGCCGCCACACCCGTTGGTCAGGACGAGGGTCTTGCAGCCGGCGGCGGCCGCAGTGCGGACTCCGTGGACCACGGCGCGGACTCCCTTGCCCTCGTAGTAGTGGGTACGCGCGCCCAGGACCAGTGCCCGCTTGCCCTCCTTGGTCAGCACGGACCGGATGGTGCCTACGTGGCCCACCACTGAGGGGGAGGAGAAACCCGGTACCTCTGCGGCGGACAGCGTGGCGGTGGTCTCGCCGATCAGCTCCGCGGCGTCTCCCCAGCCCGAGCCGAGCACGAGGGCGACGTCGTGGGCATCGACGCCCGTCTCTTCGGCGATGTAGTCGGCGGCGGCGCGGGCGGCGTCGAAGGGGTCCGTGTTCAGGAATTCTGTTGTACTCACCGGTACAAGCTATCGTGCTGTGCGCCCGCTGCCCAGCACGCGATAGCGCGGGTTTGTCGGCCGGCCCGGGTTTATTGGTAGTGCCGTGTTTATTGGTAGTGCCGTGGCGGATAGGGGACAATGGATGATTGTGACTACGCATCCCGATTTCAGCTCACCCCGCATCGCAATTCTCGGCGGAGGGCCCGGCGGCTACGAAGCCGCCATGGTCGCCGCCTCACTGGGGGCCCAGGTCACCATCATCGAGCGCGCGGGGCTCGGCGGATCAGCGGTGCTGACCGACGTCGTACCCTCCAAGACCCTGATTGCGACGGCGGATTTGATGACCCGCGTCGGCGAGGCCGGCGAGCTGGGCGTCAAGTTCGACGTCGACGGCGGCGACTGCTCGCCGACGATGCGCGCGGACCTCAAACACATCAACGACCGCCTGCTCGGCCTGGCCCGGCAGCAGTCCGAGGACATCCGCAAGGGCCTCGAAAACCAGAACGTGCGCATCGTGATCGGCTCCGGCAAGATGCTGGACAACCACACGATCGAGGTCCTGACCGTTGACGGCACCGAGACGATTGAAGCCGACGCGATCCTGCTGGCTGTCGGCGCGCACCCGCGGGAGTTGCCCACCGCGCGGCCGGACGGCGACCGCATCCTGAACTGGGCGCAGATCTACACCATGGACGAGCTCCCCGAGGAGCTGATCGTGGTGGGATCCGGCGTCACCGGCGCCGAATTTGCCTCCGCCTACAACGGCCTCGGCTCCAAAGTGACGCTCATTTCCAGCCGTGACCGCGTCCTCCCGGGCTCGGACACCAACGCCGCGGAGGTCCTTGAAGGTGTCTTCGAACGCCGCGGGCTGACAGTGCTGTCCCGCTCCCGTGCCGAGACGGTCGAACGCACCGGGGACGGCGTCGTGGTAACGCTCGGCGACGGGTCCAAAGTCACCGGCAGCCACTGCCTGGTCTGCGTCGGGTCCATCCCCAACACCGCAGGGATCGGGCTGGAAGAGGCCGGGGTCGCGCTGACCGAGAGCGGCCACATCAAGGTCGACGGCGTCTCCCGCACGACGGCGTCCAACATCTACGCGGCGGGCGACTGCACCGGCGTCCTCGCCCTGGCCTCCGTGGCGGCCATGCAGGGGCGGATTGCGATTGCCCACTTCCTCGGCGACAGCGTCATGCCGCTCAAGCTGCACCAGGTCGCGTCCAACATCTTCACGTCGCCGGAGATCGCCAACGTCGGGGTGTCCGAGGCCGAGATCAATTCCGGCAAGTACCAGGCGGATGTCATCAAGCTTTCGCTCAAGAGCAACGCGCGCGCCAAGATGCGCAACCACAAGGACGGTTTCATCAAGATCTTCGCCCGCAAAGGCTCCGGCACCGTGATCGGCGGCGTCGTGGTGGGCCCCAACGCGTCCGAGCTGATCTTCGCGATCTCCCTCGCGGTGACGCAGAAACTGCACGTCGACGACGTCGCCAGCACCTTCACGGTGTACCCCTCGCTGAGCGGTTCAATCTCCGAAGCGGCCCGTCGCCTGCACGTCCACATGTAACCGTCCGGGCCGCAGCCCGCTCGTCGACCGGCGGTGATCAAGGTCGCGGCCCGAAGACTCTGGACGGATCGGGTCGTGGGGCGTTGAATGTGGTCCAGTGCATATAGCACTGCCGGCCGCAGCCGTGGCCGCAGGTCCTCGGCTGCATTGCGAAGGAGCATATTCAATGGCGGGAATTGAAGACCATTTCGACAAGGCACACCACGGCAAGTCGGCGGCCGAGTTGGCCGACTCCCCGGTCGACGCCCTCAAGGGTGTCACCGAGGCCGACGGCGAGCATCTGAAGGCCGCGTTCGGCATCACAACAGTCAAGGACCTGGGGACGAACAAGTTCTTCCTCTGGGCGCAGGACGTTGCCAAGCAGGCAGGGTAGCGGACGCGTTCCTACTGTCCCAACGCTGTGCGCAGCACGGCGCTGGGAAGCTGACATGAAGAAGGGCCCAATGGCCCTGAACTGCTCCCCGAAAGTTGGACTGAAAATTCAGTTCTGACTTACGGGGAGCAGTTTATGTTTAAGGGAAGTTCGTTGTCTGAGGAGCAGCGCGAGGCTGCGGTGGCGCTGTTTGCGATCGGTTGGGGCTCCAGGGCTGTAGCAACAAAGCTTGGGGTGGGTAGGAAAGCTGTCCTCCGGTTGCACGACAGATGGCGCGTTCGTGGAGATACTGCTCTCGTGACCAAACCAGTGAAGCGGGCGTATTCGTTCGAGTTCAAGCTCAACGCTGTGCAGCGATATATTGCCGGCGAGACCAGGGTGTTCTGGCGAAGGAGCTCGAGCTGTCGTCGCCACACCTGATAGCGGTGTGGGCGGGGCAGTACCGGGCCCAAGGCGAGGAAGGCCTCCGCCCGAAGCCGAAAGGCCGGCCGAGGACAAAACCAGAAGCTCCCGCGCAGCCGGAACCGGAGCTGCAGCGGCTGCGGCGTGAAAACGAACGCCTGCGCGCAGAGGTCGCCTTCCTGGGAAAAGTAAACGCCTTGAGGGACGGGGAACAGCGCTAAAGGTTCGCGCTGTCATCGCTCTCAAGGCTAAGCACCGGTTGGAAGTTCTCCTGGACGTGGCCGGGTTGGCCCGGTCCACGTTCTTCTTCTATCACCAGTCCCGCCTCCAAGGCCCCGATCCACGGGCGTCCCTGAAGGCCGCGATTACAGAGATTTTCAAGAAGAACCATGGCCGGTACGGGCACCGCCGCATCCATATCGAGCTGCTGGAGCAAGGATGGACGGTCGCCCAGAAGACCGTTCTGAAGCTGATGCGTTCACTGCGCCTCGTCTGCAAGGTCCGAAGCAGGAAGCGATACAACTCCTACCAGGGCGAGCAGGGCGTTGTGGCACCGAACCTGCTGAAACGCCAGTTCGAAGCCGACGCCCCAGATCAGAAATGGGTCACCGATGTGACCGAGTTCAGCGTCGGTGACCGGAAGCTCTACCTCTCACCGATCATGGACCTTTTCGACCGGCAGATCATCTCCTACGCCATTGGCACCTCGCCCAATCTGGAGCTGGCCAACGCCTCACTGCGCGGCGCCCTGCCCACGCTGGAGGACGGGCAGAAAGCACTCGTGCACTCCGACCAAGGATTCCAGTACCAGCACGCCTCGTGGCGCACACTCCTGACGAACGCCGGCGCGGTCCAGTCGATGTCCCGCAAAGCCAACTGCTACGACAACGCCGTCATAGAAAACTTCTTCGGACACCTCAAGGAAGAGCTTTTCCACCGGGTCCAGTTCCTCAGCACCGACGCACTTGCAACAGGGCTGCACGAATACATCCGCTGGTACAACACCGAAAGAATCTCCACAACACTAAACGGCCTAAGCCCGGTGCAATACCGCGCTCAGACACTCGCGGCCTAGGATCCGTTTTCAGCGGCACAGCTTTTTCGAGGACTGCTTCGACGTTAGACGCCCACCCCCTTGGCTCTTGTCTTCCGCAAGAGGACTATTGACCTCGCCGTTAGGCTCAGGGCATGGGCGCTAGGCGTAGGAAGTGGCCGACCAAAGGCCAAGCTTTGACTATGGGGACCTTGCGTTGTTGTGGTTAGCCAACAACGCGTATGCCGTGTTGGCGGAGGGCCGCCCTGCAACAGGGTTCTACTGGGGCATGCAGGCCCTGAACCTCGCTGTCTTGGCCGTGTGCTTGTGGTTGTACACACGAGCCGCAAAGAGGCCAGAAGACACACGATAATGTCAGCCGTCAGGTGTCACCGCGGGGCGATAGCGGGCACGTTTCCAACCTTTGGGGTGTCGGTTAGGGTTGGGCCATGACGCGCAGCGGATACCGCAACTTTTGGTTGCGGATGACGGACTCCATGGGCTTGACCGAGCCCGGAAAAAAGCCTGCAATGCCTAGGCCAGGTGTCCTTCTGTTCCAAGTCATCCTGTGGTCTGCGTTTGCTCTGATCTCGCTCATGATGGCCATTCGAACGCAGGGTGAAATTCAGGTCATGAACGTAGTCCTGGTTGTGATCTCACTCGCGTTGACCGTGGCCAATCTCGTCAGGTTGCGTCAGTCCAAGAAGGGGGCTGCCACATCAAAGGCGGACTGAAAAGACACACGATAATGTCGGCCGTCACCCGTTCTCATTTCGGGGTTTGAACATGTAGGCGAGTCGCAGCATGGCCGCGTATGCCGCCAGCATCGACAGAACCGAGATGCCGATGACGACATACATTGCGACACCTTGGACTTCTCCTAGCGGATGGCCGAAAAGCCAGGAACTTAAGGTAGCCACTATTACGCCAACCGGGAGCATGACCACTATGCCCGCGACGAGTAGCACACGGTAACGGACGATGCTTCGACGGGCCGGGGAACGCATCACTGTTGGGTGGTGCTGGTCGTGGGCTTCATTGGCTGAGGATAAATGATTTGAAGATCAATTTGGAGTGCACACGATAATGTCAGTCAGCACCCCTGCCGACAAGCGGCGGGCGAAGGGGCCGGGCATGCTCCAACGCAAAGGAGGCTCCACCCCCACTTGGGACGGAGCCTTCTGCGAAGAGCCGATCATCGGCCGCTAAAGTGTAGACACCGCGTCTTTGCGAGTCCAACTTTCGGGGACCAGTTCACCCGCCATTGGGCCCTTCTTCATGTCAGCCTGCCGGGCCCCGTCTTGAGGCCGGGGGGCTGGGCGCGGACAGGAGTTGGGCACGGACGGTGGCCGGGCTATCCTACGCCAAGTTCAGCCCTTTGCCCGGCGGCCTCGAACTCGATGGCCGGGACGGAGCCTGCGCGCACCGGGATGCCCAGTGCGCGGTAGTCCCAGCCGGCAGCCTGATAACGGTCGGCATCGAGGGCATGCCGTCCGTCCACGATGAACCTGGTTTTCACGAGTTCACCGAGACGGACGGGATCCGCGTTCCGGAACTCGTCCCACTCGGTGAGCAGGACCACCACTTCGGCTCCCGTGACGGCGTCATCGAGTGACGTGGCGTAGTTGAGGTCCGGGTAGCCGCGGCGGGCGTTCGCCATGGCTGCCGGATCATAGACAGTCACGACAGCCCCGGCTTCGTGGAGCATGCGTGCCACGTCGAGGGCCGGCGCGTCCCGGACGTCGTCCGAGTTCGGCTTGAAGGCGGCGCCAAGAGCTGCCACCCGTGCTCCCTGCAGTTGACCGCCGACCAGTTCGCAGACGAGGTCGACCGCGCGCTGGCGCCTCCGCTGGTTGATGGCGTCAACGTGGCGCAGGAACGAGACAGCTTGCCCCACGCCCAGCGTTTCTGCCCGATGGGCGAACGCCCGGATGTCCTTGGGCAGGCATCCGCCGCCGAACCCCAGACCCGGCTTCAGGAATCTCCCGCCGATCCGGCTGTCGTAGGAGAGGGCCTGGGCCAGGTGGCTGACATCCGCGTCGGTTGCCTCGCAGACTTCCGCCATCGCGTTGATGTAAGAGATCTTGGTGGCCAGGAAGGAGTTTGCGGCGACCTTGACCAGCTCCGCTGTGGCGAGGTCGGTGGATACCACCGGGGTTCCTGCCTCGATGATGGAGGTATAGCAGGCGGCCAGCTGGGCGCGCGCCCAGTCCGATTCCGCGCCCAAGACCAGCCGGTCGGGTTCGAGGGTGTCCTTGATGGCGAAGCCCTCGCGCAGGAATTCGGGGTTCCAGGCCAGTTCCACGATGTTCCCGGCCGGTGCTGCGGCGTGAACGAGCCTGGTCAGCCGCTCCGCGGTCCCCATCGGCACCGTGGACTTCCCGACTATGAGGCACTTGCGGGTCAGCTCCCGGGCCAGGGTGGTGACGGCAGCGTCCACGTAGCTCAGGTCCGCGGCGTCTGAGCCCTTCGACTGCGGGGTTCCGACGCAGATGAAGTGGACGTCCCCGTGTGCGGCGGCCAGAGCCACATCCGTGGTGAACCGGAGCTTGCCGGAGGCCAGGGCTTCCTGCATTCTCTCTTCGAGGCCCGGCTCGTAAATAGGCAAGATGCCGGCTGCGAGCTGGTCGATCTTGGCCTGGTCGACGTCCAGGCCGACGACGTCGTAGCCGAGCAGTGCCATGCAGACGGCGTGGGTGGCACCGAGGTAACCGGTGCCGATGACGGTGATGCTCGGGTGATCGACAATGGCCGGGGCGGTCGCCGTCGCGGGATTCTGGGGCACAGTTGCCACGGAACCGGAACCGGAACCGGAACCGGAACCGGAAATGAGCGGTGATGGGCCCCGGAAAATAGGCATATGTTTTGAATCCCCCTTGAATGGCGGCAGCTCTGAGCAGCTTCGCCGCGACCTTCAAAACATATTTGTGCCACCCACGACCGCGCCCGAATAGGGGCTACTGCAATTGTTAGGCGCTGCACAAGTGATTCCCCTTGATGCCCCCGGAAATCACTGCGTGGGGAGAGGAAGCCCACTTGTTTCTTAGGGCAACTACCTGGGTGCTGTCCCTGCACCATCCGCGCGGCGCCTCATCGGAGCATTTGCAGCCGACTAGAACGGGTACGGTGCGATATCCGGCCTGACGGTGAGCCATTGGATTTCCGTGAAGGATTCCATATTGGCGTGGTGCCCGCCGATCCGTGAGCCGTTGCCGGAGCTCTTGACGCCGCCGAAGGGCGAGTTCGCCTCGTCGGAGACTGTCTGTTCGTTGATGTGGACCTTGCCGGAGTCGAGCTGGTCGGCGATCGTCATGGCCATGCCGACATCGCCGAGGATGCCGATGGAGAGCCCGTATTCGTTGTCATTTGCCAGGGCAACTGCCTCCTCGATGGTGGAGAACTTCATCACCGGCGCCACAGGGCCGAAGATCTCGTCTTTCCACGCCGGGCTGGCGGGATCGAGGTCGGCGAGCACGGTCGGCCGGTAGAACCGTCCGTCGTGGGTGCCGCCGGCCGCAAGCCGGGCGCCGCCCTGCAGCGCATCCTGGACGATCGAGTCCACCCGGTGGAGCTGCTTGTCGTCAATGACGGGACCCAGCGCCACGGTGCCGCTCTTGGGGTCGCCCACGGGAAGATGTTCCGCCTTCTCCGCAAGGGCGCTGACGAAGTCCTCGTAGATGTCCTCGTGGACGATGTGCCGGCCGGAGGCCATGCAGATCTGCCCCTGGTGCATGAAGGATCCGAAGGCCGCCGCGGACACGGCCTGTGGAAGGTCGACGCCGGGCAGCACGATGATCGCGTTGTTGCCGCCCAGTTCCAAGTGGGCCCGCTTGAGCAGGCGGCCGGCCGCCTCGCCCACCTTCCGGCCCGCCGCCGTCGAACCTGTGAAGGCGATAACGCTGACCTCGGGTGCCTCGACGACGGCCGCGCCGATTTCCGCGCCGCCTGGCAGCAGGGACAGGACGCCGGGCGGCAGCCCGGCCTCCTCGAAGACGCGCATCAGCGTCACGCTGCCGCAGACCGCCGTGCGGGGATCGGGTTTGAGGAGCACGCCGTTGCCCAGCGCCAAGGCGGGCGCGACGGCGCGGATGGAGAGGATCAGGGGGAAGTTGAACGGCGCGATGACGGAAACGACGCCGGCCGGCCGCCGGCGGGCGAAGGACCACCGGTTCTCGTTCGAGGTCAGTACGTCCCCGGCCGGCAGCGAGGGCAGGGCGGAGGCGTCGAAGCATTCGTTGGCGGCGATATGCGTCTCGAGGGCCGCCTTTGGCGGGATGCCGCCGGACTCGCGGACGATCCAGTCCTGGATTTCCGCGGCGTGCTCCTCCCAGAGCCGCCCGGC
This sequence comes from Arthrobacter sp. 10N418, assembly GCF_056394725.1. NCBI lineage: Bacteria > Bacillati > Actinomycetota > Actinomycetes > Micrococcales > Micrococcaceae > Arthrobacter > Arthrobacter sp. 10N418. Next base: position 212,830 of record NZ_JBFTIK010000001.1, read on the forward strand.
CCGGCGCAGCACGGCGGCTCGGTCTTCGGGATTGCGCCGGGCCCATTCCTTCTGCGCGGCCGCCGCGGTGGTGGCCGCCTCGAGGACGTCGTCCACGGAGGCCACGCCGTAGTGCCCGAGGGTTTCGCCGGTGGCCGGTTCGACGGCGTCACCGGTCCCGCCGCCGCCGGCGCGCCAGCCGTTGAGGTAGATCTTGCCCTCCCAGAGGGAAGAGTCGAGCAGGGACATGCGGTGTCCTTTCATCGTGGGATTTCGCTCCTCGTCGGCCTGCCGATCGAGGAGCGGCTGTAGCCTGCGTCCATGACATGCTCTCGGGGCGCCGCCGTCAAGGGGCCGATGCCCTGTGCCTGGGATTATGGTCTGATGCCAGGGCTCGCGTGGTGGGGGGACTGCCAGGAACCCGGGGACGTTGGACCCTACCTTTTCCCTGCCAAGGGCGGACACACTGGACCATGGCCAAGATTTTCATCCCCTATGGGACCGTCGAAGGACAGACAGCGCAGATCGCGGATTACGTCGCCGAGGTGATCAGGGCCCACGGGCACCAGGCCGACACGGCGGACCTCAAGCACACGGACGACTCGCTGCCGGGCGGTTACGACGGTGTGATTGTGGGCGCCTCCGTGCATGTCGGCAAGCACGAGGTGTACGTCCGTGACTTTGTCCTGAGGAACCGCGCCGAGCTGGAGCGGCTCCCGTCCGCCCTCATCTCGGTCAGCCTGGCCGCACACGGCGACCAGGAGAACGCCGAGAGCTTCGTGGAGAAGTTCGAGGAAGAAACCGGCTGGCGACCTGCCCACGTGGGGCTGTTCAGCGGCGCACTGCTTTACACCCACTACGGGTTCCTCAAGAAGCACCTGATGAAGAAGATCGCCAGTGACAAGGGAAGTACCGATACGGACACCTCCCGCGACTACGTCTACACCGAGTGGGACGGCGTGAAACGGTTCACGGAGGACTTCCTTGCGGGACTGTCCACTACGCCGTAGCAGGGCAAGCCGAGCTGGGACACGCCGGTCTAGGACGCCGCATACGGCGGAACTGCGTCTCCCGGGGCGAAGGGCTTGAACCAGTTCTCAACGCCCAGCCGCCCGGCGTCGCCGTTGCCGTCGCCGGAGTACAGCGCTTCGCTGTCAGCGTCCTCCAAGAGGACTTCCTCCACCTGTGGCCGCCAGCCGTCCGGGAGATCCAGTTCGTAGATGTCCTCGGTGATTTCGGCCTGATCGAGTAGGCACCGGACGGCGAGCTCGGCTGCAAGGCACCCCGGGGCGGTCCAGCCCCGGACCAGGGACGCCGTGACGTCTGCTGCGACCACGATGAACTTCTGCGTGAATTTCACGTCGTAGCTGGCGGCGAAAAGCGGTGGCAGCGAGGACAGGACCGCGGACCCGGCAATGTCGATCGGGGTCACGAGATCCAGCCTGCTCAGCGAGCCAAGATCACGGAAAAGCTGGTCGATGAGGATGCTCGAGGAGTTCCACAGCAGGCCGGCCAGCAGGCGCGCCTGGCGTACGGATTTTTGCCGCTCGGCCGGGTCGACGGCGGCCATCGCCGTCAGGTCCTCGGGGTCAAACTGGAGCCGCTGCTCAGGAGTCATCTCATCCGGATGCGGGTCGAGCCCCAGCAGTTCAAGGCCCAGCCCGGTGAGCTTCCCGGCGTCAGCAAGCAGTTCTTCGGTGATGTCGTCGTCGTCAGCACTCATGGCCCCGATGCTACCGGCCATTCGATCCGGGCCCGATTTCCGTTACGTCGCGGGCCTCCTCGGATCCGTCGGCCCCTGCAGCACTGCGGCGTTCCATCCGCGCCGCGAGCAGAAAGATGACACCCGTGATCAACGGGCCGACGACGGCCGCGGCCAGCGCAGGGGAGCGGCGCCCGCAGGCCAGAACCAGGCGAGGGCCGCGGGCATCCGTGCGGCTGCTTAGGGAGTACGACCTCTACCACCGGGCGTGGAGCACATGCATAATGTGGCCATGTGGATCCCCGCGCTATTCCTAATCTTGGTCGTCATCTCGGTACTGGTTTATTACTGGCCGCTCACGCTGACCGGGATCGCCGTTTGGGCACTTGTGGCCTACGCCAAGCGGGCCGCGGCTGACCCGAAGCCGAGCTACCCCCGGAAGTCCGTCCAGATCCGGCCCGTGGCCAAGCCCGTCCAGACTCGTTCTAAGCCCACTCCTGTCCAGTCCCGGCCTGAGCCCAAGCCTGCCCGCGGGATGCGCGCCCCCGAATACCTGCCTCGATGGACTGCGAACCGCAGGCTGGACGCAGGCCGCGAGCATGCCCAATGGCAAACGAAGTTCGACAATGCGGTGCAGTAGGACCCCGCCGGGCCCCGGGTCCACCAAGGGGTACCGCGGCCGCGACGGTGTCCGGCGGAAAAGGCTATTGCGCCTCCGGGGCCGGGAACCCGGGACCGATCCAGCGGTGGCTTGGGGTGGCCGAAGCCGGCCGGCTCTACGGACGGTTAAACTCCTGCTGCCACCGTGCCTTATCCCACCTCTCGTGCAGCTTTCGGTCCATGGTCCATTTACTCTCCCACGTGTCGAAGCTGGCCTTGAAGGTGGGCACATAGTACTTGGAGTCCTTGTGGCGGGTTCTCTTCTTGAGCCTCAGCAAGAGCCCGAGCAGGGTCCATAGCGCGATGAGAATTACGACCAGGAAGAATATCGTCTCCACGGGCAACCAGTCCTCGAAGGGATTTAATGCCCCTATTTTAATCCCGCAAGCGCCGGATAACGAAGCGTGCTGCTTCCCACCGGGTGTGCGCCGTCGTAGCGCAAACACGAACACGACGATACGTTCCTTCGAACAACACCGAAACGGGCATTCGTCAAGGCCGCCTCATGGCGGGGCGTCATATGCCGTCATTTAGGGTCTCCATCCGGGGCGGGATCTTGCTATCGTCGCTAGGAGACTGCCGCCACGCGGCCCAGCTGGCGAGCCCTTTCCGGCTCCTCGACGAAGGACCATCATGAAGCGCACACGACTTTCCGTAATCGGCCTCATCGCAGCTGCAGGACTTGCCTTAGCCGGCTGCGGGCAGGCGTCCACCACTCCTTCAGGTTCCGCGCCGGCGGGCGGCGCGGACACGTCTTTGAGTGACGTGAAGAGCGCAGGCGTGCTCAAGGTCGGCACGGAAGGCACGTACAAGCCCTTCTCGTTCCATGCCAACGGCAGCGGCGAACTGACGGGATACGACGTCGAGATCATCACCGCCGTCGCCGGTAAGCTCGGCGTCAAGCCGTCCTTCCAGGAAACCCAGTTCGACGCCATCTTCGCCGGCCTCGAAGCCAAGAGGTTCGACGTCGTCGCCAACCAGGTGTCCATCACGGACGAACGCAAGGCGAAATACGATTTCTCCACCCCGTACACCGTGAGCACGGGCGTCATTGTCACCAAGTCCGACAACAACAGCATCAACTCTTTCGACAGCCTCAAGGGCAAGACGACGGCGCAGTCGCTGACGAGCAACTGGTACAAGCTGGCGCAGCAGAGCGGCGCCAACGTGCAGGCGGTTGAAGGCTGGGCGCAGGCGATCACGCTGCTCAAGCAGGGACGCGTCGACGCGACCATCAACGACAAGCTCACTTACCTGGACCAGCAGAAGACCGCGCACGATGACAGCATCAAGATTGCCGCAGAGACCACGGACAAGTCGCTGAGCGCCTTCGCGCTCCGCAAGGGCTCAACCAGCCTGGGCGACGCCGTCAACAAAGCCCTGACCGAGCTGCAGGCCGACGGCACCCTGACGAAGATTTCGCAGAAGTACTTTGACGCCGACGTCACCAAGTAGCGGGATGGACACCGTCGAAGAACGCTGCGCCAGACCATGACGATCAACTGGGACCTCGTCTGGGGGTCACTGGGACCCATTCTGATGGGCGCGATTACCGGCACCATTCCCGTGGCGCTGGCGTCGTTCGGCCTTGGCCTGCTGCTCGCCCTGCTGGTGGCCCTGATGCGGCTGAGCCGCAATACACTCCTCTCCGCGATTGCGCGGATCTACATTTCGGTTATCCGCGGCACGCCCCTCCTGGTCCAGCTGTTTGTCATCTTCTACGGGCTGCCGTCCATCGGCATCACCATCAGTCCCTGGCCCAGCGCGATCATCGCCTTCTCCCTGAACGTGGGCGGCTACGCCGCGGAGGTCATCCGGGCGGCCATCCTGTCCGTGCCGAAGGGCCAGTGGGAAGCCGGACACACCATCGGCATGTCGCGCCGCCAGTCACTGGTGCGGATCATCCTGCCGCAGGCCGCCCGGGTCTCGGTCCCGCCCCTGTCCAACACCTTCATCAGCCTGGTCAAGGACACATCGCTGGCTTCGCTGATCCTCGTTACCGAACTGTTCCGCCAGGCACAGCAGGTGGCGGCCTTCAGCCAGGAATTCATGCTGCTGTACCTGGAAGCAGCCGTCATCTACTGGATCATCTGCCTGGTCCTCGCCAGCGGACAGTCCGTCCTTGAGAAGAGATTGGACCGCTATGTCGCCCACTGATTCCGATCTCCCGGACGCACCGCTGCTGACCGTCCGCGGACTCCGCAAGGCCTTTGGTCGGCATGAAGTGCTCAAATCCATCGACGTGGACGTCCGCCGCGGCGAAGTGGTCACCCTGATCGGGCCGTCCGGTTCAGGCAAGACGACGGTCCTGCGGTGCCTCAACGGACTCGAAGTTCCCGACGCCGGCATCGTGGCGTTCGCCGGCGATCTAACGGTCGACTTTTCCACGCCGGTGCCGAAGAAACAGCTGGCTGCCATGCGGGACCGCAGCGCCATGGTGTTCCAGCACTACAACCTCTTTCCGCACAAGACCGCCCTGGAAAACGTCATCGAAGGCCCGGTCCAGGTGCAGAAGCGGCCCAAGGCCGAAGCCGTGCAGGAGGCCAGGGAACTGCTGGCCCGCGTCGGGCTGGCGGACAAGGAGGACAGCTATCCCTTCGAGCTCTCCGGCGGCCAGCAGCAGCGCGTCGGCATCGTGCGCGCGCTGGCCCTGCGCCCGCAGCTCCTGCTATTTGACGAGCCGACGTCGGCGTTGGACCCGGAGCTTGTGGGCGACGTCCTGACGGTCATCAAGGAGCTGGCAGACGAAGGCTGGACCATGGTGGTGGTCACCCATGAGCTCGCATTCGCCCGCGAGGTCGCCGATGAAGTGATCTTCATGGACGGCGGGGTCGTCGTCGAACGCGGCCACCCGGACACTGTGCTGCGCGACCCGCGGGAAGAACGCACGCGCCAGTTCGTGGACCGGCTGCTGAATCCGTTCTAAAGCAGGTCCTTTTCCCAGGCAGCCGCCCCCTGGAAGTGCTGCTCGATGATGCCCCGGATGTCGTCGTGGCACCCGCCGCAGCCAGTGCCGGCGCGGGTGGCGCCGGACACCTCGGCGACTGTCCCGCACGCGCCGGAGATGACTGCGTCCTGGATCTTCGTCCCGCTGACACCGGCGCACCGGCACACGGTGCGCTCGGGGTCGGCGGCACCGGGGGCGGAGAGCTGGTCCGGCCCGTCCAGGCGCAGGAGCAGGGACCGGTCAGCGGGGAGCTCGGCGCCGCGTTCGAAGAGCTGCACCAGCTCGGCGGACGTGCGGGGCATCCCTACCGCCACCAGGGCCTCGAGCACCCCGCTGCGGGTTGTCATCTTCACGTAGCGGCCGTGCTCGGGATCGGCCCACTGGGCGATCTGCAGGCGCGGCCGCCCGTTCACGGCCCCCGCCGTCAGGGCCTCCTCGTCCCACAGCTCGGCTGAAACATCCCCGGCCACGGCCATGTTCATGCCGCGGGCCTTCAACACGATCACGCCGGGCTTTTCCGGCGGCAGCGCCGCCAACGCGTCCGCTTCCGCCTCAGCGCCGGACGCCAGAAGGAAAAGGTACTCCGCGAGCCACTCGGCCTGCCGCCAGCCCGGACCCACCAGCCCGGACGGTCCCCGGGCGGTGCGGCACGCCAGGCAGCCAGGGTCAGGGCAGCGGACCTCGGCGCAGTCGCCGATCGCGAAAATATGGGGTTCGTGATGGGCGCGGAGCTTGTGGTCCACCAGGATGCCGGCGCCGGTCGAGAGTCCGCAGCCCTCCGCCAGTTCGGTCCGCGGCCGGACGCCGCAGGAGAGCACCAGGAGGTCGCCGTCAATCGCGGAACCGTCATCGAGCAGCAGCGCCGAGAACCCGCCGTCGGGGGCGTCGTGCTCCACGCCGGTGGAGCGGGCATTCCCGGCCACGCGCACGCCGCAGTTCCGCAGGCTCGCCGCCAGGACGGCGCCGCCACCGCGGTCGATGTTCCGGCCGAGGGGATGCGGGCCGTTGTGCACAACGGTGACGGTGGCGCCCTCCTCGGCAGCGGCCAAGGCGGTCTCCAGGCCCAGCACGCCGCCGCCGAGGACCACGACGCGCTTGCCGCCGGCCACGGCTTCCCGAAGGACGGAGGCGTCACGGAGGTCGCGCAGCGCCGTCACTCCCGGCGGCAGCACCGGCGCAGCCGGGTCCGGGTTGAGCCCGGTGAGGTTGGGGATGACCGGGCGGGAACCGGTGGCGAACACCAGCCGGTCATAACCGGGGGAGGCCCCGTCGGTGAGGACCACCTGCTGGCGGGCGCGGTCCACCCGGCGGACCCGGACGCCCAACCGGACGTCGACGCCGTCGGCCACCAGTGCGGCGGCGTCCGCGAGGGCCAGGGCGTCCGGCGTCGTCCGGCCGACGCCGAGATCGGCCACCAGGACGCGGTTGTACGCCGCCTCGGACTCCTCGCCGACGACTGTCAGGTGGACCAGTCCGCTGCGCACGGCCGGCAGCAGCTCGTCAATCAGCCTCGCGGCGACGGGCCCGAAGCCCACCACCACAATCCGCTCAGTCATGAGGCCTCCTCGGCTTGAAGAACACGGGATTCAGGAACTCGGGTCTTGGGGACAGTGCCCGCCGGACGGATCCACACCGTGCTGGTTTTGAACTCCGGCATCCCGGAAATGGGGTCCGTGGCCGGTTCCGTGAGCCGGTTGGCGCTCTCCAGCTCCGGGAAGTGGAACGGCAGGAAGACCGTTTCGGGGCGGATGTCCGTGCTCAGCTCGGCGCGGCACCTGACTTCGCCGCGGTCGTTGCCGATAGAGACGAAGTCGCCGTCGGCAATGCCCTGCGCCGCGGCCGCCGCGGGGTGCAGCTGCAGCCGGGCCTCGGGCTGGGCCGCCATGAGCGGGGCAACCCGGCGGGTCTGGGCGCCGGACTGGTAATGCTCCATGAGCCGCCCGGTGATGAGGGTTATCTGCCGGCCGCCGCGGTCCCCGGCGCCCGCGGCCGCAGGGGCGGAGGAGGCCCGACGGCGGGGCGAGACTGCCGAGAAGACCGCGCGTCCGTCGGCGTGGGCGAAGGCGGCCAGGAACAGCCGCGGAGTGCCGGTGCTCCCCGCGGGGTAGGGCCAGTACGCGGCCTCGCCGCGGTCCAGCAGGGCGTAGTCGATCCCGGAGTAATCAGCCAGTCCGCCGGAGGAGGCGAGCCGGAGCTCCTCAAAGACAGTTTCCGGGTCCTCGCTGAAGGTGGAGGGCGCGTGCAGCGCCTCGGCCAGCCGGGTCATGATCCACAGCTCACTCCGGACGCCGGGCGGGGGAGCCAGGGCCCGGCGGCGTCGGAGCACGCGACCCTCAAGGTTGGTCAGAGTACCTTCCTCCTCGGCCCACTGGGTGACCGGCAGTATCAGGTCGGCTTCCGCGGCGGTCTCGGACAGGAAGAAGTCGCAGACCACCAGGAAATCCAGGCTGCGGAGGCCTTTGATGACGGCGTTGGCGTCCGGGGCGGAGACCGCCACGTTGGCGCCGTGCACGAAGAGGCAGCGGACGCCGTCGGGCTGTCCCAGGGACTGGAGGAGTTCGACGGCGGGGACTCCGGGTCCGGGGATCAGCGCCTCCGGGACGCCCCAGACCTTCGCCATGTGGGCGCGGGCGGCGGGATCGGTGATCTTGCGGTAGCCGGGCAGCTGGTCGGCCTTCTGGCCGTGTTCGCGGCCGCCCTGGCCGTTGCCCTGGCCGGTGAGGGTGCCGTAGCCGCTGCGGGCGGACCCCGGCAGGCCCAGCAGGAGTGCAAGGTTGATGGCGGCCGTGGCGGTGTCCGTGCCGTCCACGTGCTGTTCGACGCCGCGGCCGGTCAGGATGTAGCTGCCGCCCTGCCGTGCGCCGTCGGCCAGCCGGCGGGCGGTGTCCCGGATGAGTCCGGCAGGGACGCCGGTGAGGGACTGGACGCGCTCGGGCCAGTAGGAGGCGACGCTGCGGGCGAGGGCCTCGTAGCCGGTGGTGCGGGCCGCGATGTAGTCAGTATCTGCCAGGCCTTCGTGGATCACCACGTGGGCCAGGCCCAGGAGGAGGGCGAGGTCGGTGCCGGGCAGCGGCTGCAGGTGCAGCCCGCCGCCGTCGGAGGTGAACGCGGCGGTGGCTGAGCGGCGGGGGTCCACCACGATGAGGCCGCCGGCGTCCCGTGCGCCCTGCAGGTGCTGCACGAACGGCGGCATGGTCTCGGCGACGTTGGAGCCGAGCATCAGGATGGTGCTTGCGGCGTCGAGGTCCGCCAGCGGGAACGGCAGGCCCCGGTCCAGGCCGAAGGCGCGCATCCCTGCCGCGGCGGCCGAGGACATGCAGAACCGTCCGTTGTAGTCGATCCGGGAAGTGCCGAGGGCCAGCCGGGCGAATTTGCCCAGCTGGTAGGCCTTCTCGTTGGTCAGCCCGCCGCCGCCGAACACGCCGACGGCGTCCGCGCCGTGGATGTCGCGTGTCTGCTTCACTGCGGAGGCGGCAAGCATGAGGGCCTCGTCCCAGCTGACCGGGCGGTGCACGCCGTCGGGGCCCTTGAGCAGGGGCTCCGTGACCCGTCCGGGATGGTTCAGCAGCGACGCCGACGTCCAGCCCTTGCGGCACAGGCCGCCGCGGTTGGTGGGGAAGTCGCGTCCGCTGACATCCACGAGTGGCGCGTCCCCGGACCGTGCTGCAGGCACGGGCGCTGGCCCCGGCTGGTCAGCCGGGGCCAGCGCCGCCGGGGCACTCAGCGTCATGGCGCACTGCAGGGCGCAGTAGGGGCAGTGCGTGTCGGCGCCGTTGGTCATGTTAGACGTGTCCCATCGCATTTCGGTTGGCATTGCGGATGTAGCAGAACCAGCAGACGGCGAGCATCAGGACGTACGCCCCGACGAAGCCGTAGAAGGCCGGTGTGTACGAGCCGCTGGCGGTGTTGGAGGCGTTCAGCACCTGGGGGATCACGAACCCGCCGTAGGCGCCGATCGCCGAGACGAGGCCCAGTGCGGAGGACGCCAGGCGCTGGGTGGCCACGGTGCTGGCGCCGGAGCGTGCTGCCCGGCTGGACGTGGCGAAGATGACCGGGATCATCCGGTACGTGGCACCGTTTCCGAAGCCGCTGGCGGTGAAGAGAATCAGGAACAGGCCCAGGAAGAGCCAGAAGTTCTTCAGCGGCAGGGTCCAGATCATGGCCAGGGTGATGACCGCCATCGCGGCGAAGGCGGCCACGGTCATCCGGGCGCCGCCCATCCGGTCCGCCATGCGTCCGCCGTAGGGGCGGGCCAGGGAACCGACCAGCGGGCCGAGGAAGGCCAGGGACAGCGCCACCGTGCCGACGCCGATCGAGGAGAAGGCGGGGAAGTAGTCCTTGATGAGTTTGGGGAAGACGCCGGCGAAGCCGATGAACGACCCGAACGTGCCGATGTACAGCAGCGCCATGATCCACAGGTGCGGTTCTTTCAGGGCGGCGAGCGAACCGGCAACATCGTCCTTGGCGCTGGTGAGGTTGTCCATGTACTTGTACGCGCCAAACGCGGCGAGCAGGATCAGCGGGACCCACATCAGGCCCGCAACGGGCAGGTTCACCGTGCCGGCGGCCAGCACGGTGACGGCGATGGGAACGGCCAGCTGCGCGACGGCGGCACCCAGGTTGCCGCCCGCGGCGTTCAGACCCAGCGCCCAGCCCTTTTCACGGGCGGGATAGAAGAAGGTGATGTTGGCCATGGAGCTGGCGAAGTTGCCGCCGCCGAACCCTGCGAGGGCCGCGACCAGCAACATGACACCGAACGGGGTGGCCGGGTTGGAGACGCAAACAGCCAGCCCGGTGGTCGGGATCAGCAGCAGGAGGGCGGAGACGATGGTCCAGTTGCGGCCGCCGAAACGCGGAACCATGAAGGTGTAGGGAATGCGGAGCGTGGCGCCCACGAGGCTGGGCATGGAGATCAGCCAGAAGATCTCATTGGTGGAGATCTTGAATCCTGCGCCGGGCAGCTGGACCACCACAATCGACCAGAGCTGCCAGACCACGAAGCCCAGGAATTCGGCAAAGATAGACCAGTTCAGGTTGCGCCGGGCGATGGCACGGCCGGCCGACTCCCACTGCTGTTTGTTCTCTGCATCCCAGTTGGCGATCCAGCGGCCGGGCCGGTGGTCAAGGGTAAGGGTGTCGGCAGTGCGGGCGGCGCCGGCATCTGCGGTGCCGATTTCGGCGGTGCGTTCAGCAGTCACTTAGGAGACCTCCTTGGGGGGTGTTGTCCTTCCAAGGTAGGGATACCGCGTTTCCGGGACCGTCGCTGTTTGTTAACGTGCTGTGACGTTTGCCTATCTGGGCCTTTATGACGGTGTGAGGAGTGCCGGGGCGGCCACGGTGACGACCACGGGGCGGGCCAGCGCCACTGTGTCCAAATAGTGGACCTTTTGTCCATTGACTGGACGGCTGGAACTATTATCAGACGTATACGAATCCCTTGCCGGACGGCCTTGGGGCATCGGGCTCTTCAGAGCATCCGTCCGGTCCTCATGAAAGCGTCACTACATGTCATCCAATGCCACCCTGTCGAAGCAGGGGCCCGCCAAGCAGGTGAACTCGCGCGGCCGCGTGATCGTCGCCAGCCTGATCGGCACCACCGTTGAGTTCTATGACTTCTACGTTTACGCCACCGCCGCGGTCCTGGTCTTTCCCAAGCTCTTCTTCCCCGGACAGAACGAGACCACCCAGCTGCTGAGCTCCTTTGCCGTCTTCGGCGTCGCGTTCATTGCCCGCCCGCTGGGCTCCATCGTCTTCGGCCACTTCGGCGACAAGTTCGGCCGCAAGGGCACCCTCGTGGCATCGCTGCTGACCATGGGCATTGCCACGTTCCTCATCGGCTGCCTGCCGACAGCGCTGGTCCCGGGCTGGACCTTCTGGGCTCCGGCGCTCCTGGTCGTCATGCGCTTCGCCCAGGGCCTGGCCCTCGGCGGCGAGTGGAGCGGTGCGGCACTGCTCGCCACCGAGAATGCCCCCGCAAACAAACGCGCCATCTACGGCACATTCCCGCAGCTGGGCGCTCCGATCGGCTTCATCATCGCGAACGTGCTGTTCCTGGTCTTCAGCTACACCCTGACCCCGCAGTCATTCGCCGACTGGGGCTGGCGTGTGCCCTTCCTGGTCAGCGCCGTCATGGTCATTATCGGACTGTACGTCCGCCTCAAGCTCATCGAAACCCCGGCCTTCACCAAGGTCCTGGAGTCCAACGAGGTCGCGAAGCTGCCGCTGGGCCGCGTCTTCAAGACCAGCTGGCGCCCGCTCATTCTCGGCACATTCATCATGCTCGCCACCTACGTGCTCTTCTACCTCATGACCACGTTCACGCTGACCTACGGGACCAAGCCCACGCTGGCCGGCGCGCAGGCGGCTGCCGTCAAGGCAGGCAAGCCGATGACGGACGCGGCAGCTGCCGCATTCGTCCCGGGCCTGGGCTTCACCCGCAACGACTTCCTGTGGATGCTCATTGCGGGCGTCGTATTCTTCGGGATCTTCACCCTGGTGTCCGGCCCGCTCGCGGAGAAGTTCGGCCGCCGCAAGATGCTCCTCGCGGTGACCGCCGGCATCTTCGTCTTCGGCCTGCTGTTCGTCCCGCTGTTCAACGGCGGCTTCGTGGGCACCATGGCGGTGCTCATCCTCGGCTTCACCCTGATGGGCCTCACCTTCGGTCCGATGGGCGCACTGCTCCCTGAGCTGTTCCCCACCAATGTCCGGTACACGGGGTCCGCCATCAGCTACAACGTCTCCAGCATCCTCGGCGCTGCGGTGGCTCCCTTCATCGCCGTGTGGCTGTGGGAGTCGGCCAAGGGCAGCCCGGTGCTGGTGGGGGTGTACCTCAGCGTGATGGCCGTGCTGACGCTGATAGCCCTCTTCCTGAGCAAGGAAACCAAGGACCTGGACTACGAGAACAACGTGGCCTGACGCTCCTTCCCGCTTCCTACCGCAAATGCCCGGCGTGTTCCTTGGACACGCCGGGCATTTGCGTGTCGGCCGGAATGCAACTGGGCAGGAACGCGGGGCGCAGGCTTGAACAGCGGCAGGGACGGGCCGGCGGGCCCATGCGGGGCGGGGAGGCTTAGTTGGCGTACCGCTCGACGAAGTTCCGCAGGATGTCCATGGGCTCGGTCACGCTGAAATGCCGGGCGCTGGCCATGAGCTCCTCGGCGGATTCGGGCGGGAAGTAGCCGGCGTGGCGGTAGATGTCGATCCGGGTGATGAGCCCGTCGGCGTCGAGCTCCGGGTGGAACTGGGTGGCGTAGAGGTTGCTGCGGATCCGGAACATCTGCACGGGGCAGGCGGGGGAGCCCGCCAGCAGCACAGCATGGGCGGGCAGGACGGTGCACGCCTCCTTGTGGCCGGCGAACGCAATGAACTGCTCCGGCATCCCTTTCAGGAGGGGATCCTGCAGCCCCTCCGGCGTCAGGGTGATCGTCACCGCGCCGAGGCCTTCGCCGTAGGTCCTGTCGATCACGGCGCCCTGGTGCAGGCCGAGCGTGCCGACCCCGTAGCAGGCGCCCAGGAAAGGGAAGTCCTCGGCCACGATCCGGTCCAGCAGCGTGGCTAGCTCCCGCTCCACCCTGTGCTGGGTGGCGCTCTTCTCTTCGACTGGGTCGCTGGATGTGAACGGGCTGCCGCCCACGATCACTCCGGAATACGTCGTGAGGTCCAGCTCCGGGAGCGGGGCGGCTTCCATCCTGATCCGGTGCAGCTGCTCCGGCTCAAGGCCTCCATAGCGCAGATAAGCGCGGTATTCGTCGTCGGCTGCGGCGTCCTCGGCGCGCGAGGCGAGGAGTAGGAATGGCTTCACACCCCAAGTCTGCACGGGCCGGTCGCGGAGGCGCCACAGGCGCGCCCGCAACCGGCCAGCAAGGCGGTGCTACTCTGCGGCGCCGTCTTCGATCAGGGCGATCACGGCGCCGGCGGAGACCGTCTCACCGGCAGAGGCGGACAGCCCGATCACGATTCCGGCGCGGTGCGCGGTCAGCGGCTGCTCCATCTTCATTGCCTCAAGCACGACCACGAGATCGCCTTCGGCCACGGCGTCGCCTTCCGCCACGGCCACCTTCACGATGGTGCCCTGCATCGGGGACGTCAGGGCGTTGCCGCTGGCCGCCACCACGGCGCCGCCGCTGCGGGAGCGCTTCTTGGCCTTGGCAGGCTTGCCGCCGGACCCGACGGTGCCGGAACCCAGCGACGCCGGGAGGACAACCTCCAGGCGCTTGCCGCCGACCTCGACGACGACGCGCTGGCGTTCGCCGCCGTCGGCCGGTTCAGCCTCGGCGCCGGAGGGGGTCCAGGCGGGGATGTCGTTGACGAAGGCCGTCTCGATCCAGCGGGTGTGGACCTTGAACGGGCCCTCGGTAGGGGCGAAGTCCGGGTTGGTGACGACGGCGAGGTCGAACGGGATGACGGTGGGGATGCCCTCCACCACCATCTCCTCGAGCGCGCGGCGGGCTCGCTGCAGGGCCTGGGTGCGGGTCGCGCCGGTGACGATCAGCTTCGAGAGCATGGAGTCGAAGTTGCCGCTGATGATGTCGCCCTGTTCCACGCCGGAGTCGACGCGCACGCCGGGGCCGGTCGGGTTCTTCAGGGTCGTGATGGTTCCCGGGGCGGGCATGAAGTTCCGGCCCGGGTCCTCGCCGGTGATGCGGAACTCGATGGAGTGGCCGCGGACTTCGGGGTCCCCGTAGCCGAGCTCCTCGCCGCGGGCCAGCCGGAACTGCTCGCGGACGAGGTCGATCCCGGTGACTTCCTCGGAGACGCAGTGCTCCACCTGGAGGCGGGTGTTGACCTCAAGGAAGGAGATGGTTCCGTCCTGGCCGACGAGGAACTCGCAGGTGCCGGCGCCGAGGTAACCGGCTTCCTTGAGGATGGCCTTGGAGGACTCGTAGAGGCGGCGGTTCTGCTCCTCGGTCAGGAACGGGGCCGGGGCCTCCTCGACGAGCTTCTGGTTGCGGCGCTGGAGCGAGCAGTCGCGGGTGGATACGACGACGACGTTGCCGTGCGCGTCGGCGAGGCACTGGGTCTCGACGTGCCGCGGCGCGTCCAGGAAGCGCTCGATAAAGCATTCGCCCCGGCCGAACGCGGCGACGGCCTCACGCACGGCGGATTCAAAGAGTTCGGGGATTTCCTCGCGGGTGCGGGCGACCTTGATGCCGCGGCCGCCGCCGCCGAAGGCAGCCTTGATGGCCACGGGCAGGCCGAACTTGTCCACGAAGTCGAGGATTTCCTCGGCGGATTCCACCGGGTCGGCCGTGCCGGGGACCTGCGGGGCGCCGACCTTTTCGGCGATGTGGCGGGCCTGGACCTTGTCGCCCAGAGCGGAGATCGCTGCCGGGGAGGGGCCGATCCACGTGATGCCGGCATCAATCACCTTGGCGGCGAACTCGGCGTTCTCGGCCAGGAAGCCGTAGCCGGGGTGGATGGCGTCGGCGCCGGACTGGAGGGCCACCTCGATCAGCTTGTCCATCACAAGGTAGGACTCCGCGGCCGTGTTGCCGCCGAGCGCGTAGGCCTCGTCTGCCAGCCGGACATGCAGTGCATCGCGGTCCGGGTCCGCGTACACGGCCACCGAAGTGATGCCTTCATCGCGGGCGGCACGGATGATGCGCACGGCGATTTCGCCGCGGTTGGCGATCAGCACCTTGCTCAGCCGATGGGTGCCGGCGGCAGTGCTTTCATTGGCTGATCGCTGCACGGTGTTTGCGGACTGCTCCGAATTTGCTGACAAGGCGTCTCCTTCTTTCCTTCAGGGAGCCTAGCGCGGTTTTGTGGGTTCCGCCGATATTACTTGCGGATTCCGCGCGTAAACGGCCACTACTTTGTAGGGTTGCTACAAGGCGCCGCGAATTGGTTCACTCGGCTCCCAGTCGCTGCTCACTCGGCCCGGACGTCCGCCGGGTCCACGGCCCCGCCGGTCCAGAGTTCGGTGATCCCCACATTTGCCTGGCTGAGCAACGCTCGAAGCGTGGAAATGGAGAGCCCGACGACGGTGTGGGGGTCGCCGTCGACCTTGCGGATGAAGGCCCCGCCGTAGCCGTCGATCGTGAACGAACCGGCGCACTGAAGCGGCTCGCCCGTGGCGATGTAGGTGTCGATTTCCGCGCCGGTCATGTCCATGAAGTGCACTTCGGCGGAGGAGACGGAGCCGAGGGTCGCGCCGGAGCCACGCGCGGTGACGACACCGCCGCCGCCCGCCGCCGGATCGACGTCAGTGTCGCGGCAGTCCACGAGCCAGTGGCCCGTGTGCAGGATGCCCATGCTGCCGCTCATGCGGAGCATCCGCTCGCGGGCGACGTCGGCGGTGTACGGCTTGCCGTGGGCCTCGCCGTCGAACTCGAAGACCGAATCGCAGCCGATGACGATTGCGCCGTCGGCCTCCGGCAGCGAGGCGACCGCCTCGGCCTTGGCCCGGGCCAGCAGCAGGGCGGTATCGTGCGGGTCGGTCACGCCGTAGCGGGCCTGGACGGCGTCCTCGTCCACATCCGAGACGAGGACCTCGTGCTTGATGCCGGCATTGGCGAGCAGCTTGGTGCGGGCGGGGGACTGGGAGGCAAGGATGAGGCGGGTCACCGCTCCAGCCTAATTGACCCTGGACGGGCTGGGGAGTTGCGGCTGCCGGGCGGGGCGAAAGCCTCTGGTTACGGATATTTGGCCATGGTGTGGTTGAGGCAGGACCCTACGGAGAATCGAGAAGTCCATGACCGGCTGGCTAATCGCGGGCGTCACCACCATGGGCGCCGGAACATATTTTGGCTGGGACGGCTTCACCATCCAGTCGGGAAACCTGATGGTGATCGTAGTGATGATCGTCCTGTTCGTGCTGGCGCTGGTCCTTCCTTTTCCCGGCGGGAAGCGGCGGAAATGACCGCCCGGACCACACCGGCGCGCGGGTTGCCGGCGGAGGACCATGACGCGCACACCTGGACCGGCAAAGCCCGCAGGTGGATGCTTGGGAAGCTCCCCCCGGACAAACTCCTGCCCGAGGACCAGCCAAGCTATGTCATGTCCTGGGCCTATGTCTTCGGTATGGGGGCTATCGCGTCGCTGCTCTGGATCATCATTTCCGGGATCGTGCTGGGACTGAACGGACCCCAGTGGTATCACGTTTCCTCCCTCGGCAGCTTCGTCAACAGCACCCACTTGTGGAGCGTGGAACTGTTCTTCATCTTCATGGTGG
This sequence comes from Arthrobacter sp. 10N418, assembly GCF_056394725.1. Taxonomy (NCBI): domain Bacteria; kingdom Bacillati; phylum Actinomycetota; class Actinomycetes; order Micrococcales; family Micrococcaceae; genus Arthrobacter; species Arthrobacter sp. 10N418. Next base: position 229,291 of record NZ_JBFTIK010000001.1, read on the forward strand.
TGCACCTCTGGCTGAAGTTCTGGATGGCGGCCTGGCGCGGTGGCCGGGTTCTGACCTGGATCACCGGCATGCTCTCCTTCGTCGTTTCCATCGTGGCGGCCTTCACCGGGTATCTTCTCCAGACAAACTTCGATTCCCAGTGGATTGCCTTCGAAGCCAAGGATGCGCTGAACGCCGTGGGGGTGGGCGCCTGGTTCAACGTGACCAACGTCGGACAGATCTTCGTGTGGCACATCACACTGCTGCCCCTGGCCGTGGGCGCCGTGGTGATCCTGCATGTCCTGCTGGTCCGGGTCCACGGTGTTGCGCCACCGTTGGAAGCCGCCGAGGGTGACGCCCAGCTGCGCGGCAACAGCCCGGCGCCCAGCCAGGCCCAGGCGCCCAGCCACCCGCTGGAGTCCGCCATTCCCCAGGAGTCCGACGAACCGAAGGACGCAGCGCCATGACCGGCAAGAGCAGCACTGACTCATGGCGGAAGACGGACGACGTTGCCAGCCGGCCGTGGACGGGCCGCGTCCGTGAGTATGACCTCCTGAAGGAACTCACCATTGGGGTTGTGGTGGTGGGGCTGCTGGTGTTCGGTGTGTCGGCCATCTTCGGCGCCCCGGACGAGCCCAGCGTCAGCCTCAAATCGTGGGCGGCCACCGCCCCGGCGGACTTCGTCGCCACCGCGGCCACGGAACTGGGCGGAACGTCCGGCACCGCCGGGTACGGGCCGCCGTACAACTCCACTCCGGACGCCTCGCAGAAAATCGGCCCGGTGGACCTCCAAAGCCTCTCCGGCGTCCGGCTTCCGGTCGATACTGCCCAGGACTTCGTGATTGGGCCGCTGGAGTCGCTGCCGTCGCCGCCGGCCGCCCTGGCCGACTGGACGGCCGCCACGGACCAGCAACGTTCCGACTGGACTGCCGCCTATTCCGACGCCCTCGCGGCGGCCCCCGACAACGACCCCGCCAAGGTCGCCGACGGCTCCTATGGCCCGGTTCCCGCCCTCACCGGCGCTTTGCTGGACATGGCGCGGCAAGGCACCTTGGACGGTGTGCTGCAGGGCGGCGGAAACTTCTACAACATGGACTACACCCGCAGCCTCCTGTTCCTCGGAGACGGCAGCTACTTTCCGGATCTTGCGGCAGGCCAGCACCTCTCCGGGGACCAGTGGGGCGTGATGAACGAGACCGGTGACACGCCCGGGCAGTCCTGGCTGTGGCTCTTCTCGCTCCTCTACCAGGTGGAACCGTTCAAGTCCTCGCCGAGTGTCGACGCCCTGGCGGTTATCACAATGTTCGTGCTGACCGCGTTGCTGACCCTGCTGCCGTTCATCCCTGGCTTGAGGTCGCTGCCGCGGAAGCTGCCCGTTCATCGTCTGATCTGGCGAGACTACTACCGGAACCGCTAAAGCCGCCCGCGGCGGGCTTGCGCAGTTTGGCGCCCTCGACGTCGACGTCCGGCAGGATCCGGTTCAGCCACCCGGGCAGCCACCACGCCTTGTCGCCGAGCAGGTACATCACGGCCGGGACAATGGTCATGCGCACCACGAAGGCGTCCACCAGCACGCCGAAGGCCATCGCGAAGCCCAGCGGCCGGACCATGTTCAGGTGCGAGAAGATGAAACCGGAGAACACGCTGACCATGATGATCGCGGCGGCGGTGACTACGGCGGCCGCGTGGCTGAAGCCGGAGCGGACCGCGTGCTTGGCCGGTTCGCCGTGCATGAAGGACTCGCGCATGCCGGAGGCGATGAACACCTGGTAGTCCATGGCCAGGCCGAAGAGCACACCGATCAGGATGATCGGCAGGAAGCTCAGCACGGCGCCGGGGTTTTCGACGCCGAACACGGTCCCGAGCCAGCCCCACTGGTACACCGCGACGACGCCGCCGAAGGCGGCCGCGAGCGAGAGCAGGAAGCCGCCCGTGGCCAGCAGCGGGACCACGATCGAGCGGAACACGAGCAGCAGCAGGAGCAGCGAGAGTCCGACGACGATGGCCAGGTACGGCGGCAGAGCGGCGCCGAGCTTGCTCGAGACGTCGACGTTGCCGGCGGTCTGGCCGGTGAGGCCGATGCTGGCCCCGGTGGTGTCCTGGATCCGGGCCTTTTCGGCGCGGAGCTCGGATACCACCTCGACGGTGCTGGCGCTTGCAGGACCCTCCTTCGGGAGGATCTGGAAGACGGCGGTGCGGCGGTCTTCACTCAGGGCCAGCGGTACGGCGGCGGCAACGTTGTCCGTTTTGCGCAGGATGTCCGCGACGTCGAACTGCTTGGCCTGTGCCTCGGCGGCGGTGAGGCCCGCGGGGAAGTCGCCGACGACGATGATCGGCCCGGTCATGCCCTCGCCGAAGCTCCGCTTGGTGACGTCGTAGGCCTTGAAGGCAGCCGAGGCGACCGGCTCGGAGCTGGCATCGGGCAAGGCGAGCCGGAGCTGGCTGGCGGGAAGCGCCACCACACCCAGCAGCAGCACGCCGGCCAGCAGGGACAGCCATGGGTGCCGGGTGACGACGCCGCCCCAGCCATGGCTGCTGCGGTATTCGTCCTTGGCGCGGTCCTCGGTCTCATGGCCGGGGGCGGCGTTGTGCTGCTCCGCCTTCGCCCAGGCCCGCTTGGAAATGAGTCTGCGGCCGACCAGGGACAGGATGGCCGGCGTCAGGGTCAGGGCGACGACGACGGCCACCGCCACCGTGGCGGCAGCGGACAGGCCCATGACGGCCAGGAACGGCAGCCCCGGCACCACGAGGGCCGCGAGGGCGATGATCACTGTGAGGCCGGCGAAGAGCACGGCGTTGCCGGAGGTGCCCGTGGCCAAGGCCACGGACTCCTCGGGGTCCAGACCGGCGAGCAGCTGGCCGCGGTGCCGGTTGACGATGAACAGGGAGTAGTCGATGCCGACGGCGAGGCCCAGCATGAGCGCCAGCATCGGGGAGATGGAACTCATGTCGACGGCGCCGCTGAGGGCGAACGTGCCACCGACGCCGACGGCCACGCCGACGATCGCCATCAGCAGCGGAAGCCCGGCGGCGACCAGGGTTCCCAGCATGATGATCAGCACGAGCGCGGCGACGGCGATGCCGATGACCTCCGCGGTGCCGAAGATCTCCGAGATGTCCTCGCTGATTTCCTTGCTGGGCAGCGCCGTCACGTTGGCGGAGGAGACCTCTTTGACGATGTCCTGGACTTCCTGCCGCACCTCAGGCGTGAGGCCGTTGATCGAGGTCTTGAACTGCACCTGGGCAATGGCAGCCTTGCCGTCCTCGGAGACGAAACGCAGGCCATGGGAAGCTTCCAGCTGGCGTTTGCCGAGGGCCAGCTTGGCGTTGCCGGCCTCAAGGTCCTTGGTGCCGGCGTCGAGCTTTGCCTGGCCTGCGGCTAGGGCGGCTTTCTGCTGCCCGAGCCGGGCATCGATGGCCTGCGGGGACATGCCGGCCGCGGTCATCTGCGCCTCGGCGGCGTCCAGCTGGGCCTTGCCCGCGGCGAGATCCGCCGCGGCCTTGTCCAGCTGGGCTTTACCCGCGGCGGCCTGCTGGTCGCCGGCGGCAAGGTCCGTGCCGGCCTTGTCCAGCTGCGCCTGGGTGGCGAAGGGATCGACGGTGCCTTGGACATCCGGGATGCTCTTCAGCTTGGCCAGCGCGGCGGACACTGCGTCCTTGCCGGCCTGGCTGAACTGCGCGTCGTTGGCTTCGAAGACGATGCTTGCGGAACCGCCGGAGGAGGACGGGAGCTCCTTTTTGAGCTTGTCCGCCATCTGCTGGGTCTCAGTGCCCGGGATCTGGAAGTTGTTGGACAGGGTGCCGTGGAACGCTGCCGCGGCACCGCCGACGGCCACCATGACGGCAAGCCAGAGGGAGATGACGAGCCAGCGGTGGCGGTAGGAGAACTTGCCGAGGCGATAGAGCAAAAGAGCCATGTCAGGACCGATCTGGGGAAGGGGCGGCGGTGTGGCTGGCGGCCGGAGCGGCAGCCGGAGAGGCAAATCCGGAGCCCAGCAGGCTCATGGAATCGATCAGGAGCTGGCGAAGGGTGGCGAGCGATTCGGCGGACAGGGAGCCGCCGCACCGGGCGAACCACACGTCCATCGCGGCTTTGCCGCAGGAAATGATGGAACCCGCCAAAGCGCGGAGATAGAGTTCGTCGACGCCGGTGCCGCGGCCGGCCCCGGCGTCCCGGGCGAAGCGCTCGCGGGCGGCGTCGATGATCTCCACAGTGCAGTGGTCCCACGCTTCCAGTTCGGACCGGTTGAGCTGCGGGTTGGACTGGCCAAGGCTGTAGAGCTCGGCCAGCGGGGCGATGGTCATCGGGTCGGCGAGTTCAACGAGGGCGGCCCGGGCGGATTCCAGGATGGGTTCAGTGGCCGGACGGAGCCGGAACTGCTGGAGCGCTGTGTCCAGGAACCCGTGGGTCACCGAGGCAATGACCGCTTCGGTGCTGCTGAAGTAGTTGAAGAACGTCCGGCGGGAGATTCCGGCGGCTTCGGCGATGTCCTCGACCGTGAAGTTGCCCGGTCCCCGCGTGCGGAGCAGCTCCAGGGTCGCGTCGGTAATGGCCTGGCGCGTGGCCGCTTTGTTCAGTTCGCGGCGCGAGGGCGCCGGGATCCCGGCGGCGCCGCGGTCGCCAGGCGCGCCGGGATCGCCGGAGGCCGGCGGGGAAGCTGACGGAATGGGCATATGGGTACACTACGTGCATGTTTGCACTCCGGGCAAGTTTCTTCGGAGCTGGCGGGGTCCCGGCGTCTCGCGGCGGCGTTACGGTTGGCGGTCCGCCTGCTGGGCCGCCCCGGTCAGGTGGAGGGACTGCGCCGTGGCGCCCGGTTCGCCGTCGGCCAGCGGCACAGCGAAAACGGCGGTGCCGTAGGCACAGATCTCCGACCAGTTGTTGGCCATGTGCGCTGTGTCGAACCGCATCGCGATAATTGCATTTGCGCCGCGCTGCTCTGCCTCGGCGACCATCCGGGCCATGACCTCCCGGCGGCTGTCGTAGAGGACCTGGGTCAGTTCGCGGAGCTCACCGCCGACGAGGGAGCGCAGACCGGCCACGACCTGGCCGGCGATGTCCCGGGAGCGGACGGTCAGGCCCATGACTTCGCCGAAGACGGCGTCGATCCGGTGGCCCGGGATGTCGTTCGAGGTGACGATCAGCATGCCCCGAGCCTAACCAGAATTCCGGCTGCGGGACGGGAACGGTGATCCGATATTCGAGCCGGGAATGCACGGCAAAGACTCACGGCCGCATTCACAGGAAAGTGAAAGGTGGGAAACAGCCATTTGTGATGCCGCGGAGGCAGACTGAAAGTGGTCTTGAAAGGGACTCCCGGAAACATCCGCAGGTAACGGCGCCGTCACTGCACGGCAGATCCAGGAGAAACACATGTCACGCAGGAAGAAGATCGCCCTCGGCCTGGGGGCGGGGGCGCTGGCCCTCGGAGCCGGGCTCGGAGTCGCCGGAATGGCGCATGCGACGACGACTCCCACCCCCGCTCCCAGCTCCAGCACCCAGGCGGGCACCCAGGCGGGCACCCAGAACGACGGCCACGGCATGCGTGGCGGCCGCCACGGCGGCCTGGGAACGGGGGAGCAGGCCAAGGAGCTCGCCGCTAAACTCGGCGTGGACGAGGCCAAGGTCTCGGACGCGCTGAAGGCCTTCCGGCAGGCCAACAAGCCGTCCTCGCCGCCGACCGAGGGGCAAAAGCCCGACCGCGCCGCGATGGAGAAGGCCCTGGCCGCGTCCCTGGCAAAGTCGCTTGGCATTGACGAATCCAAGGTCACCGCGGCCCTCGACGAACTCCGCACGCAGGCGCAGGCTGACCACGCCGCCGCGCTGAAGCCCCGGCTGGACCAGGCCGTCAAGGACGGCACCCTGACCCAGGCTGAGGCTGACGCCGTCACGAAGGCTGCCGAGAAAGGCGTGATCGGCGGCGGCCGCTGAGGCACTGCGGTATGAGCCACAACAAGTAGTCCCCGGGACGAGAATCCCGGGGACTACTGTCGCTATGCGGTGCTTAGGCCTTTGCGCCGGCCAATTCGCGCCCGGCGGCAGCCGGAGCATCGCCGTCGGCGTCACCATTGTCGGAGCCAACAACGGCAGCGTCAGCAACGGCAGCGTCAGCAACTTCGTCGTCCACAACGTCGTCGCTGAACGGGTCGCCGCTGCGCGGGGCGTTGTAGAGCGACTCGTCCAGGATGCCCTGGCGCTTGGCCACGATCGTTGGGACCAGGGCCTGACCGGCCACGTTGACCGCGGTGCGGCCCATGTCCAGAATCGGGTCGATCGCGAGCAGGAGCCCGACGCCGGCCAGCGGCAGTCCCAGCGTGGAGAGCGTCAGGGTCAGCATCACGACGGCGCCGGTGGTGCCGGCGGTCGCGGCGGAGCCCAGCACGGAGACGAGCGCGATCAGCAGGTACTGCGTGAAGTCCAGCTGGATGCCGAAGAACTGGGCCACGAAGATCGCGGAGATGGCCGGGTAGATCGCGGCACAGCCGTCCATCTTGGTGGTCGCGCCCAGCGGCACGGCGAAGGAGGCGTAAGCGCGGGGAACACCCAGGGAACGCTCGGTCACGCGCTGGGTCAGCGGCAGGGTTCCCACCGAGGAGCGGGAGACGAAGGCCAGCTGCACGGCCGGCCAGACGCCGGAGAAGTACTGCTTGACGGAGAGACCGTGGCTGCGGACCAGGACCGGGTAGACCACGAACAGCACGAGGGCGAGGCCGACATAGATGGCCACGGTGAACTTACCGAGAGAGCCGATGGTGTCCCAGCCGTAGACGGCCACGGCGTTGCCGATCAGGCCGACGGTGCCCAGCGGGGCGATCCGGATGATCCACCAAAGGACCTTCTGGATCACGGCGAGGGCGGAGGCATTGAGGTCCAGGAACGGCTCGGCGGCCTTGCCCACCTTAAGCGCAGCGATGCCGACGGCGATGGCGATCACGAGGATCTGAAGGACGTTGAAGCTCACAGCGGTGGTGGCGACGCCGTCAGTGACCGTCGTACTCGCGCCCAGGCCCAGGAAGTTCTTCGGGAACAGTCCGACCAGGAAGGCCCACCAGTCACCGGACTTGCCGGCGTACTTGGCCTGCTGGGTGATGCCGGTGCTCGCACCGGGCTGCAGCAGCACGCCCAGGCCGATGCCGATCAGGACGGCAATGAGCGAGGTGATGGCGAACCAGAGCAGCGTGTTCCAGGCCAGCCGGGCCGCGTTGGAGACGGCGCGCAGGTTCGAGATGGAACTGACGACGGCGGTAAAGATAAGCGGAACGACGGCGGTCTGCAGCAGCGAGACGTAGCTCGAGCCGATGGTCTGCAGCGTGGCGCCGAGGGCATTGGGGTTCGTCTTGGTGCTGCCCGTGTACTTCGCGAGCAGGCCAAGGCCCAGGCCCACGATCAAGGCGGCAATGATCTGGAAGCCAAAAGAGCCGGCCCATTTGGGCAGCTGGAAACCGGGCTTTCCTGCGGGGGCGGGGGTGCTTGTCTGAGTGGTCACCCGAACACGCTAGGACTCCCGTTCGTATCACGACTAACGGACGTTGAGAAATATTACGCGCTGTAAATCCTCGCAGGATTGCCCGGACCCCGGATTTCCGCTGAAGGATCACCCGAATGTGAAGTTATTCCACCCGGGGGTGTGGCGATTGTCTCGCGCGGGCCCCGGTCCTAGAGTGGTGGCCATGGCTATCGCACGCTTCCCGGTCGTCGTACTCGACTGTCCTGACCCCAAGTTACTGGCCGAGTTCTACGGCGCCCTGCTCGGCTGGAAGGTCGAGCAGGGCGACGAAGACTGGTGCTCCGTTCGCGCCGAATACGGCGATGCGCTGAGTTTCCAGAAGGTCGAGTCCTTCACGCCGCCGCAATGGCCCGGCCAGGAGGTACCGCAGCAGATGCACCTCGACCTCCTCGTCGACGACCTCGACGCCGCAGAGGCAGCAGTGCTCAAACTCGGCGCGACCAAGCACGGACACCAGCCCGGAACGACCTTCCGGGTGTTCCTAGACCCGGCGGGCCATCCGTTGTGCCTCTGCCTGAGCTGACGGCTCACAGCCCGGGTGGCAGCGAAAGACCTACCCGAGCAGCGCGCGCTTCAGGGTGTCCAGGCCCACGGAGCCGATGTTCAGGGCCTTGGTGTGGAACGCCTTGAGGTCGAAGCCGGGGCGTGATTCCAATTCGGCGCGGACCTGCTCCCACAGCCGCTGCCCCACCTTGTACGACGGCGCCTGGCCCGGCCAGCCGAGATAACGGGTGAACTCGAACTTGAGCTGCCCCTCGCTGATCGGCAGGTTGGCTTTGAGGAACTCGAAGCCCTTGTCCGAAGTCCAGGTGCCCGACCCCCAACGCTCGGGCACCTCCAACTCCAAGTGCACGCCGATGTCGAACACCACTCGGGCGGCACGCATGCGCTGCATGTCCAGCATCCCCATGTGGTCGCCCGGATCCTTCAGGTAGCCCAATTCCTGCATGAGCTTCTCCGCGTAGAGTGCCCAGCCTTCACCGTGACCGGAGGTCCAGCACACGCTGCGGCGCCACTTGTTGAGCAGTTCGCGGCGGTAGATGGCCGTGGCGATCTGCAGGTGGTGGCCCGGGACCCCCTCGTGGAACACGGTGGTGGTCTCGGCCCACGTGGTGAACGTGTCCTCGCCGGCGGGCACCGACCACCACATCCGTCCCGGGCGCTTGAAGTCCTGCGACGGCGGGGTGTAGTAGATGCCGCCCTCGTCCGTGGGGGCGATCCGGCATTCGAGCGTCTTCATGATGTCCGGGATCTCGAAGTGGACGCCGGCGAGCTCGGCCACCGCCTTGTCGGAGAGTTCCTGCATCCAGGCTTTGAGGGCGTCGGTGCCCTTGAGCCGACGGGCCGGATCGTTGTCCAGGATCTTCTTGGCTTCTTCGATCGAGGCCCCGGGTCGGATCTCTTCGGCAACCCGCTCCTGTTCGGCGATGATGCGCGCGAGTTCCTCAACGCCCCAGGCGTAGGTCTCCTCCAGGTCCACGGTGGCGCCGAGGAAGGCGCGGGAGGCCAGGGCGTAGCGCTCACGGCCCACAGCGTCCTTGGCGGGGGCGACCGGCTGGAGCTCCGACTCGAGGAATCCTGCCAGCCGGGAGTAGGCCACGCGGGCGTCCGCGGCGCCGGCGTCGAGCCTGGCCTGCAGCTCCGGCGGCAGCGGCCCTTCGGATGTCCTGGCGCCGGCCGTGAGCTTCGCGAAGAAGCCGTCCGCCGCGGCGTACTTGGTGGTCTGCTCGATGACGATCGAGACCTGGCGGACCGCGGAGACCTTGCCGTCCTCCTTTGCGGCGCGCAGGGACTCGATGTAGCCGTCGATGGCGCCGGCGACGTTATGTGCCCGGCCCGCGATGTGCTCCCAGTCCTCGGCGGTGGCCGTGGGCATGAGGTCGAAGATGGCGCGGATCTGCTGGGCGGGCGACTCGATGTTGTTCAGGTCGGCAAGGTCCCAGCCGGACGCGTGGATCTCCAGCTGCAGGCCCAGGCGCTCGTGCATGGCGTCGAGCGTGACGGCGTCGACGTCGTCAACGGGCTCCAGGCCCTCCAGTGCGGCGAGTGCCTCGCGGGCCGCCGCGGCGAATTGCCCGTGGCCGGCCGGGGAGAAGTCAGCGTATTCGGTTTCATGGCCCGGGAGGCCGAGCTCGGTGGCGAAACTCGGGTTGAGGCGGATGAGCGTGTCCGTGTACGCGTCGGCGACGGCATCGATGGCCGTCTGGGGGCGCACGGGAGCAGGGCTGTCGGGCGTGGGGTTTTCATTCGTTTCGGTAGTCACCCGAACGAGACTAGCCCGGCCGCGGCGGTTATGAAAGGGTTGCTGAACTTTTCCTAGCCGCGGCTGCGCTTCCACGAACCGGGGCCGGGCTTCGGCGCCAACTGCAGCTGCTGCCGGCGGATCCAGTGCCTCGCGCTTGGCTCTTCGGGCGCCGCGGCTGCGCCGTTGCCGAGGGAGAGGACGACGGCGGCCAGCGCGGCGAGTTCCTCTGCCGTCGGCGCGCCCTTGACAACCGACATCAGGGGCTGCTCCGCCGGCGTGGCTTCGGGGTCTGCCGGTGCGCCCTCAGGTTTGGTCGACGGCGTCACAGCGGGATGTTCCCGTGCTTCTTGGCGGGCAGGCTGGCCCTCTTGTCCCGCAGCGCGCGCAGGGCCTTGGTGAGCTGCACGCGGGTCTCGGACGGGGCAATGACGGCGTCCACGTAGCCGAGCTGGGCAGCCTGGTAGGGGTTGAGCAGCTCTTCTTCGTACTGGCGGATGACTTCGGCGCGCTTGGCCTCGACGTCGCCCCCTGCTTCGGCAACGGCGGCAAGTTCGCGGCGGTACAGGATATTGACGGCGCCCTGGGCGCCCATCACGCCGATCTGGGCGGTGGGCCAGGCGAGGTTGAGATCCGCGCCGAGCTTCTTGGAGCCCATCACGATGTATGCCCCGCCGTAGGCTTTGCGCGTGATCACAGTCAGCTTCGGCACGGTCGCTTCGGCGTAGGCGTAGAGCAGCTTGGCGCCGCGCCGGATGATGCCCTGGAACTCCTGGTCCTTGCCCGGCAGGAAGCCCGGCACGTCCACGAGGGTGATGATGGGGATGTTGAAGGCGTCGCAGTGGCGCACGAACCGGGCAGCCTTCTCCGAAGCGGCAATGTCCAGGGTCCCGGCGAACTGCATGGGCTGGTTGGCAACGACGCCGACGGTGTGCCCCTCGATCCGGCCGTAGCCGATCATCACGTTCGGGGCGTAGAGGGACTGCATCTCCAGGAAGTGGGCGTCGTCCACGATCTGTTCGATGACCTTGCGCATGTCGTACGGCTGGTTGGCCGAGTCCGGGATGAGCAGATCGAGGGCGAGATCGTCGTCGTCGAGGTCCAGCTCCTGCTGATGATCCGTCACCGGCGCTTCGGCGAGGTTGTTGGAGGGCAGGAAGTCCAGCAGTTCGCGGACAAATTCGATGGCGTCGGCTTCATCGGACGCGAGGTAGGTGGACGTGCCTGTGTTGGCGTTGTGCTGGCGTGCGCCGCCGAGGGTTTCCATGTCAACGTCTTCGCCGGTGACGGTCTTGATGACGTCCGGGCCGGTGATGAACATGTGGGAGGTCTTGTCCACCATGACCACATAGTCCGTCAGGGCGGGGGAGTACGCGGCGCCGCCGGCGGAGGGGCCCATGATGAGGGAGATCTGCGGGACGACGCCGGAAGCGTGGACGTTGTTGCGGAAGATGTCCGCGAACATGGCCAGCGATGCGACGCCTTCCTGGATGCGCGCGCCGCCGCCGTCGAGGATGCCGACCACGGGGCAGCCGTTGCGCAGCGCAAACTCCTGGACCTTGACGATCTTCTCGCCGTTGACCTGGCTGAGCGAGCCGCCATAGACGGAGAAGTCCTGGCTGTAGACGGCAACGGGCCGGCCGTCCACGGTGCCGTAGCCGGAGACCAGGCCGTCGCCGAGCGGCTTCTTCTTCTCCATGCCGAACGCTGTCGAGCGGTGCACCGCGAGCGCATCGAACTCGACGAAGGAGCCGGCGTCCAGCAGCAGGTCGATGCGCTCGCGGGCGGTGTTCTTGCCGCGCGCATGCTGCTTCTCGATCGCTTCCGGGCCGGAGGGCTGCTCAGCACGGGCCAGGCGGTCGCGGAAGTCTGCAATCTTTCCCGCAGTCGTGGTCAGATCGTGGCTCATCAAGTGTCTCCGGCTCTGTTGCTGATTGTTCGGTCGCTGTAGCTCGCTGGCCCTGGTCCGCGTGGCGCTTTAGTTGGAATGCACAAAAGCAAGGCCTTGTTGGCAAGTCTAGTGACGCCATTGGCCCATGCCGCTGTAGAAAACCTACAATTTTCGCCCCGCGTCCCGCCATGACCGCAATGAGGTTCACGGGCGGCCCGGCCGAGCCCGGGCTCAGCGCTCCTACCCGGTTGCTCCCGACCAGCCCGGCGCCAGCCCGGCGCCAGCCCCCGGATTTCCGGGGCTGGCAGGGCTCCGCGGCGCCTGGGCGGCATGCAACCGGGCGGGAGCGCGGGGAATTAATGTTACCGACCAGTAACATGAGTCCGCTAGAGTGTGGTCATGACTTCAAGCAATGATGCTTCGGGCGCTGCTGCAGGGCCCTACCAGGCCGCCGGTTCCCTCCAGGGCCGCACCATCCTGATGTCCGGAGGCAGCCGCGGCATAGGCCTGGCCATCGCCGTCCGCGCAGCCCGGGATGGCGCCAATATAGTGCTGTTGGCCAAGACCGGACAGCCTCACGCGAAGCTGGAAGGGACCGTCTATTCCGCCGCGGAGCAGATCGAGGCGGCGGGCGGGCAGGCGTTTCCGCTGGTCGGCGATGTGCGCAGGGACGCCGACGTTGCCGGGGCGGTTGCCGGCGCCGTGGAACGCTTCGGCGGGATTGACATCGTCATCAACAACGCCTCGGCCATTGACCTGTCCCAGACCGACGCCGTGGACATGAAGCGCTACGACCTTATGCAGGACATCAACGTCCGCGGGACGTTCCTGCTTTCCAAGCTCGCCCTGCCGGCGCTGCGGGAATCCGACGCCGGGCAGATCCTGACGCTGTCGCCGCCCCTGAACCTGGACCCGAAATGGGCCGGCATGCATCTGGCCTACACCATGGCGAAGTACGGCATGAGCCTTACTACCCTGGGGCTCGCCGAGGAACTCAAGGTGGACGGCATCAACGTGAACTCCCTGTGGCCCTGCACCCTGATCGACACGGCCGCCATCCGCAATATGCCCGGCGGGGACAAGATCGTCCGGGGTGCGCGCGGCCCGGAAATCATGGCCGATGCCGCCCACGCCGTGCTGACGGCCAGCAACGCGATTCCGGAGTCCGGGAGCTGGAGCGGGAACTTCTACACCGACGAGCAGGTCCTCGCGGCTGCGGGCGTCACGGATTTCAGCCCCTACAGCGCGGGAGTCCCCGGGGACCGGCTGGTCCCTGACATTTTCCTCTGAACTTGCTGGGTGTTTTTCGGCCGTCCGCCCTGCGGAGATTCCCCTCGTTTAAGGATCTGGCGCCGACAATCCCCGGCGTGTCCGGCCGACCCGCCGGATACGCCGGCCAGAGGTGGGGAGTTTGCGCGGAGGCATTTGCGTGAACAGGGCCGGGGCCGCCGCAGCCGTTACTCGGTAGGATTCAAGCATGGAAGCCGCGCAGGAAGCCCCGGACCGTCCGCCCCTGGACCTGAACGCCCTCGGCGACGAGGCGTTCCTGTCCGCCCACGGCATTCCGCAGCTGACGGTGGTGGAGTCCACCGGTTCCACCAACGCCGATTTGCTGCGCGGCGTCACGGAAGATCCGCGGGCGTTCCCGGACCTGTCCGTGCTCACCGCCGAATACCAGAGCGCCGCGCGGGGCAGGCTGGACCGCAGCTGGGAAGCTCCGGCCCGCAGCTCCGTCTCCGTCTCGATCGTGCTCAGGCCCGTCAACGCCGACGGGCGCCCCTTGCCCACGGACAGCTACTCCTGGCTGTCGCTGTTGGCGGCCCTGGCGCTGCGTGAAGCCCTGTGGGAGACCGCAGGCATCCCGGCCGAGCTCAAGTGGCCCAACGATGTCCTGGTGCGCGGCCGGAAAATTGCCGGGATCCTTGCCCAGATGGGGCCGCTGGGGGAGGGCACGGCACCGCCGGTTGTCATCGGCACAGGACTGAACGTGACACTGACGGAGGCGGAGCTGCCGGTTCCCACCGCCACGTCCGTCCTGCTGGAGAATGCCGACACCGTTGACCGGACGGCACTCCTGAAAAGCTACCTCTCCCGCTTCGCCACGCTTTACCGGAGCTTCTGCAATGCCGACGGCGACCCCGCCGCCGGAATGGCCGGCGGCCACTCGCTGCACAAGCGGGTGGAAACGGTGCTGACCACACTCGGCAAGCAGGTCCGCGCCCAGTTGCCCGGGGACCACGAGATCATCGGTCACGCCACGCGGATCGACGAGTACGGGTCCCTCCTGGTGGTCGACGCCGCGGCCCACGAGCACGTAGTGACGGCCGGCGATGTGGTCCATTTGCGCCCGTGGACGCCGCCGGGCGCGGAAAGCGGCTATGCGTAAAGAGCTCCTGCCGGGAGAGCAAGTGATTGTCGTGACCCGGCCCCAGCCCAGGATATTGATTGTCCCGGCGCTGCTGTTCATCGTTGTTCCCGCCCTGGCCGCCTATGCCAGTGCCTGGATTACCAAAGGCGGTCCCGGAAAGCTCCTCCCGCTCATCACCGCGGACTGGACTGTCTGGCTTGTCGGGACGTGTGTGGCCCTGGCGGCGTGGGTGCTGCTGGCCTCCTGCCTGCCAAAGGTGTTGTCCTGGCATTCCACGCGGTACACCCTCACCAGCCAGCGGTTAGTTGCCCGTTACGGCATGCTACGGAGGCGCGATCAGCAGGTTTGGCTGGCCGGTGTCCGTGAGGTGTACATCGAACAATCCCTCCTCCAACGCGTATTGCGCTCCGGGAATATATCCTTGGATACCGGGTACCCCGCCAGATCGGTGGTCCCGGACGTCCCGGAAGTGGCGACGTTCCGAAACTTCATCCTGGACGCCATCGATGACCTTCCGCGGAGGGAGGAACCGGGGACGGGCGGCATGATGCACAACCCAGGCGAGACCCGGCTGTGGGAGCCGAGAGAAGGTGGAAGAGATGAACGCTGAGAACGCCCACCCGGAGACAGGCCTCATGGCCGAAGAGCCGGCCCAGGGGCCGGACGCCGTCGTCGAGGCAGCCACCCTCGAAGCGGCCGTGCTCGACACCGCGCCAGGGATCATGGCAGACGGTGCTTTCGGCGACGGTGCCCGCGAGGGCGCCCCTGCCGCGGCTCCTCCCACGGGCACAATCTCCGCCGAACGGGTCGCAGCCAAGGCACTGGAAACCCGGCTGCTGGGCGGCGAGCGGAAGCTCCGCCGCCGTGAAGTGGCAGCAGGCGCCGGACTTTCACTCCTGTCCGCCCGGAAGCTGTGGCGCGCGCTTGGCTTTCCCAATCTCGGTGACGAGGACGTGGCGTTCACCGAACGCGACCAGGCCGCGCTCTCCACCATCGTTGACCTGGTGCGGACCGGCAAACTGACGGAAGAAGCCGCGATTTCCGTCACCCGGTCGATCGGCCAGATGACGGACCGGATGGTCGTGTGGCAGATCGAAGCGCTCATCGAGGACATGGTCCACCAGCAGGGCGTTCCCGATGCCACGGCCCGCAAGCGCCTCGTCAGCGAACTCCCGTCCCTCGTGGACGCCCTTGAGGAAATGCTCGTCTATTCCTGGCGCCGCCAGCTCAACGCCGGCGTCCAGCGGCTGGCCGTTCGCGCGGAGGCCGGACTCGCGTCCAGCGAGGAAGGCCGCGAAGGGGACGAGGACGACGCCCCGTTGCCGCTCGCACGCGCGGTTGGGTTCGCTGACCTGGTCTCCTACACAAGCCTGTCCCGCCGCATGAATGAAAAGACGCTCGCCCAGCTCGTGCAGCGCTTCGAGAACAAGTGCGCCGAGATCATCTCCGTGGGCGGCGGACGGCTGGTGAAGACCGTCGGCGACGAAGTCCTCTATATTGCGGAAACTCCTGCCGCCGGCGCTGAAATTTCGCTGGCCCTGTGCCAGGCCTTCACCGACGATGAAATTCTGCCGCAGGCCCGGGTGGCCATGGTCTGGGGCCGCATCCTGTCCCGCTTGGGCGATATCTACGGTCCGACCGTGAACCTGGCCGCCCGGCTCACCGCCCTGGCCGACCCCGGGACGGTGCTGGTGGACTCGATGACCGCGGCGGCCCTGGAGGAGGACGAACGGTTCGTCCTGCTCCCGCGCCCCGCCGAAGACGTCCGAGGCTTCGGCGAAATCCACCCGGTACAGCTTCAACGGGGCAGCGGACGCGGCCTGGTCCTGGACTGAACCGGCCGGGTCCTGGCCCGAGCCGGGCAGGCGATCCCGGGAGACGGTAGCCCTTCCCGTTTCCAATGTGTCGTACATTATGCAATAGTCGGATCCACGGCCCAGACCGGGACTTTATCCCCCACCTAGGACAGGCATGAACTCACAGCCAGAAGCCGATCCTGCTGCCGACCTGGAGACCGACAATGCGGGCAGTGACAACTCCGGCCGGCCCCCCAGTGCGTCCGCCAGCCTGCGGCTGCGCTCTGGCTATGGGACAGACCGTGGCCTGCGTCGCGAGATGAATGAGGACTCATTCATCGCCGCCGACCCCATCTTCGCGGTAGCCGATGGCATGGGTGGCCATGCCGCCGGCGAAGTCGCCAGCGGAATCTGTGTTCGCACGCTCGCTGAAATGCCCCAACTCGCTGCTGCCGAGCGCACAGCCACGGCCGCGCAGGTGCAGCAGTTTCTTTACACCGCGGATGCAAGCATCCGCGAGGCCATTTCGTCTCAGGCTGGCACAACGCTGTCCGGCGCGGTGGTGGTGGAGCAGGGAGGGGTTCCGTACTGGCTCGTCATGAACATTGGCGATTCCCGGACCTACTTGCTGGGCAGCAACGGCTTCGGGCAAATCACTGTGGACCATTCCGAAGTGCAGGAACTCGTCGACGCGGGCCAGATCACGCAGGCCGAGGCTGCCGTCCATCCCCGCCGCCACGTCGTGACCCGCGCCCTCGGCACCGGAGGCGAGGCCGAGGCGGATTTTTGGCTTATACCGATTGAAGAAGGCGACCGGATCCTCGTCTGTTCGGACGGCCTGACCGGGGAACTTCGTGATGAGGATATCGCTAGGATCCTTGGCGTCGAAGGTGATCCCCAGTCGGCCGTCGACACCTTGATCGACTCGGCGATTCGCAGTGGCGGACGGGATAACATCACCTGCATCGTCGTAGATGCGGACACCGTGCCGTCGGGGCTCACGGGTCCTCCGTCCGGGGCAACTGCAAGATGAGCCGGGCCTTCGCCGTTTAACGCGGGCAGCTGACCGGACATTGTCGGTGATCTAGGGCAGGATAGGTCTGTGAGCACAGGGAAGACTGCAGCAGGCACCGCACCACAGACCCCGGCCGAGGAGCTGGTCCCGTCCGGGGACGTGCGCGAAGAGTACGAGAACCTGGCCGAAGAGGTCCGCAAGCACCGCTTCGCGTACTACCAGGAGGACGCGCCGATCATCTCCGACGCCGAGTTCGACGAGCTCTACCGGCGGCTGGAAACCATCGAGGCCATGCACCCCGAACTCGTGGCCAACGATTCGCCGACCCAGGAGGTTGGCGGGGAGGTGTCCGCAGCCTTCGCCGCCGTCGAACATCTGCAGCGCATGTACAGCCTTGAGGACGTCTTCTCCCTCGAGGAGCTGGAGGCATGGGTCGCCAAGGCCGAAGCCAACATCACAAAACTGGGCAACGGAACGCCGGCGTGGCTGACCGAACTGAAAATCGACGGCCTTGCCGTCAACCTGCTCTACCGCGACGGCGTGCTGGTCCGGGCCGCCACCCGCGGTGACGGCGCTACAGGAGAGGACATCACGCACAATGTCCTGACCATCAAGGAAATCCCGCAGCAGCTCACCGGAGAGAACTTCCCGGCCGAGATGGAAGTCAGGGGCGAGGTCTTCATCCCGTCCAAGGCTTTCGCCGAATTCAACGAGGCCCTGATCCAGGCCGGCAAGGCCCCGCTGGCCAACCCGCGCAACGCCGCCGCCGGATCCCTGCGCCAAAAAGACCCGGCCGAAACCGCCAAACGCCCGCTGCGGATGTACGTGCACGGCATCGGCGCCCGCGAGGGGCTCGAGACCGTGAGCCAGTCCGACACCTACCGGCAGCTCGCCGCATGGGGGCTGCCCACCAGCCCGTACTTCGAGGTCCTCCCCGGACTCAAGGACGTGCTCGCATTCATCACCGGCTACGGCGACAAACGGCACAGCCTCACGCACGAGATCGACGGCATCGTGGTCAAGGTGGACGACTTCGCCACCCAGCGGGCGCTCGGCTACACCTCCCGGGTGCCGCGCTGGGCCGTCGCCTACAAGTACCCGCCCGAGGAAGTCCACACCAAACTGCTGGACATTGCGGTAAACGTGGGCCGCACCGGCCGCGTCACCCCCTACGGCGTGATGGAACCGGTCAAGGTGGCGGGCTCCACGGTGGAAATGGCCACCCTCCACAACCAGGAAGTCGTCAAGGCCAAGGGCGTGAAGATCGGCGACATAGTCGTCCTGCGCAAGGCCGGGGACGTCATCCCGGAGATCGTGGGCCCGGTCCTGGCCCTCCGCGACCAGCAGGACCCGCCCGTCCGGGACTTCGTCATGCCCACCGAATGCCCGGCCTGCGGCACGCCCCTGGCACCGGCCAAGGAGGGGGATGTGGACATCCGCTGCCCCAACTCCCGCTCCTGCCCGGCGCAGCTCCGCGAACGCGTCTTCCACCTCGCCGGCCGCGGTGCCTTCGACATCGAGGCGCTCGGCTGGGAAGCCGCCATCGCCCTGACCCAGCCGGCAGAGCCCGAAACCCCGCCGCTGACCACCGAGGCGAACCTTTTCAGGCTCATGCCCGGGGATCTGGCGGATGTCCGGATCCGCCGCGAAAAACGGTCCAAGGGCGTGGCGACGGGCGAGTTCGAACTCGTGCCGTACTTCTACAGCAAAGGCACGGCCAAGACACCGTCCAAACCTACCGCCACGACGGACAAACTCTTCCGGGAACTCGAGAAGGCCAAGTCCCAGCCCCTGTGGCGGGTACTGGTGGCCCTGTCGATCAGGCACGTCGGCCCGCGCGCCTCGCGGGCGCTGGCCACGGCCTTCGGCAGCATGGCCGCCATCCGCCAGGCCTCCGAAGAGGAGCTCGCCCACGTCGACGGCGTCGGCCCTGTGATCGCGGCCGCCCTGACCGAATGGTTCACCGAGGACTGGCACCGCGAGATTGTGGACACCTGGACAGCCGACGGCGTCCGGATGGAGGACGAACGCGACGCGTCCATGCCACGGACGCTCGAAGGCTTGACGATCGTGGTGACCGGCAGCCTCGAGGGCTTCAGCCGGGACGAGGCAAAGGAAGCCATCCTGGTCCGCGGCGGAAAGGCGGCCGGCTCGGTCTCGAAGAACACCAGCTTCGTGGTGGCCGGTGAGAACGCGGGCACCAAGCTGGACAAGGCCGAACAGCTCGGCGTCCCTGTCCTGGACGAGGACGGCTTCCGCGCCCTGCTGGCCGACGGGCCGGCCGGCGGCTCCGCGGAGCCGGGCGGGACTCCGGAGAACGAAGCCCGGGAGTCCAGTGCCGACGTCGACGGCGAAGACCACCAGGAAGCCATGACCGAATGAGCGCCGCTCCCTCTGCCACGCCCGCGGCACTGCTGGAACTGGCGAAGACCGCGGCCGCAGCCGGTGCGGCGGTTCTTGCGAGCCGCAACACAGCCGCCCTGGACGTCAGTAACAAGGGTGATTCGGGGGACTGGGTCACTGCTTTTGACCTGGCCGCCGAATCCGCCGTCCGGGACGTCCTCACCGCCGCACGGCCCCGGGACATCATCACGGGCGAGGAAGGCGGCACCGTCCTGCCGGAGGACCCCAGCGGCTACCGCTGGTCGATCGACCCCCTGGACGGCACCACGAACTTCATCCGCAACATTGTCTACTACGGCACCTCCGTCGCCGTGGCAGACCCCGACGGCGTCTGGCTGGCCGGCGTCGTCAACGCCCCTGCGCTGGGCCGGACCTACTTCGCCTCCCGCGGGCACGGGGCCTGGCTGGAGGACAAAGGCCAGGTGACGCCTCTGTTCGGCCCAGTCCCCGGACGCACGGGACAGATCCTGGCCACCGGCTTCAGCTACGATCCGGCCGTCCGCACAGAGCAGGCATCCGGCCTGGGCAGCCTCATGGGTGGCTTCGCCGACGTGCGCCGGCTCGGGTCGGCGGCGCTGGACCTGTGCCTGGTGGCCGACGGCACTTTCGACGCCTACGGCGAACGCGGGCTCAACGAGCACGACTTCGCCGCGGGAGCCTTGATCGCCGAAGAGGCCGGCTGCTGGGTGCGGCGCCCGCGCCTCACGAGCCCCCTGGCCGGCGGACCCTCCGACGACGAACGCCTGGCGTCATGGACCTGTGCCGGATCGCTGGAACTCTCCGGCAAGTTCCCGCTCTGACGAACCGACCGCCGGCTGGATTCGCTGGCTGAACTGGCCCGCTGAACTGATAGTTCAGTCACGGAAAACACTGTTTGGCTGCCGGACAGCCCCGCCCGCCCGTAGCATGGACAGGTGCATTTGCAGATCCTCATTCGCCCCGCCGTCCCCGCCGACTACGACGCCATCGCGCGCATCACCCGGGACTCCTATCTGGCCGCGGGCTACTTTGAAAGCGCCGACCACCCGTATATGCGGCAGATCCAGGACGTCGCACAGCGGGCGGCGAAGGCCACCATCTGGGTCGCGGAGCGCGAGGGCCGGATAGTGGGCTCCGTGACCCTGGCCGTCGCGGGGGAGCCGTACGCCGACATCGCCCGCAGCGACGAGCTGGAATTCCGCATGCTCGTCGTGGACCCGGCGGTCCAGCGCAGCGGCGCCGGGCGGGCCATGGTCGAAGCCATCCTCGCGCACGCCAGATCGCTGCCGGGGATCAAGGCCGTGGCACTCACCACCGGCATGACCTGGGAAAGTGCCCACGGGCTGTACCGGAAGACCGGCTTCCAGCGGGCACCCGAGCGCGACTGGCTGGTTCCGGACACCGATATCAAGCTGCTCGTCTACCGGCAGGACGTCTGACAGGACGCCGGGCAGTAGGCCTGCCCGGCCTATCCGTCGTCGGACACGGCGGAAGCGAGCGCCAGGACGTGGGTGTACACCACCAGGTGACTGCGTCCTATATGCGGCACCTCTTCGATTCGGGCGGTGTCCTGGCAGTAGCCGGCGGTCTCCGTCCCCGCCGGTGGGCACAGGGACCCGGGATTGTCCGCCTGCGCCACCATCAGGAGGCCCAGGATCACGGCCGAAGCCGCCGGTAAGTGTCGTGCGGAACGCGTCATGAGGGTCCACCCCTCGGCCTTTGTAACTGCTGACATGCGTAAGCCGGATCGGCTGGTGCCTGCCCCCCGCAAGGTGTCTTCCGCTGGACCCGCGCGCGGCAGCCTGAGGCTGCGGGCGTCGTCGGTCCGCGTCTGGAGTTGTCCGTCAGGACGGTGAATAAAATGTCATGGTAGTCCTGCAACCCGGATCCCAACACCCCCGCGTTGCTTGAGGGGACAGGCGGGCAGGCCACGGATCGGCAGGTCCGGCGCGGGACAGTAGCGGTCCGCCAACCCACGTAGACTGGGACGGAAAATAATCCACACCTTGCAGGGGAGATCCATGGCTGCGATCAACCGCGACGACGTCGCGCATCTTGCGCGTCTCGCGCACATCGAGATGAGTGCTGAAGAGCTGGACAGGATGGCCGGCGAACTCGCCGTCATCGTTGAATCGGTGAAGTCTGTCAGCGAAGCCGCCGGGGATGACGTCCCGGCCACGTCGCACCCGATTCCGCTGACCAATGTGTTCCGCGAGGACGTGGTGGGCCACACGTTTACGGCCGAGCAATCCCTCTCCGGTGCCCCCGACGCGTACGAAGGCCGTTTCAAGGTCCCGGCAATCCTGGATGAGGACTAAGACCATGACTGAGAACAACGAACTGATCCGCCTCTCCGCCGCCGCGCTCGCCGAGAAGCTGGCAGCCCGCGAGGTCACCGCCGTCGAGGTCACCCAGGCGTACCTGGACCGCATCGCCGCCGTCGACGGCAAGGTGCACGCCTTCCTGCACGTCAACGCCGAGGAGGCGCTCGCCGTCGCCGCCGAGGTGGACGCGATCCGCGCCGCCGGCGGTGCCGAAGCCGAACAGCTCCACGTCCTCGCCGGCGTGCCGATCGCCGTCAAGGACCTCATCGTCACGATCGGCCAGCCCACCACGGCGGGCTCGAAGATCCTCGAAGGCTGGCACAGCCCCTACGACGCCACCGTCGTCGAGCGCCTGCGCGCCGCGAAGATGCCGATCCTGGGCAAGACGAACCTCGACGAATTCGCCATGGGCTCCTCCACCGAGCACTCCGCGTTCGGCCCCACCCACAACCCCTGGGACCTGGACCGCATCCCGGGCGGGTCCGGCGGCGGTTCCGCTGCCGCTGTCGCCGCCTTCGAGGCTCCGCTGGCCCTCGGCACCGACACCGGCGGATCCATCCGCCAGCCCGGCGCCGTCACCGGAACGGTCGGCGTCAAGCCGACTTACGGCGGGGTCTCCCGCTACGGCGCTATCGCCATGGCCTCCTCGCTGGACCAGATCGGCCCGGTCTCCCGCACGGTGCTGGACTCGGCACTGCTGCACCAGGTCATCGGCGGACACGATCCCCGCGACTCCACGTCACTGCCGGATCCGCTCGAGGACCTCGTCGCCGCTGCACGGACCGGCAACGTCGAGGGCATGAAGATCGGCATCATCAAGGAACTCCACGGCGAGGGCTACCAGGCCGGCGTCGAGAACCGGTTCAACGAGTCCCTCGAGCTGCTCAAGGGCGCCGGCGCCGAGATCGTCGAGGTCTCCTGCCCCAACTTCAAGTACGCCCTGGGCGCCTACTACCTGATCATGCCCTCCGAGGCCTCCTCGAACCTGGCCAAGTTCGACGGCGTCCGGTACGGACTGCGCGTCCTGCCCGAAGAGGGGCCGCTGACGATCGAACGCGTCATGGGGGCCACCCGCGCCGCCGGCTTCGGCGACGAGGTCAAGCGCCGCATCATCCTGGGCACCTACGCCCTGAGCGCAGGCTACTACGACGCCTACTACGGCTCGGCCCAGAAGGTGCGCACCCTGATCCAGCGCGACTTCGAGGCGGCGTTCGCCAAGGCGGACGTGCTGATCTCCCCGACGGCGCCCACCACCGCCTTCAAGCTCGGCGAGAAACTCAACGACCCGCTGGCGATGTACCTCAATGACGTCGCCACTATCCCGGCCAACATGGCAGGCGTCCCCGGGCTCTCCCTGCCCGGCGGGCTGGCCGACGAGGACGGACTGCCGGTCGGCATCCAGCTGCTCGCCCCGGCCCGCCAGGACGCACGGCTCTACCGCGTCGGCGCCGTCCTGGAATCCCTGCTCGAGGCGCAGTGGGGCGGACCGCTGCTGGACAAGGCTCCCTCACTGACTGCCCCCTCGCTCACTGATTCTGCACCGGCTGCTCCTTCTGCGGCTGCCACCGCCCTGAGCCACGGAGGTTCACACTAATGACTGACGCAACCCTGAGCTTCGAAGAGGCCATGGAGAAGTATGATCCCGTCCTGGGGTTCGAGGTGCACGTCGAGCTCAACACCAAGACCAAGATGTTCTCCTCCGCGCCCAACGTCTTCGGCGACGAGCCCAACACCAACGTCAACGAGGTCGACCTCGGCATGCCCGGCGTGCTGCCGGTGGTGAACAGGACCGCGATCGAGTCCTCGATCAAGATCGGCCTGGCCCTGAACTGCAAGATCGCAGAGACGTGCCGCTTCGCCCGGAAGAACTACTTCTACCCGGACACCCCGAAGAACTTCCAGACCTCCCAGTACGACGAGCCCATCGCGTACGACGGCTACCTGGACGTCGAGCTCTCCGACGGCACCGTGTTCCGCGTGGAAATCGAACGCGCCCACATGGAAGAGGACGCCGGCAAGCTGACCCACATGGGCGGCGCCACCGGCCGCATCCAGGGCGCGGACTACTCCCTCGTGGACTACAACCGCTCCGGCGTGCCGCTCGTGGAGATCGTCACCAAGCCGATCGAGGGCGCCGGCAGCCGTGCCCCCGAACTCGCCAAGGCCTACGTCGCCGCGGTCCGCGAAATCGTCAAGAACCTCGGCGTCTCGGACGCCAAAATGGAACGCGGCAACGTCCGCTGCGACGCCAACGTCTCGCTGCGCCCGCACGGCCGCGAACGCTTCGGCATCCGCTCGGAGACCAAGAACGTCAACTCGCTGCGCGCCGTCGAACACGCCGTCCGCTACGAAATCCAGCGGCACGCGGCCGTCCTGGACTCCGGCCAGCCGGTCACCCAGGAAACCCGCCACTGGCACGAGGACACCCGCACCACCACCTCGGGGCGTCCCAAGTCCGACGCCGATGATTACCGCTACTTCCCGGAACCGGACCTTGTGCCGATCGTGGCGTCGCGCGAGTGGGTCGAGGAACTCCGCGCCACCCTGCCCGAACCGCCGGCCGCCCGCCGCAAGCGCCTGCAGGCCGGCTGGGGCTACTCCGACCTGGAGTTCCGCGACGTCGTGAACGCCGGCGTTCTGGACGAGATCGAGGAAACCATCGCCGCCGGCGCCACCGCCACGGTGGCGCGCAAGTGGTGGATGGGCGAGATCGTCGGACGCGCCAAGAACGCCGACGTCGATCCCGGCCAGCTCGGTGTCGCACCGGCCACCATCGTGGAACTGAACCAGATGGTGGAGGACGGCAAGATCAACAACAAGATGGCAACCGAGGTCCTGGACGGCGTGCTCGCCGGCGAAGGCACCCCGGCGGAAATCGTGGCCAAGCGCGGCCTCGCCGTGGTCTCCGACGACGGCCCGCTCCTGGAGGCCATCGACGCGGCCCTCGCCGCGCAGTCCGGCGTCGCGGACAAGATCCGCGGCGGCAAGCTCCAGGCGATCGGCGCGATCGTCGGCGCCGTCATGAAGGCCACCCGCGGCCAGGCCGACGCCGGCCGCGTCAAGGAGCTGATCCTCCAGCGCCTCGGCGTCGAAGGCTAGGCCCAGCCGCCCTGCCCAACTGACTCGCAGCAGGGGCCGTTTTGAGCCCCCAGAACGGCCCCTGCTGCGAGTTACTTGGGTTAAGCGGGGCGATCAGGTGACACCAAATCGGTCATGATTCTCTGCAGTGCCTCGCAGACCATCATGACCGATCTGCGTTTAAGGTTCTCCGGCCGCGCCAGGATGTCGATCCGGCGCCGCGTGCTGATGCCCTCGAGCGGGCGCAGCACGATGCCCGGGTTCAGCACCGGCCGCGCCGTGTGCCGCGGCAACAGGCCGATCACGCTCCCGGCAGCCACGAGCGCCGCCACCGTGGAGTAGTCGTTGATCCGGTGCACGATGTTCAGTTCCCTGCTGGAGACGGCCGCGACGGCGGAGAGTACGTCCGCGGGGGAGTAGCCGGTGTGGCTGGTCACCCAGGGTTCGCCGACGACGTCGTCCGCCGTCACCGCCCGCTGGCCGGCCATCCGGTGCCCGGCAGGGAGAGCCACATCCAGCGGCTCGTGCGCGAGCGGGATCACAGCGACGCGTTCCTCGGGCCAGCGCGGGCTATGGTCCATCCGGTGCGCCAGCACGAGGTCGTAGCGGGCCGTCAGGGCCGGGAAGTCCTGCTGGGCCACGTCTTCGTCGGAGAGCAGGATCCTCGGCTGGCCCGGAGCATCCAGGAGCCGGGCCAGCGGCGCAAACAGCGCCTGGCCGGCGCTGTGGAAGCCGCTGAGCGTCACAGGAGCCACGGGGGAGCCGTGATAGGCGCCGATCGCCATCCTGGCGTCCGCCATGGCACTGACGACGGCGGCCCCGGCATCCGCGAGCACCTGGCCGGCCTCGGTCAGCACCAGGTTCCGGCCCTCTTTCCGGGTCAGCGGCACCTCCACCGTCTTCTGCAGGGCCGCCAGCTGCTGGGAGACCGCCGAGGGTGTGACGAGCAGGGTCTCCGCGACTGCCTTGACACTGCCCAGGGCCCCGAGTTCCCGGAGCATCTCCAGCTGGTGGATTTCCATGGCCACCATTCTATGCGGAAGCAATATCTAATTCGTCGATTGAGAAGAATTCGGTTGTGCTAATGCTTTTTGCTCGGTCTAATGGGGTGAGTTGTCCCACACGTACCTGCCCCAGACGGCACGGTAAACAGCACAGTGAAAAGCACAGTTAGGAAGGCCGATGAAGGCTCTCTACAAGGCCGGCGCCCACGCAGGATTCGAGCTCGTGGACCGCCCGGAGCCGGAAACCGGCGCCGGCGACGTCAAGATCCGCGTCATGACCACCGGCATCTGCGGCACCGACCTGCACATCCAGTCCTGGGACGCCTGGGCGCAGGGCATCATCAACGCTCCTTTGATCGCCGGCCACGAGTTCTACGGCGAGGTCGTGGAGATCGGCGAGGATGTCCTGGACGTCAAGGTCGGGGACCGCATCTCGGGCGAAGGCCACATCGTCTGCGGCATCTGCCGCAACTGCCGGGCCGGCCGCAAGCAGATGTGCATCAACACCGTCAGCGTCGGCGTCCAGCGTGACGGCGCCTTCGCCGAGTACGTCGTGATCCCCGAGACCAACGTGTGGGTCCACCAGGACCCCTCTGTGACGCCGGAACTTGGCGCCATTTTCGACCCCTTCGGCAACGCGGTCCACACCGCCCTCAGCTTCCCGCTCGTCGGCGAGGACGTGCTGATCACGGGCGCCGGACCCATCGGCCTGATGGCAATCGCCGTCGCCCGGCATGCCGGCGCCCGCAAGATCGCCATCACCGATGTCTCCGCCCCGCGGCTGGAACTGGCCCGGAAGCTCGGCGTCGACCTCGCCATCGACGTCTCGAAAATGCGCGTCAAGGACGCCCAGCGTGAACTGGGCATGCGCGAGGGGTTCGACATCGGCATGGAAATGTCGGGCCACCCCACTGCACTGCCTGAGATGATCGACAACATGAACCACGGCGGCCGGATCGCGATGCTTGGACTGCCCAGCCAGTCCATCGACATCGACTGGGGCAAGGTGGTCACGCACATGCTGACCATGAAGGGCATCTACGGCCGCGAAATGTTCGAGACCTGGTACGCCATGAGCGCCATGCTCTCCTCCAACCCGGTACTGCACGCCAACATCTCCGCAGTCGTCACAGACACCCTTCCCGCCACGGAGTGGGAGAAGGGCTTTGAGATCGCCCGCGCCGGCGTCGGCGGCAAAGTGGTCCTGGACTGGACAGTCTTCTAGGCCGACGCCGTCCCAAGCCACGCCAAGCCACGCCACGCAAGCGGCCGCCGCGCACGCCGTGCGGCACACCCACCAGGAATTCACCCCAGCTGAGGAGCACAACCCATGTATTCAGCCATCAAGGACCAGCTGCAGCACGAGCTGGACGAGATCCGCAGCGCCGGACTGTTCAAGACCGAGCGTCACATTGACTCGCCCCAGGCCAACCACATCAAGGCCGGCCAGATCGGGGAGGCCGGCGCGGACGTCCTGAACTTCTGCGCCAACAACTACCTGGGCCTCGCGGACCACCCGGACATCATCGCCGCCGCCAAGGCAGCCATGGACGCCCGCGGCTTCGGCATGGCCAGCGTCCGCTTCATCTGCGGAACCCAGGATCAGCACCTGGCCCTGGAAGCCCGCGTCTCGCAGTTCCTCGGCACCGAAGACACCATCTTGTTTTCGAGCTGCTTCGACGCCAACGGCGGCGTTTTCGAGTCCCTTTTCGGCCCCGAAGACGCCGTGATCTCGGACGCCCTGAACCATGCCTCCATCATCGACGGCATCCGGCTCTGCAAGGCCCAGCGCTTCCGTTACGCCAACCAGGACATGGCGGATCTCGAATCGAAGCTGATCGAGGCCACCACCCAGGCGAACCCGGCCCGCCGAAAGATCATCGTCACGGATGGTGTCTTCTCGATGGATGGCTTCCTCGCCCCGCTCGAAGCGATCTGCGACCTCGCCGAAAAGTATGACGCCATGGTCATGGTGGACGACTCCCACGCCGTGGGCTTCATGGGCGCCACCGGGGCCGGAACCCCCGAGCACGCCGGCGTCTCGGACCGGATAGACATCTACACCGGCACCTTCGGAAAGGCCCTCGGCGGGGCCTCCGGCGGCTACGTCTCCGGGCGACGGGAAATCGTCGCCATGCTTCGGCAGAAGGCGCGCCCGTACCTGTTCTCCAACTCGCTGGCACCGGCCATCGTCGCCGCGACGCTGACGGCGCTGGACCTCGTGGAAAACTCGGGCGAGCTGCGCAGCAAGCTGTTCGCCAACGCGGAACTGTTCCGGAACCGGATGAGCGAGGAAGGCTTTGAGCTGCTTCCGGGCGAGCATGCGATTGTTCCCGTCATGTTCGGTGACGCAGTCATGGCCGCCAAGGTGGCTGATGCGATGCTCCACCACGGCGTCTTCGTCACGGCTTTCAGCTACCCCGTGGTGCCCAAGGGTGCCGCACGGATCCGCGTCCAGCTCTCCGCCGCACACAGCAGCGAAGACGTCGAGGCTTGCGTGCGCGCCTTCGTCAGCAGCCGCGAGGCGGTGGCCGCCAAGGTGGCAGCCGACTCCTAGACGCAACCTCCGCCGCCGCCCGCACTTCGAAAAGTACTGACGCGACCTCCTGCCGGGTGCAAGGATGGAGTCATGTCAGCCAAATACGATGTCGTGATTGCGGGCGGCGGCATTGCCGGCCTGTCCCTGGCCTCCGCCCTCGCCGGCAGGTGCAGCGTGGCCCTTGTCGAAGCCGAGCAGTCCCTGGGCTACCACACCTCCGCACGCTCGGCCCGGCAGCTGATCCCCAGCTACGGGCCGCCCGTGGTCCAGGAACTGACCATGCGCACCCTCGAACTCATCGGCACCCATGAGGGCACGCGGCCTGAACCCGTGCTCTCGCCGCGCCGGTTCATGCTGATCGGTGACGAGGACGACGTCCAGAGGCATGCCAGCGGCTTCATGCACCGGATCAGCCACGCCGAAGCCCTGGAAATCTGCCCGGCGCTCAAACCGGACTCCTTCACGGCCGCCGGCCTGGACTCCGGATCCTTCGCCTGCAATGCGTCCCTGCTGCTGGAGGACCACCGGGAGCGGGCCGTCGCGGGCGGCGTGGACATCATCACCGGCGCCAGGGTCCACTCGGCGCAGCGCCTCGGAACCGGCTGGGAGCTCGGCGCCGGCCAGGAAGGCTTCGAGGCCGCCGTCGTGGTCAATGCCGCCGGCGCCTGGGCGGACGAGCTCGCGGTGCTCAGCGGCGTCGAGAAACTCGGACTCCAGCCGTACCGCCGCACCGCGGCGATTGTCGACGTCGAACACCCCCTCCCGCAGGGCTGCCCGATGGTGGCCTCGACGGGCAGCTTCTACTTCCGGCCGGACGGGAGGCGGCAGGTGCTGATTTCCCCGTCCGAGTCCGTGCCGAGCGGCCCCGAAGACGCTCAGCCCTATCCGGGCGACATCGAGGCGCTGATCACCCGGCTCAACTCCGTCACCACCATGGGGATCGGCAGCGTCCGCCGGGCCTGGACGGGGTTGCGGACCGAAGTCGACGACGGTATCCCCGTTGTGGGGTTCGACGCCGAGGCCACCGGCTTCTTCTGGCTCGCCGGCCAGGGCGGCTACGGTTTCCAGACCTCCTCCGGCATTGCCGAGCTGGCTGCGGAGCTGATCCTCGCCGGGCAGGGCTCCTCGGAGCCGGTCCCGGCCGGCAGTCCGGCATCCCGGACAGCCGCGGCGCTGGCAGCGACCCGGATGTCCATCCGGCGCTGAAGAATGGACTCATGAGCACCCTCATTACCAATATCGCCGAGCTGATGACCCAGGACGCGGAACACCGCGTCCTCCGCGACGCGGCGGTGGTCATCGAGGGCGAGCGGATTTCCTGGATCGGTGCCGCGGCCGATGCGCCGGCCGCTGACGACGCCGTGGATGCCGGCGGCCGTGCCGTGCTGCCGGGCTGGGTGGATTCGCACACCCACCTGATCTTCGCCGGGGACCGCACGGCCGAGTTCGAGGCCCGGATGGCGGGGGAGAGCTACAGCGCCGGCGGGATTGCCGTAACCACTGCAGCCACCCGGAGCACCGGGGACTTCGACCTCACCCGGCTGGCGCTCGGGCGCGTCGCCGAGGCCGTCTCGCAGGGCACCACCTATCTGGAGACCAAGACCGGCTATGGCCTGGACGTCGAGAACGAGGCCCGCAGCGCCCGCATCGCCGCCACCGTGGCGGACGAAGTCACCTACCTCGGCGCGCACCTGGTGCCCGCGGGGATGGATCCCGAGGAGTACACGGACCTCGTCTGCGGGCCGATGCTCTCCGCCGTCCGTCCCTACGTCCGGTGGGCCGATGTCTTCTGCGAGCAGGGGGCCTTCACCGAGGACCAGTCCCGTCGGGTCCTGCAGGCGTGCAGGGACGCCGGGCTGGGCCTGCGCGTACACGGCAACCAGCTCGGCGAGGGCCCGGGGGTGCGGCTCGCGGTCGAATTCGGCGCCGCGAGCGTGGACCACGTGAACTACCTCTCCGCCGCCGACATCGACGCCCTGGCGGCCGGCTGGTCCGGCTGGGACACGGATCCCGGCAGCGGCTCCGGGGGCTCACGCGGAACGGTCGCCACGTGCCTGCCCGCGTGCGATCTCTCCACGCGCCAGCCGCTGGCTCCGGGCCGGGCGCTGCTCGACGCCGGTGTCCAGATCGCGCTGGCCTCCAACTGCAACCCCGGCACGTCCTACACGAGCTCGATGGCGTTCTGCGTCGCCACCGCCGTCCTGCAGATGCGCCTCAGCGTCCGCGAGGCTGTCCGGGCGGCCACCTACGGGGGCGCGCTGGCGCTCGGCCGGGAGTCCGGGAACGACGTCGACGGCGAACGCGCCGTGGGCTCGATCGCCGTCGGGCACCGCGCGGACCTGCACCTGCTCAACGCACCGTCCGCCACACACCTGGCCTACCGGCCCGGCATCCCGCTGACCCACGCCGTGTGGCGGGCAGGCGTCCCCCAGCGCATGAGGTGACCCCCTGCACCCAGGCAGGCGGGCAGCCGGCCCTGCGGGACGCAGCCGCGCTAGAAGAACATGGGCGGCGCGTCCAGGACGGTCTCGTCCACGCGGCGCTCCTCCCACTGGGTGAATGCCTTGTCCAGCTCATACTTGCCGCGGGCCGTCCGCAGGAGCGTCCGGACCTCGGCGTTGTCCGGGTTGTTGAGGGATTCGAAGTATTCCACGGACCAGTGGAACCAGCGCATGCAGAAGAGGCGCATGGTCAGCCCGTGGGTCACGAACAGCGCATTCGGGGCGTAGCTCGGTTTGGACCAGTGCCGGTAGAGGGTCTCCATGAACGAGGAAATCCTGTCGTAGACATCGGAGCCGGACTCGCCTTCGCGGAAGCGGTAGAAGAAATGGCCATAGGCGTTGCGGAGTTCCTTCTGGTCCTCGATGTCACCGGCGATCTGGAAATTGGCCCAGTCCTGCTCCCGCAGCCGCGGCTCCTCAATCACCCGCTCCACCAGCGGACCCAGGTTGAGGGCCTCGAGGGTCTGGTAGGCCCGGAGGTACGGGGAGACATAGACGCACACCTGGCGGCCGTCCAGCTGCCGGCGCACTTCCTCGCCGGCCGCCCGGGCCTGCTCCACTCCCAGCGGGGTCAACGGGATCCGGTAATCCGGCACCCTGTTGTAGATCGACGTGTCGGCATTGGCCGCGGACTGGCCATGGCGGATCAGAATGATTTTCCCGGGCGCGCTCATAAGCCCCAGCATAGTTCCGGGCGCGCGGCCCGCCCGGGACGTGTGGCGGCATCAGGAAACTTTCGGCAAGTGCAGGCAAGATAGGACCATGTTGGTTCCCTCCCGCCGCCGGCTGCGGATCGAAGTGTGGATTGTCCTGGGGCTCTCGCTGGGCCAGTCCGCGGTCTATTCCGTGGTGCAGTTGCTGGACAAGATGACCAAGGCGCCGCTGGCGCAGGGGACGTCCACGCTGAACCGCTCGCAGAGCACCCGCGAATACTTCGACCTCACCTACCAGCTGCTGGACATCGTCTTCGCCCTGGTCCCGGTGGTCCTGGTGATCTACTTCCTGACGGAGCACCGTCCGGCCGGCGAGCACGGCACCTCGGCGTTCCGGAAGCTCGGCTTCAACTTCGCCAGGCCCGGCAAGGACCTGCTGCAGGGTGTGGGACTCGCCGCCATGATCGGGGTTCCCTCGCTGGGCCTCTACGCCGCCGGGCGGGCGCTCGGCATCACGACGGCGATCATCCCGAGTGCGCTTGACTCCTACTGGTGGACGGTGCCGGTGCTGGTCCTGTCCGCAGTCAGGCACGGCATCGTGGAGGAAGTGATCGTGGTGGGCTACCTGCTGGACCGGTTCGGCAAGTTCGGCTGGAGCATGCCCGTGGCGATCTTCGCCAGTTCCATGCTGCGCGGCAGCTATCACCTGTACCAGGGCTTCGGACCGTTCATCGGCAACGCCATCATGGGCGTCATCTTCGCCCTCATTTACACCCGGACCCGCCGTGTGATGCCGCTCGTGATCGCCCACGCCATCCTGGACACGGTGGCGTTCGTCGGCTTCAGCCTCTTCGGTAAGGCGATCGGCCTGGGCTGAGAGGGCGCCGCGTTGCTTAAAAAATATCGGCCGCCATCGATGGGTGACGTCATTGACACCTGCTGATGCCGGCCGAAGTGCGGGGCGGTCAGGGCCTCAGATGGTGACGGCTCCGGAGGCTGTTTCGAAGGTGACAGAGAGGATGCCGGGGGTGCCGTGCGGCGCGATCCAGTTCACGGCCACGTCTTCCAGCGGCTTCTCGACGGGTTCGCCGAGCCATTCGGTGACCCGTGCTGCCGAGCCGGCAATGGTCAGGGCCGACATCTTGACGTTGCTCTCGTAGGCGTTGGAGGGGTGAAGCGCCGGATCGCCCTCCCACTTGAGCATGTAGGGCACCTGGGGGTCGGCGATGAGTCCGAGGATGCCGATCTGCTTCCAGACCAGCTCGCGGCCGTCCGGGAACTTCCGGTTGCCGTTGGCGGCGGCGCGGCCCAGCCGCTCCTCGAAGGGGGCGAGGTCGTCGACCTCGACGCACCAGCCCATCCAGCCGCCGCCCGCTTCGGAGCGTGCACGGACTGCCTGGCCGAACGGGGCCTTGTCCGACGCCGGGTGGTTCAGGACCTCCACGACCTCCAGGTACTTGTGTCCCGCGAGCGGGATGATCATGTTGCGGGTCCCGAACCGGGGGTGCACTCCGCCCTTCACGGCTTCGACGCCGAGGGCAGTTGCGATTCGTTCGGTGGTGGCTGCCAAGCCATCGTGTTCACAGGCGTAAGAGACGTGATCCATGCGCATGCCCTCATCTTGGCACTTTGTGATGGAGCTCTCAGCTTAGGGTCCCCTAACCGTGGTGGGATGTCATTCGGGGTCCCTGTGCGGCGCGCCCGCTGGTGCCGCCAGTGCGCGGGTTCCAGTTCCCTGAGGCGCGGTTACAGCGCCCGTCATCTTCATTTTCGTCACAAAGCTATCCAGCGCCGGACGGGTCTTCCTAGACTGATGCCAGGTCATGAGTGCCAGCACACAGCCCCGGCTTGCTGGCCGGCAACCCTCGTATCGCGGTGGGGTGCCCCGGGTGAAGACCTGGCCGTCCGGCGCCCGCCGGAGGGCAAGCGCGGCGCCTGTGCCGTCCCGGACCGATGGTTCCGGGGGCGGGCTGTGCCCGGTTACTTGAGGAGCTCTCCAATGTCCAATGCCTGGTCCTTCGAAACCCGCCAGATCCACGCCGGCCAGGAGCCGGACAGCGCCACCGGCGCCCGGTCCCTGCCCATCTACCAGACGACGTCGTTCGTGTTCCCCAGCGCTGAAAGTGCCGCCAACCGCTTTGCGCTGGCCGAGCTCGCCCCGATCTACACCCGGATCGGCAACCCCACCCAGGATGCCGTAGAGCAGCGCGTGGCCAGTCTGGAAGGAGGACTCGCAGCCCTGCTCCTGAGCTCCGGCCAGGCCGCGGAGACCTTAGCAATCCTCAACGTCGCCGAGGCCGGCGACCACGTGGTGGCGAGCCCCAGCCTGTACGGCGGAACCTATAACCTGCTGGCCCACACTCTGAAAAAGTTCGGCATTTCCGTCACTTTCGTCGAGGACCCCGACAACCTGGCGCAGTGGCGCGACGCCGTCCGGCCCAACACCAAGCTGTTCTTCGGCGAGGTCGTCTCCAATCCGCGCCAGGACGTGCTGGACATCGAAGGCGTCTCGAAGGTGGCGCACGAGGCCGGTGTGCCGCTGATCGTCGACAACACCCTCTCCACCCCGTACCTGATCCGGCCGATCGAGTGGGGTGCGGACATCGTCGTGCACTCCGCCACCAAGTACCTCGGCGGCCACGGTACCGCGATCGCCGGCGTGATCGTGGACTCCGGCAATTTCGACTTCGGCAAGGACCCCGAGCGGTTCCCGGGCTTCAATACCCCGGACCCCACCTACAACGGCCTCGTCTACGCCCGCGACCTCGGCAAGGACGGCGCCCTGGGCGCCAACCTTTCCTACATCCTCAAGGCCCGGGTCCAGCTGCTGCGCGACCTCGGCTCGGCGGTCTCACCCTTCAACGCCTTCCTCATCGCCCAGGGCATCGAAACCCTGAGCCTGCGCGTCGAACGGCACGTCGCCAACGCCGTCAGGGTGGCCGAATGGCTGGAGGCGCGGGACGACGTCGAATCCGTCGCCTACGCCGGGCTGCCGTCCAGCCGCTGGTACGAGCGGGGCCGCAAATACGGGCCCAAGGGGACCGGCGCCGTCGTCGCGTTCAACATCGCCGGAGGAGCGGAGGCCGGCAAGCGTTTTGTCGACGCCCTGGAACTGCACTCGCACGTGGCGAACATCGGCGACGTCCGTTCCCTCGTCATCCATCCGGCGTCGACCACGCACAGCCAGCTGACGCCGGAGCAGCAGGAGATCGCCGGCGTCACCCCGGGACTCGTGCGGCTCTCCGTCGGGTTGGAGCACATCGATGACATCATCGCGGACCTCGACGCCGGATTCCGCGCCGCGAAGGGCGCCTAGGGACCCCCCGAATTCGCCGGAAACCGTCGACGTCGCCGTAAGGCCCGGGCGAACTCGTCGGTTTCCGGCGGTCTCGGTGTACAGGACGCAGTCCTGTCACATGGAAGTCACAATCTTGGCCATTCCCGCACCGGGTTTCGTAGACTCAGTGGAGGTCATGAGTGCCAGTGACAGCCCCGGCTTGCTGGCCGGCAACCCTCCATTTGCGGCGGGGTGCCCCGGGTGAAGACCTGGCCTGCCGGTCAGCTGACGGCGGGCAAGCGCGAAGTTAGGTCCTCTCATGACGATTGCCGTCACCCGCAGTGGTGTACCCGGAACCAAGCCCTCCGAGAACAAGAACGAGCCCGCAGCTCCCGTGCCGCCTGAGGCGGTGGTGGCCGACGCGGCGGTACCCGATGGCACCGTCCGGTACCTCCGGATCGGAGCCCTGGACCTCGAATCCGGCGGCCGGCTGCCGGATGTGGTCCTGGGCTATGAGACGTGGGGGACCCTGAGCGCGGACGCCTCCAACGCGGTGCTGATCGAACACGCCCTGACCGGAGACACCCACGTCACCCGCGGCGCGAGCGAAGAGCCCGGCTGGTGGGAACAGCTCGCCGGCCCGGGCGCTCCCGTGGACACGGACAAGTACTTCGTCGTCTCGATCAACATCCTCGGCGGCTGCTACGGCTCCACCGGGCCTTCGACGCCGGCTCCGGACGGGCGCCCCTGGGGCTCCAGGTTTCCGCTCGCCACCCTCCGGGACACCACCGCGGCCGAGGCCCGGCTCGCGGATGCCCTGGGAATCGGAAGCTGGTACGCGGTTCTGGGCGGATCCCTCGGCGGGGCGCGAGCCCTCGAATGGGCCGTCACGTACCCCGGCCGGGTCCGCCGCTGCGCCGTTATTTCCGTGGGCGCGAGCAGCACGGCAGAGCAGATCGCCTTCGCCCAGGCCCAGACCCTGGCCATCCGCCAGGATCCCAACTTCAACGGCGGCGATTACTACGACGGCCCGGAGCCGGAAGCCGGCTTGGCCCTGGCGCGCCGGATCGCGCACATCACCTACCGTTCTGCCGCGGAACTGGACGGACGGTTCGGCCGGAACGCCCAGGAATCCGAGGCGCCGCTGGAGGCCGGATCGGTGGCCGGCCGCGGCCGCTACCAGGTGGAAAGCTATCTGGACCACCAGGGCAACAAGCTGGTCCGGCGCTTCGACGCCAACAGCTACATCGCCATTACCGAGTCCCTTATGAGCCACGATATCTGCCGCGGACGGGGGGGCCTCGAGGAGGCCCTGGCGCCGGCCACCGCGGAGTTCCTGGTCGCGGCAGTGGACTCGGACCGGCTGTATTTCCCGGCCCAGTCCCGGGAACTCGCCGACGCCCTGCCGGGCGGGGCGGACCTGCACCTGATAGAGGCGCCGATCGGCCATGACGGCTTCCTGACTGAAATCGGGCAGCTGAGCGGGCAGCTCCGCCGGATCTTCTTCGCCTAGCGGCTGGACCGGCAGGTCCGCCATGCCCTGGTGCAGGACGCGCGGGTGTGCGTTTTTGCAGATATGCCTTGCACTAATGGCGGTTGAGGCCACGGGCGGGAGAGTCCATACTCGTGAGGAATGACGCGCCGTGCCCTACGTCACACGCGTCCTCAGTCCAATGGTCCACAGGGTGTCGATGGCGACGCCGAAGGAGTTCCAATGAGTATGGAAAAGGCCGCCGCAAGGCGCACAGCAGAGCCTGACGTCAATACGTCGGGACTGAAGAAGGTGGTTGCGGCCTCCATGGCCGGCACCGTCGTCGAGTGGTACGAATTCTTCCTCTACGCCTCCGCGGCAACGCTGGTGTTCGGCAAGATGTTCTTCCCCAACTCCAACACGGAACTGGACGGCATCCTTGCCGCGTTCCTCACCTACGCGGTCGGCTTCATCGCCCGCCCCATCGGCGGCATCGTCTTTGGCCACTTCGGCGACAAGTTCGGCCGCAAGAAGCTCCTGCAGCTGAGCATCATCCTCGTCGGTGTCTCCACCTTCCTGATGGGCTGCCTGCCCGGCTTCAAGGAGATCGGCTACTGGGCCCCGGCCCTGCTGGTGTTCCTGCGCTTCGCCCAGGGCTTCGCCGTCGGCGGGGAGTGGGGCGGCGCCGTCCTCCTCGTTGCCGAGCACAGCCCCAGCAAGTCCCGCGGATTCTGGGCCAGCTGGCCGCAGTCTGCCGTTCCTCTGGGCAACCTCTTCGCCACCGCCGTGCTCTTCATCCTGTCCTCCACGCTGTCCTCTGCCGATTTCCTCGGCTGGGGCTGGCGCGTCGCCTTTTGGCTGTCCGCCGTGATCGTCGCGGTTGGCTACTACATCCGCACCAAGGTCAGCGATGCTCCCATCTTCCTCGAGGCGCAGAAGGAAGTGGTTCTGGAAAAGAAGGGCTACGGCGTCGCCGAAGTCTTCCGCCGCTACCCCCGCGGCGTGTTCACCGCCATGGGCCTGCGCTTTGCGGAAAACGTCCTGTACTACCTCGTCGTCACGTTCTCGATCACTTACCTCAAGACCGTCGTCCACGCCGACACGAGCCGGATCCTGCTGCTCCTGCTTGTGGCGCACTTGATCCACTTCTCCGTGGTGCCGATGGTCGGCAAGCTCTCTGACCGGTTGGGCCGCAAGCCCGTCTACATGGCCGGCGCCGTCCTTGGTGCCACCTGGGGTTTCTTCGCGTTCCCCATGATGGACACCGGGAATGACCTCATCATCCTCGCCTCGGTCATCATCGGCCTGCTCTTCCACGCACTCATGTACGCGGGCCAGCCGGCCATCATGGCCGAGATGTTCCCGACCCGGATGCGCTACTCCGGTGTCTCGCTGGGCTACCAGGTGACCTCGATCGTCGCCGGCTCGCTGGCCCCGATCATCGCCGTTGCACTGCTGTCGCAGTACAAGTCCTCTGTCCCGGTGGCCATCTACCTGCTCATTGCCTGCGCCATCACGGCCGTCGCGGTGCTCTTCCTCAAGGAGACCCGCGGCATCTCGCTCCACGACGTCGACGCAGCCGACGCCCAGGGCACGGCAGACCTCCTCGCAGCCGGCAAGCGGTAGTCCCCGCCCGCCGGCAGCCACGCTGGCCGCGTCCGCACTGTGTGCGGGCGCGGCCAGCGTCTGTTTAACCCTGCCTCAGCCGGCGAGCACATCCTGCCGCTCCCGGACTTCGGTCCGGACCGCCTCAAGGACGGCCCGTACCGGGGCCGAGCGCAGCGATTCGGGCCGCGCCACGGTCCAGATGGGGAGCTGCCGCTGGAAGTCGTCCGGCAGTACGGGAAGGAATCCTGGTTTTCCGCACACCATGAAGTTGGGCAGAAGCCCGATCCCGGCGCCCCGCCGGACGGCTTCAAGCTGGGCGAAAATACTGGTGGCCTGGAAGCTTGACCTCGGCAGCGGAAGCTGAGTGGAGCGGTGGCCCAGCTCGGCCACCTGCAGCGCCGACTCCACGTAGGAGACAAAGCCGTGCTGGCGGACGTCATCGAGCGTTGCCGGAAGCCCGCGCTCCTGCGCATAGCGGGGGCTGGCGTAGAGCCGCAGGAAGTAGTTGCTGAGGAAGATGGCATGGGCGTTGCTGACGTCCATGTTGCCCACCACCACCTCGAGGTCCACGCCCGAGCGGTTCTGGCTGGCCTTGCGCGTGGCACTGAGCAGCTCCACGTTGAGCCGCGGGTTTTCGTGCTGCAGCCGGACGAGCGCCGGAGCCAGGAACTCCGCGCCGAAGCCGTCCGGCGTGCTGATCCGGACCAGGCCGGAGACTACATCCCCGGACTTGGCGATGCGGCCGGAGAGTGCCCCGAGGGTGTCTTCGATGGCCTCGGCCGCGGCGACAGCCTGGCCGCCAAGTTCGGTCAGTTCCCAGCCCTGCGGGCTGCGCTCAAGGGTCCGCCCGCCGAGCTGCTTGTCCAGGGCCAGGATCCGGCGGGAGATGGTCGTGTGGGTGGTGCCGAGCGTCTCCGCCACGGCGTTGAACCGGCCCAGCCGGGCAACTGTCAGGAGGATCAGCAGATCGTCCGGGCTGGGCAGGCGCCGCAGGTCCACGATGGTCCACCTCTCCGGACGACTCCATCGTCCCGTGCACGGTTATGTGCATTTTTGAACATGCTATCTGTGATTTTTCTCCTTGATTGCACTCTATCAGGATGTGATCCTTGACACTGGACGTTCCGGCGTTGGCCGGATCGTAGGGACACAAAGCATAGGAGCTTATGCCATGGCAGTTATCGCATGGATCGGACTGGGGAACATGGGCGGATCCATGTCGGTGAACCTGGCGAACGCCGGAAACGAGGTCCGCGGCTTCGACCTCAATGCCGAGGCTGTTTCCGCCGCTGAGGCCGGCGGCGTGAAGGCCGCCGGCAGCATCGCCGAGGCCGTCAAGGGCGCCGACGTCGTCTTCACGATGCTCCCCAAAGGCGAGCACGCCCGGGCCGTCTACCTCGGCGAGGACGGCGTCCTGGCCCACGCAGACACCCGGACCCTGCTGGTGGACTCCTCCACCATCGACATCGCCTCCGCGCAGGCCCTGCACGACGCCGCCGCTGCCGCCGGCTTCCGCTTCGTCGACGCGCCCGTCTCGGGCGGCATGAGCGGGGCGAAGGCTGCAACGCTGACGTTCATGGTCGGCGGCGAGGCCGGCGCGGTGGCCGACGCCACCGAATACATCCGCCCCATGGCCGCCAACATCATCCCCACCGGCGGCGCCACCACCGGCCAGGCCGCCAAGATCTGCAACAACCTGATGCTGTTTATCAACCTCGCCTCCACGGCCGAGGGCGCCGTCCTCGCAGACCGCCTGGGCCTGGACAAACAGGTCTTCTGGGACATCGCCTCCGTCTCCTCCGGCGACAGCTGGGCGCTGCGCACCTGGTACCCGGTGGCCGGCGTCGTGCCCACCGCCGCCTCGAACAACAACTTCGCACCGACGTTCACCGCAGAACTCGCCAACAAGGACATCGGCCTGGCCATCAGCGCCGCCAAGG
Source organism: Arthrobacter sp. 10N418 (assembly GCF_056394725.1). Lineage (NCBI taxonomy): Bacteria > Bacillati > Actinomycetota > Actinomycetes > Micrococcales > Micrococcaceae > Arthrobacter > Arthrobacter sp. 10N418. Next base: position 268,867 of record NZ_JBFTIK010000001.1, read on the forward strand.
ACACCGGCACGCCGCTCGAAATCGGCGAGCACGTCCAGCAGCTCTTCCAGCGGCTCATCGACGCAGGCCAGTCCGGCACGGACTGCTCCGCGATCGTCAAGCTCGTCGACGGCTCGTTCGAGTCCGCCAAGTAACCCCCCCACTTTTTAGAAGGAGATCCTCCCCATGGAACGCATCCCGCACTTCATCAACGGCGCACTGGTGTCCGACGCCGAGCGCTACGGCCCCGTCTTCAACCCCGCCACCGGCGAGCAGGAAAAAGAGGTCGCCCTGGCGTCCGCCGCCCGCGTCGAGGAGGCCATCGAAGCCGCCCGCGCCGCCCTGCCCGGCTGGCGCGCCACGAGCCTGGCCAAGCGCACCACCATCTTCTTCAAAGTCCGCGAACTGCTCCTGCAGCGCAGGCCGGAGCTGGCCGCCCTCCTGACGAGCGAGCACGGCAAGGTCCTCTCCGACGCCGAAGGCGAGATCACCCGCGGCCTGGAGAACATCGAATTCGCCACCGGGCTCTCCCACATGCTCAAAGGGGAGCGCTCCGAACAGGTCTCCGGCGGCGTCGATGTCCACTCGGTGCGGCAGCCAGTGGGCGTCGTCGCCTGCATCACGCCCTTCAACTTCCCAGCGATGGTTCCGCTGTGGATGATCGGCAGCGCGCTGGCCTGCGGCAACACCGTGCTGCTCAAGCCCAGCGAGAAGGATCCGTCCTCCGCCGTCTTCATCGCACAGGTCTTCGCCGAGGCCGGCCTGCCCGCCGGCGTCCTCAACGTCGTCCACGGCGACAAGGAAGCCGTCGACGTGCTGCTCGACCACCCGGCCGTCAAGGCCGTCAGCTTCGTCGGCTCCACGCCGATTGCCCAGTCCATCTACAAGCGCGCCGCGGACCACGGCAAGCGGGTGCAGGCCCTCGGCGGTGCCAAGAACCACATGGTGGTCCTGCCGGACGCGGACCTGAACATGGCCGCCGACGCCGCAGTCTCCGCCGCCTACGGCTCCGCCGGGGAGCGCTGCATGGCCGTCAGCGTCCTCGTCGCGGTCGGCAGCATCGCGGACGGGCTCGTGGACGCCATCACCAGCCGGATGGCCACGCTGAAGATCGGCCCCGGCACCGACCCCGCCTCCCAGATGGGCCCGCTCATCACGGCCGAGCACCGCGACAAGGTGGCTTCCTATGTCGCCGGCGCCGCGAATGAAGGCGCCACCGTGGTGGTGGACGGCCGGGAACAGGAATTCGATTCCAAGGGCTTCTTCCTGGGCGTGAGCCTGATCGACCACGTCAAGCCGGGCATGAAGGTCTACGACGACGAGATCTTCGGCCCCGTGCTCTCGGTGGTCCGCGTCGAGACCTACGCCGACGCCGTCAAGCTCGTGAATGACAACGAATTCGGCAATGGCGTGGCGATCTTCACCCGCGACGGCGGCGCGGCCCGCCAGTTCGAGTTCGACGTCGAGGCCGGTATGGTGGGCGTCAACGTGCCCATCCCGGTGCCGGTGGGAACGTTCTCGTTCGGCGGGTGGAAGAATTCCCTGTTCGGCGACACGCACATGTACGGCCCGGAAAGCATCCGCTTCTACACCCGCGGCAAGGTCGTCACGACCCGCTGGCCGGACCCGTCCACCTCGGTGATCGACCTCGGCTTCCCCCAGGTCGACTAATCCCGCCGCTGAACCCCCTCCGCCAAAGAAACGCGGGGTCACTCGCGGCCCATCCACGTCCGGTTCATGGGCCGCGAGTGACCCCGCGTTGCCGGGAGTGGGGTTAGCCGTTCATGATCTCCGCGCGCTGGGCCATGTAGTCCTCCATGGAGAGTTCGCCGTTGCTGTAGCGCTGGTCCAGTTCCGCGAGCCGGCGGGCGCGGAAGCCCTGCGGGGCCGGCGGCGGGGGCACCTCGGGTCCGGCGGGTTGGGCCGCCGGCTGCTGCCACGTCGTCTGGTTCGGCTGGGGCGCGATCGGCTGAGCGGTCGGCGCCTGCCACGTCGGCTGTGCCGGCTGCCGGAAGCCGCCACCAAAGTAGTCCTGCTGCGAGTAACCGTCCCGCGGCTGGTTGTTCTGCGGGGGAGGGAACTGGCCGGGGTACTGGTTGCCGGGCTGGTCCGGGAACCCGCCGGGCAGGCCTTGGCGGCGGTTGCGGCCGTTGACGGATCTCCGGTACAGGCGACGGGCCGTCGGAACCAGGAATGTCAGGACGATGATCCAAAAGAACAGACTGCTCACGGTGCCGCGCCTTTCACAAAGTGTTCCTCCAGCTTATGCCCGGACCGGCTCATGACCGCACGGGTTCCCCGGCGCCCGGCGGGCCCTCGCCGGAACCCAGCGGGACGCCGGGACCGAACACCGGTCCCGGCAACGGGCGCTTCGCCGTGATGCCGTCCCCGGAGGAGCGGTGCCGGAGCCGGCGGACCACCCAGGGCACAAAGTACTCCCTCGCCCACACGAGGTCGCCGGAACGGGCCTCGCGCCAGCTGCGCTGCGGAAGGGGCTTGGGAGAGAGCGGCTCCAAGGTGTGCTGGACATTCAGCGAATCCAGCACCATGGCGGCGATCGTGTGGTGGCCCAGCGGCGAGAAATGCAGACGATCAACATCCCACATCTGCGGATCTGTGAGCTGCCGCAAGGACCACATATCTGCAATGACGGCGTCGTGGCGGGCCGCTATGGTGCGCAGGTTCTCGTTGTAAATCGCCACCTTGCTGCGGATCCGGCCGAGCACGGCGGAGCCGATGTCCGGGCCGTTGAACAGGACCAGCGTCGCACCGGCCAGGCTCAGGATCTGCACAACAGCGTCCAGTTTCTCCGCCAGCACGTCGGGATCGCCACCGGGGCGGATGAGGTCGTTGCCGCCGGCCGAGAGCGTGATCAGGTCCGGCTTGAGCGAGAGGCAGTGCGCCATCTGCTGGTCAACGACCTGCTGCAGGAGCCGGCCCCGGACCGCCAGGTTGGCATAGGCGAAGTCGTTGTGGCCGCGGCTCAGTTCCTCGGCGACCCGGTCCGCCCAGCCCCGGTGGCCGCCCGGGCTCGCCGGTTCGGGATCGCCGATCCCTTCCGTGAAGGAGTCACCCATGGCCACGTAGCGGGTCCACGGGTGGACAACGACGCGCTCTTCTGCGTTCTCCATGGCTTCGGTTTCGCTCACCCTCATATCCTGCACTGTTCGTGTAAAGCTACGCCATCGGAATTTGTTACTGATTGGTAACTGTAAGAATGGACCCATGACTCACGCCGATGCCTTCCCTGCCCCCGTTGTCCTGTGGTCCAAGCCCGAGGAGGCCCGGGCCGGCAAGCCGCTCCTGGTCCTGCTCCACGGCTACGGGGCCAACGAGCAGGATCTGCTCAGCCTGGCGGACATGCTTCCGGAAGACTTCGCAGTCGCCTCGGTCCGGGCCCCGATTGTCTCCGGCCCGGGCTACACGTGGTTCCCGCTGACGGCTTCCATCGACTACACGCTCGACGCCGTCAAGGACGCCGCAGTGTACGCGCAGGACTGGATCGACTCCGTGAAGGGCAATCACCCGTCGGTGACGCTGCTGGGCTTCTCCATGGGCATGGCTATGGCCACGACACTGCTGAGACAGCGCCCGGAGGACTTCGCCGCCGTCGTCGGGCTCTCAGGCTTTGTTGTGGACGCGGGTTCGGATCCGAGCTTCCGCGACGCCGACCTGAACGGAACCGTGCCGCTGTTCTGGGGCAGGGACCAGCAGGATCCGGTGATTACCCCGGACAAGATCGAGTACACCATGGGCTGGGTGCGCAAGCACGTGAAACTCACCAAGGTGCTGTACGCCGGCATGTGGCACGGCATCAACCAGCAGGAAATCGGCCACGTCTCGGAGTTCCTCACCCACGTGGTGCTCAACGGCAGAAAATAGCCGCGGCGGCCGCGCCGTCAGGAACGACCGGGGCCGCTAGGAACCGGCGGGCGTGCTGATCCGCACGGTCTGCCCGTTCACGGTGATTGTGTCGCCGTGGTGGAGCTGGCGCCCGCGCCGGTCGTCGATCTCGCCGTTGACCTGGACGAGGCCGTTTTTGATCAGTTCCGCAGCCTCCACGCCGTCCTCAACCAGGTTCGCCAGTTTCAGCAGCTGGCCGAGCCGGATCATGTCGTCGCGGATGGGGATGTCTTCAATTTCCGGGTTGCTCATATAAGCAATGATGCCTGACGTAAGGTGACAGCCATGACCCACACACCCCGGCTCCCGCTCATTGCCGGTCTTCCCCTGGCAGTGGCTGCCGGGCTGTTCATCCCAGTCCAGGGAAGGATCAACGGCGCTCTTGGCGCCGCCCTGGCGGACGGAATCGCCGCCGCCGTCGTCAGCTTCACCACCGGGCTGGTCCTGATGATCGCCGTTTCCCTGGCCTTGCCGAAGGGCCGGACCGGTCTGGCGCGGATCATGCCGGCCGTCCGGGAACGCCAGTTTCCGCCTTATTACGTGCTGGCCGGCTGCATCGGGGCCTTCTTCGTCTTCGCGCAGTCCTTCACCGTGGGACTGCTGGGCGTGGCGTTGTTCACCGTCGCGGCGGTGACCGGACAGACGCTCAGCGGCCTCCTCGTGGACCGGATGGGCATGGGGCCCGGCGGCAAGAAGCCGGTCACCGGCATCCGGGTCATCGGTTCCGTCCTGACCATTGCGGCCGTCGCCTGGGCAGTGTCCCCGCGCCTTGCTGGTTCAGCAGCCATGGGCCGGGACTCCGGCGTCGGGCCGGTGCTCCTGGCTGTCCTCCTCCCGGTGCTTGCCGGCTTCCTGATGAGCTTCCAGCAGGCCATGAACGGGACGGCCACCGTCCACTACGGCACCCCCATTGCCGCGACACTCGTGAATTTCATCGCCGGCACAGTCCTGCTGTGGATCGCGTGGCTGATCAAGCTGGCCGTCGCCGGTGCCGGAAACCCGCTCCCCGACCAGTGGTGGTACTACCTCGGCGGTCCGATGGGCGCGGTCTTCATCGGCGTCGGCGCGCTCCTCGTCCGCAGCCTGGGGGTGCTGGTCACGGGACTGGGCATGATCGCCGGACAGCTGCTGGGTTCCCTGGGGCTGGACCTGGCCTTCCCTGTGCCCGGCACCGTGGTGGCTGTGCCCACGGTCCTCGGCACCCTCCTGACCCTCCTCGCCATTGTCCTCGCCACCCTGCCCTGGCCCAGGGGAGCCCTGAAGAGGTAGCAGGCCGGTAGGCTGGGAGTTCGCATACCACCCTTTCGCAGCGCCCCGTCCGGCAACCAGCCGGGAGTCCGGGGCTGAAACCACGGACCGCACCCAGCGGCCCTGTAGAAATTGGAGTCACCATGGCAGCAAAATCCGTCCTCGACCAGATCATTTCCCTCGCCAAGCGCCGGGGGTTCGTTTTCCAGGCCGGTGAAATCTATGGTGGCTCACGCTCCGCCTGGGACTACGGGCCCCTCGGTGCCGAGCTCAAGGAAAACATCAAGCGCCAGTGGTGGCAGTCCGTGGTGCGCGGCCGTGAGGACGTGGTCGGCCTGGACTCCTCCGTCATCCTGCCCCGCCAGGTCTGGGAAGCGTCCGGCCACGTCGACGTCTTCTCCGACCCCCTCGTGGAGTGCCTGTCATGCCACAAGCGCTACCGTGCGGACCACCTCGAGGAGGAATACGAGGAGAAGAAGGGCCGTCCCGCCGAGAACGGGCTCAAGGACATTGCCTGCGCCAACTGCGGCACCCGCGGCCAGTGGACCGAGCCCCACGAGTTCTCCGGCTTGCTCAAGACGTACCTGGGCCCGGTAGCCAGCGAGGAAGGCCTGCACTACCTGCGCCCGGAAACGGCCCAGGGCATCTTCGTCAACTTCAGCAACGTCCTCACCACGTCCCGCAAGAAGCCGCCCTTCGGCATCGGCCAGATCGGCAAGTCCTTCCGCAACGAGATCACGCCGGGCAACTTCATCTTCCGCACCCGCGAGTTCGAGCAGATGGAGATGGAATTCTTCGTCGAGCCCGGCACGGACGAGCAGTGGCACCAGTACTGGATGAAGGAACGCATGTCCTGGTACACGGGTTTGGGGATCCGTGAGGAGAACCTGCGCTTCTTCGAGCACCCGCTGGAAAAGCTCAGCCACTACTCCAAGGGCACCACGGACATCGAGTACCGTTTCGGCTTCCAGGGCTCCGAGTGGGGCGAGCTCGAGGGCATCGCCAACCGCACGGACTTCGACCTCACCACGCACGCCAAGGCCTCCGGCGCGGACCTGAGCTACTTCAACCAGGCCACGAACGAGCGCTACACGCCGTACGTGATCGAACCCGCCGCCGGCCTGACGCGCTCTTTCATGGCCTTCATGATCGACGCCTACACCGAGGACGAGGCCCCGAACGCCAAGGGCGGCGTCGACATCCGCACCGTCCTTAAGCTCGATCCGCGCCTGGCGCCGGTCAAGGCCGCCGTGCTGCCGCTCAGCCGGAACGAGGACCTGTCCCCGAAGGCCAAGGACCTCGCCGCCCAGCTGCGCAAGAGCTGGAACATCGAGTTCGACGACGCCGGCGCCATCGGCCGCCGCTACCGCCGCCAGGACGAGATCGGCACCCCGTTCTGCATCACCGTGGACTTCGACACCCTCGAGGACCAGGCCGTCACGATCCGTGAACGCGACACCATGAGCCAGGACCGCGTCTCCCTGGACAAGGTGGAGGGCTACCTGGCCGCACGCCTGATCGGCGCCTGATTATGGCGATCGAATACCGCGAATGGCGTGAGGGCGACGACCACGCGCTGCTGGAAATCTGGGGTGGCCCGGAGACGGTGCAGGCCGGGCAGTTCCGCGGCACGCTGGCACCCTCGGGCAACGCCCCGTGGCGCCGGTGCATCGTGGCCGAGGACGTCGTCGACGGCGTGGGCATCCCGGTCGCCGCCGGGGTCGTCCATGAGGCGTCGTTGCATCCGCAACGGCTCTGGGCCTACATTGAGGTCGCCCGGGACCACCGCCGCACCGGCGTCGGCTCCACCCTGCTGACCATGCTCCGGCACGAGGCCGCACAGTCGCCGTCGGGAATCTCCCGGCTCCGCTGCAAAGTGGAACCGGGCACTCCCGGCGCGGCCTTCGCCGAGGCGGCCGGCCTGGCTCCGATCCAGCGCTCCCGCCTCGTGGTCGTGGAACCGGCGGCGCTCAAGCTGCCCGTCTTCGGTGACGGGTCCGAGTCCGCAGCCTCCGACCAGGTGGAGGACCTGGCCACAGGCTCGGTCGAACTGAGCGACGTCGTGGGGCGCTACTACACAGCCGTGCACAGCTGGGACAGTCCCGGGGAGCTCAGCATCGCCACCGTGCAGCGCCTGTTCCTGGATGACCTCAGCGGAGCACACGGCGCGATCGTGTTGCGGGCTCCCAAGGCCAGCGCGTTCGGTCACGGCGTCCTGGCCAGCAGGAAGGGCCGGCTGGAGGCCTTTGCGATCAGCTATGCGCAGGGTGCCGGCCAGGACAAGGCAGGGGAGGGCGCGTCCGCCGAACCCACTGATGTGTTCCTGGGCCACGAGCCGAAGCTGGGCGCGAAGGAGGCCGAGGCCGCCGTCCGCGACCTCCTGGCCCTGATTGCCTTCCAGCACCCCGTCCTGCTGGAACTGGACGACTCCATGACGGCCCTGCGCGCCGTCGTCGAGCCGCTGCTGGACAGCGGAAGGGCCCGGGTCCTTGGCGCGGAAACCCTGGTCGTCTCGGACCCGGCGTAGGCGCCGCGTAGCCCCTTAACGCAACTGACCCGCAGTAGTGAATACTGCGGGTCAGTTGGGCTTAAGGGGTGTTACTTGGGCATCACCGGGGGAACGAAGCCGAACGTCATCCCCAGCAGCCACACCAGCAGCAGGACCACCGGAAGGTGGAAGATGAACTGCAGGAACGTGAAGCCCACCAGGTCGCGTGCGCGCAGCCTCAACACTGCCAGCAGAGGCAGCATGAAGAACGGATTGACCAGGTTCGGCAGGGCCTCGGCGATGTTGTAGATCTGCACCGTCCAGCCGAGATTCATGTGCACATCAGTGGCGGACTGCATCACGTAGGGCGCCTCCACAAGCCACTTGCCGCCGCCGGACGGGACCAGGATGCCCAGCGCGGCGGTGTAGAGCGCAATCACGACGGCGAACCCGCCGCCGCTGCCGATGTCCGAGAAGAACGCCGCCAGGTGCGTCGAGAGGGACATGCCCCCTGTTCCGGTGGCCTTGGTCAGGATCGCCGCCATCGCGGCGTACAGCGGGAACTGGACCAGGATGCCGGCGGTCGCGGGAACGGCCTTCGTCACAGCCTGCAGGAAGTTCCGCGGCGTGCCGTGCAGCACGAGGCCCAGGATGAGGAAGACCAGCAGGTACCCGTTCAGGCTGCTGACCACGCTCAGGAACGGCTTGGTGAGGAACTGCGAGACGAGCCAGCCCAGGGTGAGGACCCCGGCCAGGACCGGCAGGATGATGCTGTATTCGAGCCATTCGCCGGGGCGGGAGCGCGGGGCCGGGGCGCCGGGCGCGTCGTCGAGGTCCACGCCGAGGTCCTCGGCGGTGCGGATCGCGCCGCCCTGGGGAGCGGAGAAGTGCGCGATCACCGTGGTGAGGGCCATCAGGATGGCGAGGGTCAGCAGCGACTGCCACGTGAAGATCGTGGTGCCGAAGTCGAGGATCCCGGTGATTTTCAGCAGCGCCGGCGGAAGGGACGAGGCCGTCGCCTGCAACTGCGCGGCAGATGATGAGAGTCCCAGCGCCCAGACGGCGCCGAGGCCCATGAACGCGGCCGCACCGAGCGCGCGGTAGTCCACCGTGAGGTCCCTGCGGCGGGCAATCGCGCGCGCCAGCAGGCCGCCGAAGATGAGGCTCAGGCCCCAGTTGAGGAAGGAGACCGACATGGACATCAAGGCCACGAAGCTCACGGCCGTCCGGGCGGTCGAGGGGATGAGGGCGAGCCTGCTGATCAGCCGTGCCACGGGCGGGGAGGTAGCCACGACGTAGCCCGTGAGTACCACCATGGCCATTTGGAGGGTGAAGGCGGTCAGGTCCCAGAAGCCGTTGCCGAAGGAGTCCGCGATCGACTGTGGAGAAGCACCGATCGCCAGCGCGGCCAGGGCGATGATGACGACGCCGGCCAGGGCGAAGATGTAGGCGTCAGGAAACCATTTCTCGGTCCACGCCGCCATGCGTTGGGCTATCCGGGCGAGACCGCGTTCTTCGATCCCGTTCTTGGTCACGACTGTGCTTGCCACAGGTGTCCCTCTCCATTGAGTGCGATTTTGTACCCGATGGAGCTTAGCCAAGACGACGGCGGGAAGCGGGCTTATCGACGCCGGCCCCCGGCGCGCCGGGGGCCTTCCGCCGCGTCCAGCCTCTGCCGCTCCTCTTCGGTGGGCGCGCCGCCGCCGAGGTCAGCTGGCATCCACCAGGCGCCGGGCGGGGGCGCCAGCGGAAAGTCCGCGATGGCGGCATCGATGCCGGCCTGCAGCACTTGGCGCAGTTTGTCGGTGGCTGGCTGGGCGTCCTGGGCGGGGCCGGGCAACGCGTGCGGAGGTATCGGCTGGCCCACATGGATGCGGACCGGCGCGCGCCAGGCGCGGCGCGGGGAAAATCCGTGGTGCCGGGTCATCAGCCGGTGGGCGCCCCAGATGGACACCGGGATGATCGGCACCCCGGCCTCGGCGGCCATGCGCACGGCACCGGTCTTGCATTCGCGGACCCGGAAGCTACGGCTGACGCCCGCTTCCGGCAGGATCGCGATGTACTCGCCTTCACGGAGCTTGGAGACGGCCGTATCGTAGGCCCCGCTGCCGGAACCGTAGGGCACCACCACGTGGCCCGCGGCGCTGACGGCGGGCCCGGCGAACCAGTGGTCGGCCGCGCCCTGGGTGATCAGGTAGCGCATCTGGGCGCGGCTGTTCCACCACAGCAGCAGTTCGGCAAACGCAAAGTCGAGGTAGCCGAAGTGGGTGATGGCGACGACGGCCCCGCTGCCGGGCGTCACGCGCCGGGACGAGCCGTTGAGGGGTTCGGGCGGCGGAAGGTGCTCCTGGCCCGTGATGCCGACGCGGATCCGGAACAGCCGGTGCAAAGCCAGCCCGGTGCGGATGATGAAGCGGTAAAAGCGGTCGCTGGGCTGTGGCCGCCAAGGCATGTCAGCGCCCGCCGGTCCGGTGCCGCGGAGGCAGCGGGATGAACCCCGAGGTGGACTCCACGTATTCCTTGTAGCCGGGCCGGGCTGACATGGCCTTTTCCGTCAAGGGCTTGCCGGTCTTTCCCGCCAGCGTCCAGATCATCAGGGCGGGGGAGAGGACGGTCAGCACACCGGGCCAGGACTCGGCGGCCACGAGGAAGAGTCCCGCCCATACTGCGGCATCACCGAAGTAGTTCGGGTGCCGGGTGTATCGCCAGAGGCCGGTGTCCAGGACGGTCCCGCGCTTCGACGGATCGGCCTTGAACCGTGCCAGCTGCCAGTCGCCGACTGTTTCGAACACGAAGCCCAAGATCCAGAGGAGAACTCCGAGCAGCGCCAGCCATCCTAGGCCTCCCGTACTGAACATGCCCACCTGGATGGTGAGCGAAACGAAGAACATGACGACGCCCTGGGGGAGGTACACCCGCCGCAGCGCGTAAACGTTCCGGGAACCGGGCGCCGGGGATAACATGTCCACGTACCGGGGGTCTTCGTGGCCGCCGCGGGCCCGGACGCCGATGTGGGCGGCCAGCCTGATGCCCCACACCGCGACGAGCGCCAGGAGCAGCAGGCGGCGGCCGGCGTCGCCGTGGCCTGCGGAGAGCAGCCAGGAGACGGCGGCCACCACCACAAAGCCCAGGCCCCAGACGGTGTCGATGACCGAATGGCGGCTCTGGCGCACGGCGATCCAGAAGGTTCCAGCCAGCAGCGCCACCAGGGCCGCGGCCACCCACGGCAGGCTGGAGAGGAAGGCATCAAGCGGGAACTGCGGCATCAGGGAGTCCAATCACGGGACGAGGGAAGGGCCCGGAGGGGTCGGACCTGTGACAGCGCCGGGGCATCACAACACCAGCGGCAGGGCGGTGCCGGTCTCGGGCAGGATCCTGCGGAGCGACTCTCTGCTTTTCTGGAGGTTGCTCGTCTGCAGGTCGGCGCCGGCGTCCGATCCGAAAGCATCCAGGATGAAGCCGGTAGCCAGAGAGTTCCACAAAGCCACCCGGCGGAACATGAAGTGCCCCGCACCCTTGAGGGCAACATAGTCGACCGACCCGGCGACGCCGTAGGCCCGCCGGGCGTAGGCCAGGGAGTTGCCCGGGCTGGTCCAGCGGTCCTCGCTGCCATGGACGATCAGGACGCGGCGGCCGGCCACGGGCACCACCGGCGTTGCCGCGCTGAGCCAGGGAGCCAGTGCGACGACGGAGTCCACCTGGGGGTCATCTGCGACGCACAGGGCGGTGAGCCCGCCCATCGAGTGGCCCAGGAGATACACCGGAACCCCCGGATGTTCCCGGCTGATGTGCGAGAGTGCCCAGCGGGCGTCCTGCACGGGGGACATGTCCTCCCCGTTCCATCCGCGGTAACGGTTCCGGAGGGTCCAGACCGCCAGACCGTGTGGGCCGCCTTGGGTCCGCAGGGCCTGGGCGAAGGGCAGCATCCGGGCCGGGCTCAGGTGACGGCCGCGGACCGGATCGTAGCTGTCGGCCCGTCCGCCGTGCAGGACCAGGGCGATGCCGCGGGTCTCTCCGACCGCTTCGGCAATCGTCAGGACGGCCCTGACCGTGGGCCCCGGGCCTGAAGACCCGGTTCCACGGTCGTCGAGTTTGCGCATCGCCACGCTGGTGTCCTCCCCGTTTTTGTCCGTCAATTACCAACCATAAGATGCGCCACCGGCACGTCAATGTGTCGGTCTATACATGAGTCAATGCATCGGCCGCTGCACCGGCCGCTGCGGGATATTAAACCCCCGCCGGGCGCCCGACATTCCCCGGTTCGACGGGAAGCGCCTACCCTGCATTCGGAGCCACCCGCCCGGGCGATTGCTGCTGCGGCGTTATCGGCTGTGAGGGCCTTCCTGGCGTTCGCCCTCGGGCCGCCGGTGCCGTTCCTGCCCGAGCAATGGCACGGCAAGTCCGTGTGCGTGGTGGTCGGCATGTGGACGGGGGATCCCGCCGAGGGCCCCGGCCGCTGGCAGCCGCTCCTGGACGTCGCTCCCGTTGCAGGTTCCCTGCTGGGACCCATGCCCTATCCGGCCCTGAACGGGGCCTTCGATCCCTTGTTGCACCAGGGCCTCCAGGGCTACTGGAAGGCGAGCTTCCTCGCAGAGCTCAACGACGGAGCCGTGCAGCGCGTCGGGCCGACGGAGACGGCGCTCGCGAACCGGAATATGAAGTTCGCCCCGGTGGTTGCCGGCATGTGGGAAGATCCCGCAGACAACGAGGCCAACATCCAATGGGTACGGGACTATGCCGCGGCCCTGCGCCAGCACTCGGAGCCCGGCGCCTACGTCAACTTCATGGACTGGGATGACCAGCCCATGGTCGCGGGGAACTACGGGGCCAATTACGGCCGGCCGAGCGCCATCAAAGCCAAATACGATCCCCAGAACTTTTTCCACATCAACCAGAACATCCCACCCGGGCAGGCCGGATAGGGCCCGGCGCCGCAGTCCCGGGAAACGCGCCGGGCCCGGGGACCGCCGTCCGGAACTGGGGCCCGGATATCCACATAGCCGGCCCGGATCCGCCCGATTTGCCCGGCTTTGAGACAATGGACGGGTGACTGTCGTAGCAACGCCTCCCGCCCCCAAGCTGGAACTCCCGCCCCTGAAGCTGGGTCCCATCACGGTAGACACCCCCGTGATCCTGGCTCCCATGGCGGGGATCACCAACTCCGCTTTCCGCAGGCTCTGCCGTGAGTACGGCGGAGGACTGTACGTCGCCGAGATGGTCACTTCGCGTGCCCTCGTGGAGCGCACGCCCGAATCGCTGCGCATCATTTCGCACGACGACGACGAGAAGGTCCGCTCCGTCCAGCTCTACGGCGTGGACCCGGTGACGGTCGGACAGGCCGTCCGCATGCTGGTTGAGGAAGACCGCGCGGACCACATCGACCTCAACTTCGGCTGCCCGGTCCCCAAGGTGACGCGGCGCGGCGGCGGTTCCGCGCTGCCCTGGAAGACGGACCTCTTCACCTCGATCGTGCAGACTGCCGTGAAGGAAGCCTCCAAGGGCAACGTTCCGCTGACCATCAAGATGCGCAAAGGCATCGACGATGACCACCTCACCTACCTCGACGCGGGCCGGATCGCCCGCGATTCCGGCGTGGCCGCCGTCGCCCTCCACGGCCGCACCGCCGCACAGTTCTACTCCGGGCAGGCCGACTGGTCCGCGATTGCCCGGCTGCGCGAGGCCCTGCCGGACATCCCGGTGCTCGGCAACGGCGACATCTGGTCCGCCGAGGATGCCATCCGCATGGTCCGCGAGACCGGCGTCGACGGCGTGGTGGTGGGTCGCGGCTGCCAGGGCCGGCCGTGGCTCTTCGGCGACCTCATGGCCGCCTTCGAGGGCAGCGACCAGCGCCACAGACCGGACCTGCGCCAGGTCGCGGCGAGCGTCTACCGCCACGCCGAACTGATGGTCGAAACCTTCGGGGACGAAGGGAAGGCCCTGCGCGAGATCCGCAAGCACATTGCCTGGTACTTCAAGGGCTACGTGGTCGGGAGCGAATTGCGGACCAGGCTGGCGCTGGTGACGAGCCTTGAGGTGCTGCGAGAGACCCTGGACCAGCTGGACCTCGATTCGCCGTACCCCGGGGGCGACGCCGAGGGCCCGCGCGGCAGGGCCGGCTCGCCCAAGAAGCCGGCCCTGCCCAAGGACTGGCTGCTGGACCGGACCATGGACGCCGCACAGTCGAGGGACATCTCCTTCGCGGAACTGGACGTCTCCGGTGGCTGAAACCAGGACAACCGCCCCGGTCCTTGACGGCTACGTGGCGCGCGACTGCGCCCGCTGGGTCGAGGAACCGCCCAAGAGCACCTACCGCTCTGACTTCGAGCGCGACCGCGCCCGGGTCCTGCATTCTTCGGCACTGCGACGGCTCGGTGCCAAGACCCAGGTCGTGGCACCGGACACCGACGACTTCGTCCGCACCCGGCTGACCCACAGCCTCGAAGTGGCCCAGGTGGGCCGGGAACTGGGCCGCGCCCTGGGCTGCGATCCAGACGTCGTCGACACGGCTTGTCTCAGCCATGACCTCGGCCACCCGCCGTTCGGCCACAACGGCGAATCGGCACTGAACGAGGTCGCGCACGCCATCGGCGGGTTCGAAGGCAACGCCCAGACCCTGCGCCTGCTGACGCGGCTGGAGCCCAAGGTCCTGGCGGCGGACGGCCGGCCCGCAGGGCTCAACCTGACCCGCGCCAGCCTGGACGCCGCCGCCAAGTACCCCTGGTCGGCCGAGAACGCCCCCGTCATCCACGGGCAGCGGACCAGCAAGTTCGGCGCCTACGAGGACGACCTGCCCATCTTCGACTGGATCCGCGAGGACGCCCCCGGGCGCCGGTCCTGCCTCGAAGCCCAGGTCATGGACCTCGCCGACGATATCTCCTACTCCGTGCACGACGTTGAGGACGCGATCGTGGCCGGCCACTTCCAGCTGCGCTGGATGGACAACCCGGACCACCGCGCCCGGGTGGTGGGCTACGCCAAGCAGTGGTACCTGCCGTACAACGACCCCGCCGCGATCGACGCCGCCCTCGGCCGGCTTGAAGCCACGAGCGTCTGGGTGCGGGAGGCCGACGGCAGCCGCAAATCCATGGCCGCATTGAAGGACATGACCAGCCAGCTCATCGGCCGGTTCTGCCAGAGCGCACTCGAAGCCACACGCGCCGTCTACGGGCCGGAGAACCTGACCCGCTACAACGCGGAATTGATTGTCCCGGACGGGACCGTGATGGAAATAGCCGTGATGAAGGGCCTGGCCACCACCTTCGTGATGACCACCGAGCACCGGCAGCCCATCTACGAACGCCAGCGCGAGGTCCTGCACGCCCTCGTCACTGCCCTGAGCGCCACCGAAGACCGCCATCTCGAGCCGATGTTTGCCGCGGACTGGCGCGATGCCGGGGACGACGGCGCGCGGTTGCGTGTCGTGATCGACCAGGTCGCATCGCTGACGGACGGCTCAGCGCTGGCCATGTACGAGCGGCTGGTCGGCAGCCTGCCGTCGTTGTGGTGAAGTGCGGTGGTGACGGGCGCCATGGCCGCCCCGCCGGCGTCGCGCCCGGTACTAGGATGGCACTGTGGCTGGCCTGATCAAACGTGAAGATATCGACGAAGTACGCCAGCGGACCGACATCAAGGAAGTCGTTGACGGCTATGTGACCCTCAAGGGCGCTGGGCTGGGGTCATTCAAAGGCCTGTGCCCCTTCCACGATGAGCGCTCGCCCTCCTTCACCGTCCGCCCTCAGGCGGGCCGCTACCACTGCTTCGGTTGCGGCGAGGACGGCGACGTCATCTCCTTCGTCCAAAAACTGGACCACATCTCCTTCCACGAGGCCGTGGAAAAGCTGGCGCACCGGATCGGCTTTGAGCTCCACTACGAGGACGGCGGCTCCGGCCCCAACCGCGAGGACATCGGCCGCCGCCAGCGCCTGCTGGACGCCCACAAGGTGGCCGACGAGTTCTTCCGCGCCCAGCTGCTGACCGCGGGGGCCACGGAAGGCCGGAACTTCCTGCACGGCCGCGGTTTTGACCGCGCGGCCGCCGAGCTCTTCGGCGTCGGCTACGCCCCGCAGGGTTGGGATGCCCTGCTCAAGCACCTCCGCGGCCGCGGCTACACGGACGCGGAACTCAAGCTCACGGGCATGTTCTCAGCCGGGGGACCCGGAAACCAGCAGAGAATATATGACCGCTTCCGTGGCCGGCTGATCTGGCCCATCCGGGATATCGCCGGGGACACGATCGGGTTCGGCGCCCGCAAGCTCTTCGAGGACGACCAAGGCCCCAAGTACCTCAACACCCCCGAGACCGCGCTCTACAAGAAGTCCCAGGTCCTGTACGGAATCGACCTCGCCAAGCGCGACATCGCCAAGGAGCGCCAGCTCGTGGTGGTGGAGGGCTACACCGACGTCATGGCCTGCCATCTGGCCGGCATCACGACGGCGGTGGCCACCTGCGGCACCGCCTTCGGCACCGAGCACATCAAGATCGCCCGCCGGCTGCTCTCCGACGACGGCAGCGGCGGAGAGGTCATCTTCACGTTCGACGGCGACGCCGCCGGCCAGAAGGCGGCGCTTCGCGCCTTCGAAGAGGACCAGCGGTTCGTGGCGCAGACCTACGTGGCCGTGGAACCCACCGGGGCGGATCCTTGCGAGCTGCGCCAGTCCAAGGGCGACTCCGCTGTCCGGGACCTGATCGGGACCCGCCGCCCGCTTTTCGAATTCGCCATCCGCGCCTCCCTCAAGCGGCACAACCTGGACACGGTCGAGGGCCGGATCGCTGCACTGCGTGAATCCGCGCCCGTCGTGGCCCAGATCCGCGACGCCGGCATCCGTCCCGCCTACGCCCGCGAACTCGCAGGCTGGCTGGGAATGCCGGTCGAGGAAGTCAGCCGGGCCGTCGGCGCGGCCGCCAAGCGCGCCGCCCAGCAGCCGTCCGGCGGCTCCGGACAAGGCCACGGCTCCGGCTACGGCCAGAGTCCCGGCGGAGGCGCACCGGGGCGGTCAGCGCCCGGCGTGGCGCCCCTGCCGCCGTCGGCCGTTCTTCCGTCCTTCAACCGGCCGGACCCCCGCGACCCGGTGGCGGCCATGGAACGCCAGGCCCTCGTGGTGGCGCTGCAGGAACCCGGGATGCTCGAAGGCGAGACCTGGCAGCGCTTCACTGAGGCCCGCTTCTCGACACCGGTGTACGGTGCCATCCACGAAGCCATCCGGGCCACCGGGCTGGGCTTCGCAGGGGATCCGATGCGCTGGGTGGAGCAGTTGCTGCAGGAGGTCTCCGAGCCGCTCCGGCCGCTCGTGTCCGAGCTCGCCGTCGTGCCGCTGCCGGCCAGCACCGCCGACGGAGTGCTGCGGTACTGCAAGGACATCCTCGCCCGATTGTTCGAGCTGCAGATCACCCGGATCAAGGCGGACAAAATGGGACAGCTGCAGAGGCTCGACGCCTCGGCCGACCCTGAGGAGTTCCAGCGGCTGAACCGCGAGCTCATGGAGCTCGAGATGCAGCGGCGGTCGCTGCGGTCCGACGCCTGAGGCGCCGATTTCGTTTCCCGGCCCGGTGTTTGCTAGGCTTATAGCCGCTTCATTCCTCCTTAGCTCAATTGGCAGAGCATTCGACTGTTAATCGAAGGGTTGCTGGTTCAAGTCCAGCAGGAGGAGCGCGCAGTCCCCGTTCCGGGTCACCGGAGCGGGGACTTTTTGATACCCGCTGGGGGTATCGGCGGGGTCAGTGCCAGGGCGGCCCCGGCCGATTTCCAAAGCGGCGAAACCTTTGCTAATGTCGTACCTGCTTCATTCCTCCTTAGCTCAATTGGCAGAGCATTCGACTGTTAATCGAAGGGTTGCTGGTTCAAGTCCAGCAGGAGGAGCGGACAGGTCCCGCGGCCGGTGAACAACCGGCTGCGGGACCTTTTTTGTGCCCTTTGATGTTCCCGGATTCCGGGGTGCCGCGGTGCCGGGGGAGTGCTGTTCTCAGACGAAGTACATCTCGACCTGGAGGAAGCGCTCGGCCTCGGCCACGGCGGCCTGGAATGCCTCGTTCTCGGTGGGGGACTTCCGGGGCTCGCGCGGGTGCCACTCATGCGGGGCCGAATGCACCTGGGTGAAGCCGGAGCCCGGCGGGGCGTAGAAGATCCCGAAGCGCTGCACAGGCCATTCGGGGGAGGTCTCGGGGGCGACCAGGAGGGCGGAATCGTAGGCCGGGTTGTACCACTGGGCGATCGGGCGCCGGCGATCCTCCGTGAACAGCCCGGCGGCGAAGAGGGCTGCCGACTGGGTGCTGGTCTGGCTGCACAACCGATCCCACCACAGCGGCAGGATCCCGGCATCGACCCGCTGCCACGTGGCCGGTAGGGGCGGAGGATCCTGCCAGTCGGGCATACATCAACTTTATCGCCCGCCGGGGACGCCGAATAGGGCACTCCGGCACGGGCACGGGCACAGGCACAGGCACGGGACATGTCCGTTGCTGGGGTTGGCGCGTGGACATGATCCCGTGATGCCCAGTCCTGGGTGCGAGGAATGGGCATGTCCTCCCGGGGGAGGTGTTCCGTGCGGGCAGGCGGGCAGCCCTTCACGGGACATGTCCGTTGCTGGGGTTGGCGCGTGGACATGATCCCGTGATGCCCAGTCCTGGGTGCGAGGAATGGGCATGACCTCCCGGGGGAGTGGCACCAAGAATGAGCATGTCCCGTGGGGGAGCAGCGGGCGCGGCGGGTCCCCTAGTGGATCGAGGGGACGGTGCGGGGCCTGACGACCAGCCACAGGGCCGCGGCGGCCAGGAAGATGCACACAGCCTGGACGGCGCCCATCGGCGTGGCCGACTGTCCGCCGAGCCAGCCGACCACCGGAGAAATGAGGCCGGCCATCATGAAAGTGGCCGCGCCAAGCAAGGAGGCGGCGGTCCCGGCCTGGGCGCCATGCTTGGCCAGGGCCAGCACCTGGACGGTCGGAAACGTGAAGCCGGCGCCGAGGATGTAGAACCACAGCGGCACCATGACACCCCAGAGTCCGAAGCCCAGACGATCGAAAACGACAATCAGAACGGCCATCAGGAACATCCAAGCGGTGGAACAGGCCAGGATCCACTGCGGCGGGACGCGTTTGATGAGCCGGGAGCTGGTCTGCACTCCGGAAACGATGCCAAGCGAGTTGATGCCGAAGAGCAGTCCATACTGCTGCGGCGTGAAGCCGTAAATGCCCTGGAACAGGAACGGCGACGCGGAGAGGTACGTGAACAGGCCCGCGAAGTTCATACCGCCCACCATCAGCAGGCCGACGAAGATCCGGTCCGCGAACAGCACTTTGTACCGTTGACGGGCTGTGAGCCCGGTCTTCCCCCGCAGCTCCGGTGGCAGCGTCTCACGCACCACGAACAGGGCCGCGATGATCACGAGGGTCCCGTAACTGGCCAGGAAGAAAAAGATGCCCGGCCACGGCATCAGCAGCAGCAGCTGCGATCCGATGACGGGGGCGAGGATCGGGGCCAGGCCGTTGACGAGGGCCATCCGTGAAAACATCCGCACCATGGCGTAGCCGCTGAACAGGTCCCGGACCATGGCCATGGCCACGACCCCGCCTCCCGCGGCCCCGACGCCCATCAGGATCCTGAAGAAACCCAGCGCGGCGATGTCCGTGGAAAGGGCGGCGCCGAGGGACGCGGAAATGTGCACCGCCGTCGCCAGAATGAGGGGCAGGCGCCGCCCGAACTTGTCACTCAGCGGTCCCACCACCAGCTGGCCCAGGGCGAACCCGACCGTCGTTCCGGTAAGTGTCAGCTGAACTGCGGCCTGGGAGACGCCCAGGCTTGCTTCGAGGGCAGGGAACGCCGGCAGGTACAAGTCCACGGTGAACGGTCCGAGAGCGGTGAGCGCCCCGAGCATCAGAATGTACAGGAGCTTGCGGCGTCGGCTCAGGGCATCGCCGGGATTCGTGGGTGTCGTCACAGAGGTCCATCCTAGGGCCCGGAGGTGGCCGGGGGCGGCGGCTCCACGGGCGCGCCACACCTTGCCCTCAAGGCCCTGACCGGGGGCTGAATGGTAGTTTTGACACCGGGGTCTGTGCGAAGCTGTGCAGATTCGGCAAACCCGCGCGAGCGGAACCACAGATGGCACCAGTTAGGCGGGACCGATGAGCGGACGTCACAGCGGCGGGACAGGCGGAGGGCTGCGCATTTCCGCGCTGCCCAAGACCCTAAGACTGATCTTCAAACTGGCGCCCCGCCAACTCAACGACGAGATTGCCCTGGCCAAGATCGAGATCAAGCGCAAGGGCATCGAGCTCGGCATCGCCGCCGCCTTCCTCGCCGTCGCCCTGGCTTTCGTTGCCTTCCTGGTGATCGGGCTCATCGTTGCCGCGATCATGGGGCTGGCCACGATCATGCCCGCTTGGCTCGCAGCCCTCCTTGTCTGCGGTGTCTTCCTGCTGATTGCCCTGATCGTGGCTCTGGTCGGCGTCAGGAAGTTCAAAAAGGCCATGCCGCTGGTCCCGGAAGAGACCCTTCGCGGCCTCAAATACGATCTCGGGATCGCCAAGGAAGGCTCCGGCTTCGATCCGGCAGTCCTGGATCCGTCCTCCGAGCAGGCCAAGGCAGCGAAGGCCGCCAAGGCTGAGGCAGCCGCCAAGGCGAAGGCCGAAAAGGACGCCAAGAAGGCCGCCGAGCCAGACTTCGGCCCGCCGCCCACCGAAGCCGAACTCCGGCGTCGGCTGGTCCAGCGCCGCACCCACCTCACCGGGGTGCGCGACGACCTCGGCCAGGAACTCGACGTCAAGACGCAGGCCCAGGCTCTTCTGGCCACCACCCAGGTCCGGCTCAATGCGGGCAAGGTGCAGCTCAGCGGCAAGGTCGCAGGCTTCCGGTCCCCGTCCGGGAGTTCGGCAAAGACCTCCCCTGGGGCCTCGGACGATCGGGGCCTGGCCGGCCTGCTTAGCCAGCGCTGGAAGCCGCTGGCCGCCCTCACCGCGTCCGCAGCCGCGCTCGTTTTCCTGCTCCGCAAACTGATCAAGGGCTAGGCAGCCCCCTGTTCTCCCACGCAGATTCATTGCCGGCCACGCAAAGGGGGCACCGTTGAAGTTCATCGGCGCTGGAGCCCGGCCGGGGCAACCCCAATTCCACCAGGACGCGGTCTTCACGATCCCCAACCTCCTGACGGTGGTGCGGTTCCTCGGCGTCCCCCTCTTCATCTGGCTTGTCCTCGCTCAGCAGCAATACGGCTTCGGGGCGCTGGTGCTGGCCGTCATGGCCAGCACCGACTGGGTGGACGGCTACATTGCGCGACGCTTCAACCAGATGTCCAACCTTGGCCGGGTCATGGACCCCATTGCCGACCGGCTTTCCCTTATTGCCGTAGCGGTCACGCTTGCCATTGCAGGCATCGTCCAATGGTGGTATCTGGCCGCACTCCTGCTCCCTGACGCGGTCTTGCTCACGGTGACCCTGTTCTACTTCGGCAGCCACCCTGACCTGCCGGTGAGCCGCATCGGGAAGATCCGGACCGGGCTGCTGCTTGTCGGAACTCCGCTGCTGGTGCTTTCCAAAATGCCCCTCCCCGCTACGGACGTTTACGCCACCGTCGCGTGGATCTTCCTGGGCCTGGGACTGGCGGGGCACTGGATCGCGGCCTACAACTACTTCTGGGCGATCATCCGCAAGGGCAAGACGGGCAAAGCGCACGACGGCGGCCCGCGCTGATGGTCTGGCTCGCGGTCCTGCTGGCAGTGGCCGGCGCCTTCTTCCTGGCCTTCGGCGCCCAGCGCCAGGGCAGCGCGGTCAAGGCCGATACCGGCGGGCTGGCGCTCAGCACCCATGGGTTCCTGCGCCTGCTTCGGACACCCCGCTGGGTCTTCGGGCTGCTGCTGCTGTGCGTCGGCATGGCGATGAATGCGATCGCCCTTGTCACGGCCCCGCTCACCGTGGTCCAGCCGATCGGGGCGATCGCCCTCGTGATCACCACGGTGGTCAACACCAAAGACCAGGGCCTGAGCATGAACCGGGCGACGGTGGTGGCGATCTCGGCGTGCGTCACCGGTTCCGCCCTGTTTGTTGTGCTGGCCGTCAACGTGACGCAGGAAAACCACCACGTCAGTTCCACGGACGAGCTGACCATTGTTCTCCTGCTGGCCCTGGCCGTGGGTCTCTTCGGGACGCTCGCCCTGTTGTTCAAACACCGCATGAGCGCCTTCATCTTCATCCTCGGCGCCGGCGTGCTCTTTGGCTTCGTGGCCGTTCTGACCCGCATCATCGGCAAACACCTGCTGGACCCTAACGGACTGTTCCTGCTGAATGTCCAGTGGTATTCCGTCGTCGCGATTGCGGCCGCGGGCGGACTGGGATCATGGTTTGTCCAGAACGCCTACTCCAACGGGCCGCCGGACCTGGTGATCGCGGGATTGACCGTCGTCGACCCGATCGTGGGCATCGCAATCGGGATTGCGATCCTCGGCGAGCTGCGGCCCGATGTGCACGCCGTGATGGCAATTGCCATGGGGACGGCCGCATCCCTTGCTATCGTGGGAGTGATCGCCCTCTCCAGGCACCACCCCGAGGTCACCAAGCGCAAGAAAGACGCGCGGAAGGCCGCGGGCAGGTCCTAGGGCGTCAGTAAAGACCTCAGCAGTAGGCCCGGCACGCCTGCGCCGACGGCCAGCCGGCCACCACAGACCCAGCTGCCCGCACCGTGACCACCAGGAGCCCTCCACGTGACCATGCCCGATAGCAAGCATCCGCTGACCATCTTGATTGCCGCGGAAACGTACCCGCCCAACGTCAACGGCGCTGCCATGTTCGGATACCGCCTCGCCAAGGGTATGACTGCCCGCGGACACAACGTGCATGTCCTCGCCTGCCGCCCGGGCAAGGGCCCCAGCTTCAGCGAGTTCAGCGACGAAGGCACTGTCCACCGGATCCGCTCACACTCAGTGCCGACCCACGAATACTTCCGGATCACTTTTCCCTGGGAGATCAAAAAGGAAATCAGCCTGCTGTTCGACAAGATCCAGCCGGACGTGGTCCACATTCAGAGCCACTACATGATCGGCGAGCACGTGCTGTACGAGGCCGTGAAGCGCGGCATCCGGGTCGTGGCCACCAATCACTTCATGCCGGAGAACCTGAACCCGTTCCTGCCCTTCCCGCAGTGGTTCAAGGACATCGTGGGGCGCATTTCGTGGAAGGACATGGGCAAGGTCATGGGCCAGGCCGACGTCGTGACGACGCCCACGCCGCTGGCGGCCAAAGCCATGCACGATCACGCCTTCCTGCGCAAGGTCCTGCCGCTCTCCAACGGCATCGACGCCGCCGCCTACGAGCCCGAGCCGGGAGAGACGGTGGAGCGGCATGGCAGCCCCACGGTCCTCTTTGTGGGCCGGCTCGCCGAGGAAAAGCACATCGACGTGCTGATCGACGCCGTTGCCAAGACTCCCGCAGAGCTGGATATTCACCTGGAGATCGTTGGTGGCGGGGAAGTCCGGCGGTCCCTCGAGGCCCAAGTTGCCCGGATCGGGCTGCAGGACCGGGTCAAGTTCCTTGGCCTGGCGAGCGACGCCGAACTCCGTAGGGCCTACATCGCTGCCGACGTGTTCTGCATGCCCGGCACGGCAGAGCTCCAGTCGCTCGTGACACTGGAGGCGATGTCCGCGTCCACGCCCGTGCTGCTGGCAGACGCCATGGCCCTGCCGCACCTCGTGCGCGACGGCGAGAATGGCTTCCTGTTCACCCCTAACGACAGTGACGACCTGGCAGCCAAGCTGGTCCGGGTGCTCACGCTTCCGGCCGACGAGCTTGCGGCCATGGGGAAGACCAGCCGGGGCATGGTGGAGAACCACAGCATCGAACGCACCCTCCAGACGTTCGAGGACATTTACCGCGGCGCCAGCTACGACGACCTAGTCGTCTAGCCGCGCCGCGCTTTGCACGGCCGTGTGCACGGCGCGGACGACTACTATTGCTAGAGTGATTTTGCCCGGAACCAGTCCGGCCCGTGCGGGCCGATCCGGATTCCGGGCGCAGGGGGCTATAGCTCAGCTGGTTAGAGCGCGGGACTCATAATCCTAAGGTCCTCGGTTCAAGTCCGAGTAGCCCTACATTCGCGGAGGACCCTGGTCCGGATCCGCAGTCTCGGGAGCCGGGCCGGCGTTCGACGTCGGCCCGGCTCCTTTTCATTGCCAGGCTCCTTCCAACAGCCCCGATCTCTTGGCGCAGGCCGGTCCGCCCTTTTCTGCGGTCGGCCGGACGCCCGTGTCCGCCGTGCTCCGCCGGCCGCGTCCCCCTCCCTCCAACCGGTCTTGCCCGCGCGTGCAGTCGCGGAATTCACTTGCGGGCACGCCTGGGCTGCGGTATGTTACTCATGAGTAACATACCCTCGGCGCAACGTTCGCGTCTCTTGGTCACCGCTGATCACACGTGAAGGAACCTCATGTCCAAAGCTGCTATCGACATCAACAATCTCCCGTACGCCGATGGCGATTTCTTCGCGTTCGAACAGCTGCTCAGCGGCAAGGAACAGGACCGGCTGGCGGAAGTGCGGGAGTTCCTTGCCCGGGAGGTCAAGCCGATCGCCGTCGACTGCTGGAACCGCGGCGAGTTCCCGATGGAGCTGATCCCGAAGCTTGCCGAAATCGACCTGGTCAGCCCGGTCAAGAGGCAGGGCTACTCGAACCTCTTCGCAGGCATCCTGCACGCCGAAGCGACCCGGGCGGACACGTCCATCGCCACGTTCATGGGCGTCCACGACGGACTTTTCACGGGCTCGATCGAGGCCCTCGCCTCACAGGAACAGCAGGACGCCTGGCTGCCGGATATCTACTCCCTCAAGAAGATCGGCGCCTTCGGCCTCACCGAACCCCTTGGCGGCTCCGACGTCGCCGGCGGCACCCGGACCACAGCGCGGCGCGAAGGCGGCAACTGGATTCTCAACGGTGCCAAGCGCTGGATCGGCAACGCGACCTTCTCCGACTGGGTAGTCATCTACGCGCGGGACGTTGCCGACAACCAGGTCAAGGGGTTCCTGGTGGACACCAAGACGGAGGGTTATGGCGCCACAAAGATTGAGAACAAGATCTCCCTCCGTACCGTGCAAAATGCCGATATCACGCTCGAAAACGTCGTGGTCCCCGACTTCTTCAAGCTCGCGCACGCCAACAGCTTCCGCGACACCAATAAGGTCCTCAAGGTCACCCGCCTCTCGGTCGCCTGGCAGGCCGTCGGTCAGCAGCTGGCAGCCTTCGACGTCGCGCGCCGCTACGCTGTGGAGCGCAGCCAGTTCGGACGCCCCATCGCCTCCTTCCAGTTGGTCCAGCACCAGCTGGTCCAGATTCTCGGCAACGCTGTCAGCTCCATGGGCATGATGGTCCGCCTCTCCCAGCTGGAGGACGCCGGCGAGGCGAAGGACGAGCAGTCCGCGCTGGCCAAGGCGTTCACAACGGCGCGCATGCGCGAGAGTGTCGCGATGGGCCGCAGCATCCTTGGCGGCAACGGGATTGTGACCGACTACGAGATGGCCAAGGTATTTGCCGACGCCGAAGCCATCTACTCCTACGAGGGCACGCACGAGATCAACACGCTCGTCACCGGCCGGGCCATCACGGGTATCTCCGCAATCGTCTAGGCCTGCCTACCGACGCAGCGGCCCTTCATCCGGCTCGTCCCCGGCCCGAACCCTTTATCCCGGGGCAGGATCCACCGGAGGAAGCAGGATCGAGGGCCGCAGGTCTGACACGAAGCCCAGCGGATTGACGTACTCCGCGCCGCGCCGCACGCCCCAGTGGATGCAGGGCAGTGTTCCGCAATGGCCGGGCAGGGAATGCCCCAGAATGTCGCCTTTCGCCACGGCAGTCCCGGGCGCCAGGCCACTTTCCACGGGCTCGAAGCTACTTCTGAGACCGTCTCCGTGGTCGATCGTGATGACCGGCCGGTCCACCACGACGCCGACGAAGGTGACGGTGCCGGACGCCGGCGCGAGCACCGGCGCGCCGTCGTACGCCGTCCGGAGGTCCACGCCCCGATGTCCGCTCAGCCAGGGCTTGGCCGGAGGAGCGAAAGCGCGCAGCACTGCGGGTCTGGGATCCAGCGGCCACCGCCAGGCGGTGCCGGCCGGTGCGGTCTGCGCTGCCGCGGAGGCTTGGCCGCCTGTCGGGGTGGACACAGGTCCGGCCGCCGCCACGACGCCTGCCCCCGCAGTTACGGGACAAAGTGCCATAAGGATGGCCACCAGTACTGCCGGGCTATTCATGCGCCTAGCCTTCCGGTGCGCGGGACCGGGTGGAACCGCGTGCTCCGGCTATGTGGACAAACCGGGCCGGCGGAGAATGCACCGCCAGCCGCGCCCCTCGACGTAGACCCAAACAGGCCTCCACGCGGGCCCCACGCAGGCCTCCAAACAGGCCTCCAAACAGGCCTCCAAACAGGCCCCCGCCGGAGCCGAAAACGGTCCGCCCAGGCAGGACCCCTGTAGTACACTAGGTGGAGCAGTTTGCTGTGCCCTCATGCTTATTCAAGCCGGCACGCCTCATTCAGGGGTGCGGGGGACCAGCGGCTGACTACGCGTATCCAGCCCTCCTCATTCGAAGCTTCAACTCTTCAACGGCGGAGGACTGCGCGTCCTGCGGTCCGTCCTTATGGCACGGATGGGATGTGCAGTGGATGCCAGGAGCAGCACCCGCCTGGGTGTGAGCTAACAAACCGTCAACTATTGGCAGGGTAAGACAGCCTCAGGGCTCTCTCATGAATGACCTGCCGGAAGGAGCGCCGGCATGCCCGTCGTAACTATGCGCCAGCTGCTTGACAGCGGCGTCCACTTTGGACACCAGACCCGCCGTTGGAACCCGAAGATGAAGCGCTTCATCTTCACGGAGCGCAACGGCATCTACATCATTGACCTGCAGCAGTCGCTGTCCTACATCGACCGCGCGTACGAGTTCGTGAAGGCCACCGTTGCACACGGCGGCACCGTCCTCTTCGTCGGCACCAAGAAGCAGGCGCAGGAATCCATCGCCGAGCAGGCAACCCGCGTCGGCCAGCCGTACGTCAACCAGCGTTGGCTCGGCGGTATGCTGACCAACTTCCAGACGGTCTCCAAGCGCATCCAGCGCATGAAGGAACTGGAAGAGATCGACTTCGACGACGTCGCCGGTTCCGCGTACACGAAGAAGGAACTGCTGCTCCTTCGCCGCGAACTCACCAAGCTGGAAACCAACCTCGGTGGTATCCGCAACCTGACCAAGGCGCCGTCCGCGCTGTGGATCGTTGACACCAAGAAGGAACACCTTGCTGTCGACGAGGCCAAGAAGCTGAACATTCCGGTTGTGGCCATCCTGGACACCAACTGCGATCCCGACGAAGTCGACTTCCCGATCCCGGGCAACGACGACGCCATCCGCTCCGTCAACCTGCTGACCCGCGTTGTTGCCGACGCCGTTGCCGAGGGCCTCATCGCCCGCAACCAGCGCGCTACCGGCACCACGGAAGCTCCGGAAGAGCCGCTGGCCGAGTGGGAGCGCGAGCTCCTCGAAGGCAGCAAGACCGAGGCTGCCCCGGCCGCCGAGGCTGCTCCGGTTGCTGAAGAGGCCCCGGCCGCCGAGGCTGCTCCGGCTGCTGAAGAGGCTCCCGCCGCTGAAGCTGCTCCGGCCGCTGACGAAGCCAAGTAGTCAGACAAATAAATCTGGATCTCCCCTCATGCTGCCCGCAGCGTAGGGGGTACTGACAGGATGGCCGCTCACTGGGTGAGCAGCCGTCCTGTCGGTCCGTACACCACATAAAATTTCTAGACAGAGGGGTTCACATGGCGAACTACACTGCCGCTGATATCAAGGCTCTGCGCGAGCGCACCGGCGCCGGCATGATGGATGTCAAGAAGGCTCTTGACGAAGCCAACGGTGACGCCGAGAAGGCCATCGAAATTATCCGCATCAAGGGCCTGAAGGGCGCTACCAAGCGCGAAGGCCGCTCGACCGCCGAAGGCCTGGTTGCTGCCAAGGTCGCGGACGGCGTCGGCGTGATGATCGAAGTCAACTGCGAGACCGACTTCGTCGCGAAGGCTGACAAGTTCATCCAGCTCGCCGACAAGGTCCTCGCCGTGGCTGTTGAGTCCGGCGCTGCCGACCTCGAGGCACTGCTGGCCACCGAGGTCGACGGGAAGCCGCTGTCCGAGGTCGTCGTCGAAGAGGGCGCCGTTTTGGGCGAGAAGGTTGTTGTCCGTCGTATCTCCCGCATCGAGGGCGCAACGGTCGACGCTTACCTGCACAAGACCTCCAAGGACCTCCCGGCACAGGTCGGCGTTCTGTTCGCCGTTGACGGCGAAGGCGAAGCAGCTGACACCGCAGCCCACGACGTAGCCGTCCACATCGCCGCGATGTCCCCGAACTACCTCACCCGTGAGGACGTTCCGGCCGAGCTGGTCGATTCCGAGCGCCGCATCGCCGAGGAAACCGCCAAGGCCGAGGGCAAGCCCGAAGCTGCGATGACCAAGATCGTGGAAGGCCGCGTTACCGGCTTCTACAAGGGCGAGGTCCTCGTTGACCAGGCATTCGCCAAGGATGCCAAGAAGTCCGTCGCGCAGGTCCTCACAGAGGCCGGCGTCAAGGGAACCGCGTTCGCGCGTTTCCGCGTCGGCTCCTAGCCAGACACCAGTCAGACATGCTGAGGGGGTGGTCACTGCGGTGGCCGCCCCTTTTGCATGCACCCGGGACATGCATCTGCCTCCCGGGCACCGCGGGCCGGGCGGAATGACGCCTTTGGCCCCCGGCACGATAACCTAGCTCAGAGTTCATCAACGGGAAGGCACCATGGAAACCGTCACCACTTCAGCCCAGCCAAAGAAGACCCGGCGCCGGGTTCTGTTGAAGCTTTCCGGCGAGGTCTTCGGCGGCGGAAAGCTGGGCGTTGACCCGGATACCGTCCGCGGGGTTGCCAAGCAAATCGCCGCCGCCGTGCCCGACGTCGAGGTCGCCATCGTCGTCGGCGGCGGAAACTTCTTCCGCGGCGCCGAACTGTCCCAGAGCGGCATGGACCGCTCCCGCGCGGACTACATGGGCATGCTCGGCACCGTGATGAACTGCCTCGCGCTCCAGGACTTCCTGGAACAGGCCGGGGTGGAAACACGGGTGCAAAGCGCCATCACCATGGGCCAGGTCGCCGAAGCGTACATTCCGCGCCGGGCCATCCGCCACATGGAGAAGGGCCGCGTCGTCATCTTCGGCGCCGGGGCAGGCCTGCCGTACTTCTCCACGGACACCGTGGCGGCCCAGCGGGCAATGGAAGTCCACGCCGACGTCGTCCTGATGGCCAAGAGCGGCGTAGACGGCGTCTACACCGCCGACCCCAAGAAGGACCCCACCGCCGAGAAGCTCCACCACCTCAGCTACGACGATGCCCTCCGCCGCGACATCCGCGTGATGGACCAGACCGCCATGACCATGTGCAAGGACAACAACCTCACGATGGTCGTCTTCGGCATGGAAGGTGAAGGCAACGTCACCCGCGCCATCCTCGGTGAAGACCTGGGTACCGTTGTCACCCCCTAGCAACGGCTAGGATGTTTTCAGGACAGTTCCGCCACCGAGTGACCGGTGACCACGCGGGATACACAGACGGAACGAAGACCGTGCCGCGTCCCGCCCGGCGGGACGCACCAATTTCTGAGGAGAGACCGTGATCGAAGAAACCTTGCTCGAAGCCGGGGACAAGATGGACAAGGCGGTCGAGGTAGCCAAGGAAGACTTCGCCTCGATCCGTACGGGCCGCGCGACGCCGGGCCTGTACAACAAGGTCGTCGTCGAGTACTACGGGACCCCGACGCCGCTGCAGCAGTTGGCCTCCTTCGCGGTGCCGGATGCCCGCACCATCCTCATCACCCCGTACGACAAGACGGCGCTGCGTGACATCGAGCGCGCCCTGAGTGATTCCGAGGTGGGCGCCAACCCCTCCAACGACGGCAACGTCATCCGGATCACCATCCCGGAGCTGACCAGCGAGCGGCGCAAGGAATACGTCAAGATCGTCAAGTCCAAGGGCGAGGACGCCAAGGTCTCCATCCGCAACATCCGCCGCAAGGCCAAGGAAACCCTGGACAAGCTGGTCAAGGACGGCGAGGCCGGCGAAGACGAGGGCACCCGCGGCGAAAAGGACCTGGATGCCCTGACCAAGGCGCACGTTGACGGAATCGACGAGCTGCTCAAACGCAAGGAAGCCGAGCTGCTCGAGGTCTGATGGGGGCAGAACAGGAGGCTCCCGGACCCCGCGTCCGGTTGCGGGGGAAAGAGCGGAAGAATCCGACACCGAAGGCCGGCAGGAACCTTCCTGCCGCCACGGCCGTGGGGCTTGGCATGCTTTTGGCCGTCCTGGGCGGCCTGCTCTTCCTCCCGCTGGGCTTTGTGCTCATTGTCACCGCGTTCGCTATTTTCGGCGTCTGGGAGGTTTTCCGGGCGTTGGAGGCCTCAGGCACCAGGCTTCCGATCGTGCCGGTCATGACCGGCACGATCGCGATGCCCCTGGCGGCCTACTTTGGCGGCCCCGAAAGCCTTCTGTTCGCCATGCTGCTGAGCAGCGTTGCGGTGCTGCTGTGGCGTTCCCTTGAGGGCGCCGCCGGATCCGCGCGCAGCATCTTCGCCGGCGTCTTTTCCCTGGCCTGGGTCCCGTTCCTGATCAGTTTCGCCGTCCTGCCGCTGCACACAGCCGGAGGCGTGACGCCGATGGGTCTGTGGCCCGACGGCGTGGTGCCGCCCGGCGCCTGGCAAATCGCGACCCTGCTGCTCCTGGTCGTCTCCAACGACACCTTCGGTTATCTTGTCGGGGCTTTCCTGGGGAAGCATCCGATGGCCCCCAAGATCAGCCCCAAGAAGACCTGGGAGGGCTTCGGCGGTTCGATCGCCGGAGCCATGGTCATCGGCGTGCTGGCGACCATCTTCGTGCTGGACAAGCCGTGGTGGGTCGGCGTCGTGCTCGCTGTGGGCATGGTGGCTGCGGCCACTGCGGGCGACCTTGCCGAATCCATGGTCAAGCGCGAGCTCGGCATTAAGGACATGAGCAGCATCCTGCCCGGACACGGGGGAGTGATGGACCGGCTGGACTCGATCGTGTTCGCTTCGCCTGTGGCCTTTATCCTCTTCGCGGCCGTCGCTGGGGCATAGGCGCCTCCCGGACCCGTACTTCCGGCCCCTAGAATGGTGCCGGGCAAACCAGCCGAACGGCATCGAAGGAAACATAGTTACAGTGGACATTCAACGGCAGATTCCTGCGTCTTTTGACCGCGTACAGCGGAACCAATATGGCTACAACGCCAAGCAGGTCGACGAGTTCCTGCAGCGCGCACGGGTGTCGTTCGAATCCCCCAAGGCAGCCGGGCGGCCCGTCAAGAGCGCCGACGTCCGGGTCGTTTCCTTCGACCCGGTTAAGGGCGGCTATGCCGCGGCCGGCGTCGACGCGGCCCTGGACCGGCTCGAGGACGCCCTTGCCCGGCGGGAACGCGACGAACTGGTCGCCGAGCGGGGCGAGGAAGCCTGGCTCCGGGAAATCGGCAGGCTGGCCGGGCTGCTCCGGGGACGGCTGCACCGTCCGGACGGCCAGCGTTTCCGGCGTCCCGCCAAGCCGAAGGCCCGCAGCTACAACACCACGGACGTGGACGACCTCTGCCACGAACTGATCGGCTACCTCGAACACGATCAGCCGCTGAGCGTGGACAACGTCCGCCGCGCGGTCTTCCGCTCCGCTGTGGGCCGGGACGGCTACGAGGAAAGCCAGGTGGATGCCTTCCTGGAGCGCGTCGTCGAACTCATGGCCGCCATCGACTGACGGCCACAAGTACTACCGCTCGGTCGCCAGCGGCCGTTCCGGCGTGTGGAGCCTGGTCATGAGACGGGTGATCGTCCGCGGCACCCGGTCCTTCGTCGCACGGGACACCAGGACCATGACGGCGAATGCCGCGGGAACCGTCCACGCGGCCGGTTCGGCCAGCCACGACGGCGTCCCCTCGCCGGCCAGGACCGAGCCCGCCACCATCGCCCCGCCGCAAAGCACCCCGCCGGTCACCATGCCCGCGATCGCGCCCGCATCCGTCAGCCCCCGCCACCAGATGCCGAGCAGCAGCACGGGACAGATCGTGGATGCGGTGAACGCAAATACGAGCCCTACGCTTCCGGCCAGCGCCAAGGACTCCGTCATCGAGGCGATTCCCAGTGGCACGACCGCCGAGATCAGCGCAGCCAGCCGGAAACCGCGCACGCTGCCGCCGAGCACGTCCTGGCTGATCACGCCCGCCAGGGAGACCACCAGCCCCGAGGTCGTGGACAGGAAGGCTGCGAACGCTCCGGCCACGACAAGGGCGGACAGCAGGTCCCCGGCCGTCCCGCCGACCATCCGGCCCGGCAGCAGCAGCACCAGCGCGTCGGCCTGGCCGCTCTGGGCCAGGCCCGGCGCGAACACGCGCCCGGTCAGCCCGTACGCCGTCGGGAACAGGTAGAAGACGGAGAGCAGGCCCAGGACAATCAGTGTGGTCCGGCGCGCCGACTGTCCGTCCGGGTTCGTGTAGAAGCGCACCAGCACATGCGGCAAACCGAGCGTGCCGAAGAGCAACGCGACGAGCAGCGAAATGGTCTGGTACGGGCTGCCGGGCACCAGGGCCGTGGGATTCGTGGCGGCCGGCGCCACCGCCGGCGAACCGTTACCGGCCAGCACGAAGAGGATGAACAGGATCGGCACGGCAAGTGCCGTCAGCTTCAGCCAATACTGGAACGCCTGGACAAAGGTGATGGACCGCATTCCGCCCGCCACCACGGTCACGCAGACGACGGCGACCACCGCCACCTGCCCCACCCACGCCGGCAGGCCGGTGGTGATCCGGATGGCAAGGGCCGCACCGTGGAGCTGCGGGACAATGTAGAGCCAGCCGACCAGGACCACCACGAGGCTCGTGACGCGGCGGACGGCGCGTGAATCGAGGCGCGCTTCGGTGAAGTCGGGAATGGTGTACGCGCCGGAGCGCCGCAGGGGAGCGGCCACGAACAACAGCAGCATCAGGTATCCGGCGGTGTAGCCCACGGGATACCAGAGGGCGTCGGTGCCGGAGAGCAGGATGAGCCCCGCGACGCCGAGGAAGCTCGCGGCAGAGAGGTACTCGCCGCCGATCGCCGAGGCGTTCCACCAGGGCCTGACAGTGCGTGAGGCCACGTAGAAGTCACCGGTGGTGCGCGAGACCCGCAGCCCGTAGAAGCCGATGACAGCGGTCGCCAGTGAGACAGCGGCGAACGCCGCGATGCTGAGGACGGGGTTCACGGCACGATCACTTGTCCCCGGCGAGGTCGCGGTAGCGTGCCTCGTTCCGCGCAGCTGTCCGGACGTACAGCCAGGCGCTGAGTCCGATCACGGGATAGATCCCCGCGCCCAGGAGGACCCAGTCGAAAGGCAGCCCCGCAATCGTGGATCCCGCCAGCCCCGGGACCAGTCCGAGCATGAGCGGGAAGGCGAACAGGATCAGCAGGAAACCCCCGGCGACGACGAGGCCCAGCCGAAGCTGCGACCGGATCAGGGAGCGGACGAACACCTGCCCGGCGTCGGATTCCTCCGCGGCTTCGCGGGCATCGGAGGCCGGCTGCGCGGCGCGCGGCCCTGTGCCGCTTTGAACAGTGCTTCCTATAAGAGTGCTTCCTGGCCCTGCGCTTCCCAGTGCTGCGCTTTCCTGTGCCGTGCCGCGAGGCGCAGTGACGCGGACCCGGGTCATGCCTGCGGCCGGATCCGGGTCGCCTCCAGCTTGTCCCGCACGGAGGGCAGATGCCGGCGGCTGATGGGCAGTTCGGCCCCGGCCACCGTGACGCTTGGCCGTGCCGCAGCGAGCTTCATGTGGCTGACGTGGTTCAGCGCGATGAGGTAGGAGCGGTGGATGCGGATGAAGCCGGCATCGGCCCATTGTTGTTCGAGGTCGGCCAGCGGCACCCTGATGAGGTAGCTGGAGTCCGTCGTGTGCAGCCTGGCGTAGTCGCCCTGCGCCTGGACGTACGTGACGTCCTCGCGCCGGATCATCCTGGTGGTGCCGCCCAGGTCCACGGTGATCATCTCCGGTGCAGGGGCCCCGTCCTTGAGGAGTTCGCTGATGCGGCCGATGGATTTGGCCAGCCGTTCGGCGCGCACGGGTTTGAGCAGGTAGTCCACGGCGGCCAGCTCGAAGGCCTCCAGGGCGCAGTCCTCGTCCGCGGTGACGAAGACAACCGCGGGCGGATGGGCGATGCGGGAGATGACCCGGGCGATGTCCAGCCCGGACAGGGCGGGCATGTGGATGTCGAGGAAGACGGCGTCGACGTCCTCGGCCTCCAGGGCCCGCAGGGCCTCGGCGCCCGAGGAAGCGCGGTGGATGGCGCCGATCCGCTCGTCCTTGCCGAGCAGGAAGGCCAGTTCCTCAACGGCGGGGAGCTCGTCGTCGGCGACGAGGACGTTAATCATGGTTCCAGACTACTGCCGCAGGCATTTTGACCTGCTCAGGCGTCGTGTCGGGGCTGTGACTTGGGCACGCGCATCGTGATCAGCGTCCCCTCCCCGGGAGCCGTCTCGATGACGAGCCCACTCTCCTCGCCGTAGACCTGCCGCAGGCGGGCGTCGACATTGCGCAGCCCGACATGGTCGCCGTCGCTGTGTCCGGCGAGGACGGACCGCAACTGTTCCGGATCCATGCCCACGCCGTCGTCCTCGATCGTCACCTCGGCATACGCCCCCGAGTCGTTGGCCGTGATCGAAATATGGCCAGGGCCCTCCTTGGCCTCGAGCCCGTGCCGCACCGCGTTCTCCACGAGCGGCTGCAGGCTCAGGAACGGGATCACGGTGCTGAGGACCTCGGGAGCGATCCGCAGGCTCACCTGCACGCGGTCCCCGAACCTGGCCCGCTCCAGCAGCAGGTAGCGGTCGATGCAGCGCAGTTCCTCGGCCAAGGTGGTGAAATCGCCGTGGCGGCGGAAGGAATAGCGGGTGAAGTCGGCGAATTCGACGACGAGTTCCCGCGCGCGCACCGGGTCGGTGTTGATGAAGGACGCGATCGCGTTGAGCGAGTTGTAGATGAAGTGCGGGCTGATCTGGGCCCGGAGCGCACGCACTTCGGCCTCCATCAGGAGGGTGCGCGAGGCGTCCAGTTCGGCAAGTTCCACTTGCGTGGCCACCCAGTCGGCCACTTCGCCCGTGGCCCGGACGAGTCCCGCGCCGGCGGAGGGGGCGAATGCCGCCACGACCCCCACCACCCGTGTCCCGGCCCGGATCGGGGCAATCACGACGGCGCGCTCCGCGTCAGTGGTCAACGCCCCGGAGGCGTCCCCGTCGGCCAGCAGCGCAAGCTCGCCGGCCGGAATGACGGCGATATGGCCGCCGTCAAGCACCTTGGCGGCGAGCCCCATCAGTGCCGGCTTGAGCTCCTCGCCGGCGCCGTCCCACGCCAGCACACCCGTCGTGTCCGTGATGGCCAGCGCGTCGCAGCCCAGCAGGCTGCGCAACTGCCGGCTGGCCTTAGCCGCGCCGGCAGGGTTCAGGCCGGTCCGCAAGTACTGCCCGGCCCGCGAAGCCGCGTGCAGCGTCTTGTACGTCGCCCGCTCCGCGTCCGTGCCCAGGTCCCGGAACGAGCGGAGGACCTTGACCCCCACGGCGACGACGACGGCGATCGCCATGGCGATCACTGCCACGGCGGCGGCGGTAAACAGGGGAGAGTCCGGCATGGTGCCAGCGTACAGCCGGTGCCTGCCAGGCGCCGTTTGGCGCAGCATCCCGGCCGTTGAGCGACGCACGGCGCCGCGGTTCTGGAATGTAATCCACGTCACGTTGCACAGTGGGTGCAATCGCATTGGCCGAAGTGCTGTTTCCATCAGACCAGGCAGCCGGTGTGGGCTCACCACTCAATGAGGAGGAACGATGGGTCACGACGCCCACGAGACGGACGCTGCGGCGGCCGTGGACTTCAAGGAAGTCCAGTCGACGGAGCGGTTCCAGGAACTTCGCAAACGTCACCGCAGCTTTGTCTTTCCCATGGCCATTGCATTCCTGCTCTGGTATTTCGCCTACGTCCTGCTGGCCGACTATGCGGTCGGGTTCATGTCCACCAAGGTCTGGGGCAACATCAACGTCGGGCTGATCCTGGGCCTGCTGCAGTTCGTGTCCACGTTCGCCATCACGGGCTGGTACGTCAGCTACTCCAACCGGAAACTTGACCCGATCGCCGCCGAGATCCGTCATGGAATCGAAGGCCACGAGTTCGACCAGCACGGCAACCGAGTGAGCGGAGCAGCGCAATGACCTTCATGGTTCCCGCAGTCAACGTGGCGGATCTCAAGGACACCACCGCGCTGAACATGGGCATCTTCGCCCTGTTCGTCGCGATCACCATGGTCATTGTCATCAGGGCCAGCCGCAACAACAAGACCGCTGCGGACTATTATGCTGCCGGCCGGTCCTTCACGGGCCCGCAAAACGGCACCGCCATCGCCGGCGACTACCTTTCCGCGGCCTCGTTCCTGGGGATCACTGGCGCCATCGCCATCAACGGCTATGACGGCTTCATGTACTCCATCGGATTCCTCGTCGCCTGGCTCGTGGCGCTGCTGCTCGTGGCCGAACTGCTGCGCAACACCGGCAAGTTCACCATGGCCGATGTCCTCTCGTTCCGGCTCAAGCAGCGCCCCGTGCGGATCGCGGCCGCCATCTCGACGCTGGCCGTCTGCTTCTTCTACCTCCTGGCGCAAATGGCCGGAGCCGGCAGCCTGATCTCCCTGCTGCTCGGAATCAGTGACTGGGGCGGCCAGGCACTCGTGATCGTCGTCGTCGGGGCCCTCATGATCATGTACGTGCTGATCGGCGGCATGAAGGGCACCACCTGGGTCCAGATCATCAAAGCCATGCTGCTCATTGCCGGCGCCGCCGTCATGACCTTCTGGGTCCTGGCAATCTACGGCTTCAACCTCTCCGACCTGCTCGGCGGTGCGGTGGAGACCTCGAAGAACCCGAACATGCTGAACCCGGGCCTGCAGTACGGCAAGACCGAGACCTCCAAGCTGGACTTCATGTCTTTGGGCCTGGCGCTCGTCCTGGGCACCGCTGCCCTCCCGCACGTGCTGATGCGCTTCTACACGGTGCCGACCGCCAAGGAAGCCCGCAAATCCGTGGTGTGGTCCATCTGGCTGATCGGCATCTTCTACCTGTTCACCCTGGTCCTGGGCTATGGCGCCGCTGCGCTGGTGGGTGCAGACACGATCAAGGCGGCTCCGGGCGGCGTCAACTCGGCTGCGCCGCTGCTGGCCTTCCACCTCGGCGGACCGCTGCTGCTCGGCTTCATCTCCGCCGTGGCCTTCGCCACGATCCTGGCCGTGGTCGCTGGGCTCACGATCACCGCGGCGGCGTCCTTCGCCCATGACATCTACGCCAACGTCCTTGCCAAGGGCAAGGCCGACGCCGCTACGGAGGTCAAGGTGGCGCGCCGCACCGTCGTCGTGATCGGGCTGCTTGCTATCGTGGGCGGGATTTTCGCCAACGGCCAGAACGTCGCCTTCCTCGTGGCGCTCGCCTTCGCAGTGGCGGCCTCCGCCAACCTCCCCACGATTGTGTACTCGCTGTTCTGGCGCCGGTTCACCACCCAGGGCGCCGTGTGGAGCATGTACGGAGGCCTCGCCGCGGCCATCATCCTGATCGCTTTGTCCCCGGTGGTCTCGGGCACCAAGACCTCGATGATCCCGGGCGCCAACTTCGCGATCTTCCCGCTCAGCAACCCCGGCATCGTCTCCATCCCGCTCGCCTTCTTCCTGGGCTGGCTCGGGACCGTGCTGGACAAACGGAAGGAAGACACCACCAAACAGGCCGAGATGGAAGTCCGCTCCCTCACGGGCGTAGGCGCAGAAAAGGCCACGAACCACTAAGCGGGGCGGGCGCCTCCGGTCCGGGCGAGCCCTGTGGCGCCACCCGTAACAACAGAGTCACCCTTAAAACGGGCGTCACCGTCGAGAACAGGAGCTCCCGCGCACTGCGCGGGAGCTCCTGTTCTTAAGCCTCGACAGAGCCCCGTTCCAGCAATGGCTGGATCCGGAAGGGGATCAGCTCGCCCATGGCCAGCGCAGTATCCGTCCGGTCGACGCCGTCGCACGCCAGGATCTTGCCGTTAATCCGGAACAGGTCCTCGGCGTCGAGCGCCACGACGCGCAGGAGGAGGTCGGCCGAGCCGGTCAGGCCGTAGCCCTCCAGGATTTCGGGGATGCCGGCCAGTTCCACCGCCAGTTGGCCGAGCTTTTGCTGCTGGACATGCACGGAGATGAAGGCCATCAGCGGGTAGCCCAGCGACGCCGGATTGATGCGCCGCTCAAAGGACAGGAAGACGTGCTTTTTCTCCAGCTGGGCCATCCTGGCCTGCACGGTGTTCCGCGACAATCCGAGCTTCTGGGCCAGCGCTACAACGGTGCGCCGGGGATCGTGGGCCATGGCCGAAAGCAGCCGGGTGTCCGTGCCATCCAA
This sequence comes from Arthrobacter sp. 10N418, assembly GCF_056394725.1. Classification (NCBI taxonomy): domain Bacteria; kingdom Bacillati; phylum Actinomycetota; class Actinomycetes; order Micrococcales; family Micrococcaceae; genus Arthrobacter; species Arthrobacter sp. 10N418. The sequence continues at coordinate 306,923 of NZ_JBFTIK010000001.1, forward strand.
GGGTTGCATAATGCGCAAGATTAGCACGGTATAGCGGCGTCAGACAGTGCATAATGCTCAACTTTTTCACGGGTGGTTGTACCCGATGAGCATTGTGAGTAGGGTCACAAATATCCGGGGCAACGGCGCCCGGGCGGCTGGCGCGCCGCGGGATCACGAGTCCTGTGAGCGCCGGTCAGACGACGTCAGAAGGTTGCGGACAACTGTGTTTACCGACGACGCGGGCAAGGGCGGCATTGCCGCCGGCGGCCCGGGCAACAGTGCAGAATCAAACAGGCGCACGGGCGGGGACCTCCTCCAGCTCATCACCCCGGCGGGTGAACGCGTAAGCCATCCCGAGTTCGACCAGTGGGTCCAGGACGTCAGCGATGACCAGCTCATCTCCCTCTACGAGGACATGGTTGCGATCCGCCGGATCGACTCCGAGGCCACCGCCCTGCAGCGCCAGGGCGAGCTCGCCCTCTGGCCGCCGCTGCTGGGCCAGGAAGCCTCCCAGATTGGTTCGGCGCGGGCCCTCCGCGACGACGACTTCGTTTTTCCCAGCTACCGCGACAACGGCGTCGCCTACGTCCGCGGAGTGAACCCCGAGGACATCGTCAAGGCCTGGCGGGGCAACGCCCTGGCCGGCTGGGACCCCTACAGCGTCAACGTCGCCACGCAGCAGATCATCATCGGCGCCCAGACACTCCACGCCACCGGCTACGCCATGGGCATCCAGAACGACGGCGCCGATTCGGTCGCCGTCGCCTACTTCGGCGACGGTGCCACGAGCGAGGGCGACGTCAACGAGGCCCTGGTCTTCGCCGCGAGCTTCCAGTCCCCGGTGGTGTTCTTCTGCCAGAACAACCACTGGGCCATCTCCGAGCCGGTCATGCTGCAGTCCCACATCCAGATCGCGGACCGCGCCGCCGGTTTCGGCATCCCCAGCATGCGCGTTGACGGCAACGACGTCCTGGCCGTCATGGCCGCGACCCGCATCGCCACCGACCGGGCCCGCCGGGGAGGCGGCCCGACCTTCATCGAGGCCGTCACCTACCGTATGGGCCCGCACACGACGGCGGACGATCCCACCCGCTACCGGGACGCCAACGAGCTCGAGGACTGGGCCGCCAAGGACCCGATCAAGCGGCTGAAGTCCCTGCTGGAGCGCAAGGGACTGCTCAGCGAGGACGTCGAAGCCGCGGTCACCGCCAAGGCCGACTCGGTCGCCAAGAAGATGCGGGCCGGCACCATCAACATGCCCGAGCCGCAGCCGATGGATGTCTTCAAGAACGTCTACAGCACTCCGCATTCCGGGCTTGACCGCCAGCAGAACCACTATTCCCGCTACCTGGCTTCCTTCGGCGATCCCGCAGAAGCCGCTTCTAAAGAAGGTGCACGCTGATGAGCCAGATGACCTTTGCCCGAGCCATCAATTCGGGCCTGCGCAAGTCCCTCGAAAACGATTCCAAGGTGATCCTCATGGGCGAGGACATCGGAACCCTCGGCGGCGTCTTCCGCGTCACGGACGGCCTGCAGAAGGACTTCGGCAAGCACCGCGTCGTGGACACCCCGCTCGCCGAGTCCGGGATCATGGGCACGGCAGTCGGCCTCGCCTACCGCGGCTACCGTCCGGTGGTGGAGATCCAGTTCGACGGCTTCATCTACCCGGCGTTCGACCAGATCGTCAGCCAGGTAGCCAAAATGCACTACCGGACCCAGGGCGCCGTCAAGATGCCCATCACCATCCGCGTGCCCTTCGGCGGCGGCATCGGATCCCCGGAGCACCACTCGGAATCTCCCGAGGCGTACTTCACCCACACCTCCGGGCTGCGCGTCATTAGCGTCTCCAACCCGCAGGATGCCTACACGATGATCCAGCAGGCCATCGCGTCGGATGATCCGGTGCTCTACTTCGAGCCGAAGCGCCGCTACCACGACAAGGGCGACGTGGATGAGACGCTTGACCTCGGAGCCGCCCTGTCGATGGAAAAGGCCCGCGTGGTCACCGAGGGCACGGACGTGACCCTTGTGGCCTACGGACCGCTCGTCAAGACAGCCCGGGACGCGGCCCTCGCCGCCGCCGACGAAGGCGTCTCGATCGAGGTCATCGACCTCCGCTCGCTGGCTCCGGTGGACTTCGCGACCCTGGAAGCCTCAGTCCGCAAGACCGGCCGGCTCGTCATCACGCACGAGGCCAGCCAGTCCGGCGGCATCGGCGCCGAGGTCGCGGCCAGCATCACCGAGCGCTGCTTCTACCACCTTGAGGCCGCCCCCGTCCGGGTCACCGGCTTCGACGTCCCGTACCCGTACTCAAAACTTGAAATGCACCATCTGCCGGGCCTGGACAGGATCCTGGACGGCGTCGACCGCGCCCTGGGCCGCCCCAACTCCTTGAGCGGACTGGAAGGATGACCGCCACCATGATCAAAGAGTTCAGGCTCCCGGATCTCGGTGAGGGTCTCACTGAATCGGAAATCGTCGCCTGGAAGGTCGCGGTAGGGGATACCGTCGCGCTCAACCAGATCATCGCGGAGGTGGAGACGGCGAAGGCCGTCGTCGAGCTTCCCTCGCCGTTCGCGGGCGTCGTCACGGCCCTGCACGAGCAGCCCGGCACGGTTGTCGAAGTGGGGAAGCCGATCGTTTCGTTCGAGGTTGAGGGAGACGACAGTGCTGCCGCCGACGGTGAGGGGGACTCCGGCACCGCCAAGCGGGAGCCGAACCTCGTCGGCTACGGCGCAGTCCTCGAAAGCTCCGGACGCCCCGCCAGGCGCACCCGCACCTTCGCCGCGCCGGTGGCCTCCGCGGGTGAGGCTGCCCCGGTGATCGAGCCCGTCCGGGCGACGCAAGCGGCCGCCCCTGCGGTCGAGCCTGCACCGGTGCTTGCGCCCGCCCCGGTGCTTGTGCCCGCCGGGAGCCACGCCGCCGAACGTCCGCGGTCCACGCCGCCGGTCCGCAAGCTGGCCAAGGATCTCGGCGTCGACCTCGAAGCTGTCACCGGCACGGGGGAGCGCGGGCTCATCACCCGTGACGATGTCCGGAACTTCGTCGGCGGCGGGGACCTGCCTGCGGCTGCCCAGGAACTCGCCGGCGTGCTTCCCCAGAGCCTGGCCCCCGCGCCCGGTGCCCGGGAGACGCGCACGCCGATCAAGGGCGTCCGCAAGTTCACGGCCGCCGCGATGGTGTCCAGTGCCTTCACGGCCCCGCACGTCACGGAATTTCTGACCATTGACGTCACGCCGACCATGGAGCTGCTGGCCCGGCTCAAGGCCAGCCGGGCGTTTGCCGGTTACAAGCTCACGCCGCTCACGCTCGTGTCCAAGGCCGTGCTGATCTCGCTGCGGAACCACCCCACCCTGAACACCCGGTGGGACGAGGCAAGTCAGGAGATTGTCCAGTTCAACTACGTGAACCTGGGCATCGCCGCAGCGACACCCCGCGGACTGACCGTTCCGAACATCAAGGACGCGGACCGGATGTCCCTCCTGGAACTGTCCACCGCCCTGAGCGCCCTCACGGACACGGCCCGGGCCGGCAAGACCAGCCCCGCTGATCTGTCCGGCGGCACCATCTCCATCACCAACATCGGTGTCTTCGGCATCGACGCCGGCACGCCGATCCTGAACCCGGGCGAGGCTGCGATCCTGGCCCTGGGCGCGGTCCGGAAGATGCCGTGGGAGTACCAGGACGAGGTTGCGCTGCGCCAGGTCATGACGCTGAGCCTGTCCTTTGACCACCGGCTGGTCGACGGCGAGCAGGGCTCGCGCTTCCTGCAGGACCTCGGCGCCATCCTGGCTGACCCGGGCATGGCGTTGGCGATGGTCTAGCGAACCCGCGATTCACCAAAGCTGCCGGCTGTCCCTTTTTGGGGCCGCTGGCAGCTGTGTGGGCCGATCCGGGTGTCAGTCTTTCTTCAGTTTCTCGGCGAGCATCACGATGATTCCGCTGGGACCGCGGACGTACGTGAGTTTGTAGACGTCGCCGTAGGTCGCCACGCCGCGTAGCGGACGGCATCCGTGCTTCGCAGCTATCTCCAGGGCTTTGTCTATGTCGTCGACCGAGAAGGCCACGCGGTGCATGCCGATGTCGTTGGGACGAGTTGGGTTCGTCTCGATCGCTTTGGGGTGGATGTATTCGAAGAGCTCAAGTCGTCCTTGACCGTCCGGGGTCTGGAGCATCGCGATGTTGGCGTGGTTGCCATCAAGCCCGACGGCAGTGTCGGTCCACTCGCCGCTGACCGTATCACGGCCGACGAGGGTGAGCCCGAGGTCGGTGAAAAAGGCGATTGTTGCTTCGAGGTCGCGAACGGCGATACCGACGTTCTCAAGTTTGATGGCCATGCGTTGAAGCTACCAAGGCGGACCGATTAGCTCCAGTGGCGAGCCGCGGACGCCGCTGAACAAGCTCGGGTGGCCGTTGAAGCGAGGCCATTGCCTGCAAGCCGATCCTTCATCGGGCGCTAAGACAATGCATGTCCAGGACTGCGGTCGGGAGATATGGAGCCTCCGATTTCTACAAGCCGCCGTTCTGTAGGGTGTGGGAATGACCCCACATCATGACCCGCGGGCGCAGGCAGCAGTTGTAGGCACGGGCCGTTGGATTGCCGCCGCGAGGGCGCTTGAGACTGCCCGTCCGGACCGGCTTTTCAACGATCCGTGGGCCGGGCTTCTGGCGGGAGAAAGCGGCAAAGCCACCTTGGAAGCCGCGGACTACAATCCGTTTCTGCCGGTCCGCACGCGATATTTTGACGATCGCATCCTCGGCGCCGCCCGGAAGGACTCGCAGATTGTCCTCCTTGGCGCCGGTTTGGATACCAGGGCCTTCCGGCTGCCGCTCCCGGCCTCTTGCACGGTGTTCGAGATCGACCACGCTGAGGCGTTCACGGAGAAGGAAGCCATCCTGCGCGCCGCACCGGCCCGATGTGAACGAAGATGCGTCCACGCCGACGTATCCGGCCCTTGGACCTCGGCCCTTGTGGGTGCAGGCTTTGACCGGCGCACACCGACGATCTGGGTTGCCGAGGGACTCTTCTTTTACCTGGCCGAGGCCGATGCCGAGTCCCTGGTCTGCGACGCCGCAGCTTTGTCTGCCGGCGGGTCCACTTTCCTGGCGGATATCTTTGGGACCGGTCTGTTGGCATTGGAAGGCATGGCACCGCTGGTGGCCGCGCGCACGGGTGCCGGCCGGCCGCTGCCCTTCTGTACAGATTCCCCCGAGACACTTTTTCGTGGCGGCGGCTGGAGCGAGTCGGCGGTAGTCCAGCCCGGACAGCCCTCAGCGAACTTCGGTCGACTAACCAAGGTCCCAAGTGCAAGGGACGCCGGGCAGCAATCCAATCTCCGCACCTACCTGGTGACGGCCACACTTTGAGGACGCGGGCCGGGCACACGAGGTCCGCTGCCGCAGAATTTCGCTCGAGCCACGCCTCAGGAGCAAGTTTGAAGGAAGGTCGTGGCACCGGGGCGTTCGTGGAAAGTCACGGTGTGGCCGCTGTCGTCGTGGAAGACGGCCTGCGAGCCTGCCACGGTGATGGTGCCCGATTGGTAGGGGTTGCCCCAGCCCGCAGGAGGATTTCCCTGGCCGTCGTTCAGCGGTTGATCGGCGAGGAAGAAGGTGTCCTGCACCCGTGCCTCATAGATGCCGCAATGAGTGAAGAGGGCGAAAGGGACACTTGGGACGGGGGTGGTTGCCGGACTTGTCGGGGCATCGATTGTCGGCCCTCCCGGCGCCGCACATCCGCTCATCACCGCCATCGCGGCCGCCGCAGCGGCGATGGCTCGAACATATCGAGTTGCCATGCGCCAAGGCTCTCTGACGACAGGTGCGCGGTCAAGAACCTGGGCATCTCGATTGCATAACCCGGCGAGCGAAGACGGAATGCATCGATGGGCGTCCAGAGAACTACCGCCATAACGCTGAGCCCAAACATGACCGGGGCGAGGGCGAACACGATGATCGTCCACACCAAAGGCCTCACAACTGACTGCATTACACCGGCCACTAAGGCTGTAGTGCGGTAGGTCAGTCGCAGGCGGAGCTAGTGGGCGGATCGGCCGGTGTTCTCGCGTGGGACGCAAAATGCGGTGTCGTTCACGCACCATCATCGGCGCCACAACCGAGCGGAATCTGGCGATCTGCGAGTCCCACTTTAAGTTGGCGCGTTTGCTGTTCGCGGACTTCGATGTGTCGGTGGGCCATATTGAGGCGCAACCGTTCCTGTTTAAGGCTGAGGTCGCCGGGGGCGCAGCAGGCACATTCCGGACTATCTGCTGCCCGTCGGCGTAGGGCCGCGCGGTCGTGGAGTACTTCCCCGACCGCGCGGAGGAATCGCGCTCAGCGCCTCGTCTCGTACCTGGTCAGGACCACGCCGCCGGGAAACGTCCGCGTCTCCACCAGGTTCAGGTTCACCCAGCTGTCCAGCAAGGTGAAGAACGGGGTGCCGCCGCCCACCAGGACCGGATGGATGGCTAGCGCGTATTCGTCAATCAGTCCGGCCCGCATGGCCGCGCTGGCGAGCGTTGCCCCGCCGATGCTCATCGGGCCGCCGTCCCCGGCCTTGAGCCGGGTGATCTCGGCGATCGCGTCGCCGGTGACCAGACGGGTGTTCCAGTCGACCTTGTCGATCGTCGAGGAGAACACCACCTTCGGCATGTCCCGCCAGTTCCGCGCGAACTCGATCTCCGCCGGGGTGGCGTTGGGCTGCTGGTCGCCGGTCGGCCAGTAGGAGCTCATGGCCTCCCACAACTTCCGCCCGTACAGCGACAGGCTGCTGGCCCGCTCCTGGTCGAGCCACCACTGGAACAGTTCGTCGCTCGGCCCGCTCCAGCCGATGTCGTCGCCGGCCGCGGCGATGTAGCCGTCCAGGGTTAGATTCATGCCATAGATCAGTTTCCGCACGGCGCTAGCCTTCCGTCTCGTAGTGGTCGAGGGCGTCATTGAACTTTGTCGTCCCGCATATGATCGGCAGCATCCTGTCTCTCACGGAGCCACCGTAACTGCCCATGATCTGGATGCCATAGCCTTCGCTCCGCCTTTCAACTGAGCTGCCCGGTTAGGGATCATTTACCGGGCACCTAGGGCAGCGAACTGTCTCGTCGGAGGGCGTCGGGGCATCCGGACGCCACCGCTCGTTTTGCGAAGTGCGATTATGTGAGGCTCTCGAACACCATCGTTGCCTGGATGCGGTCACCGCCGCCGATTCCCTTGCTCCCGCTGCTGGCGGTGGTTATGGTGTGGAGTCGATAGCCTTTCGCGGCCTGATCGTTGAGGGCCTTCTCCAGGGAGGTCAGGTTGCCCGAACCGGTTCCCCACAGTTTCTCCTTGAGGATCACCTGCACGACGACATACTGCATGACACGACTTCCTTTCGTTGCTGGTCAATTGGGGCCATGCTACTCGACGCGGCGGGGCGCTCCTCCGGGGCGTTAGCGACGGCGCCTGAAGGGTATCGGCGGTGCACGGTGTCGACGTCACTCCAGCGACACGGAACAAGACGGTGTCACGATTCGGTGTCGAGTAGATCGGCGCGCACACCACCATGTACCTCTGCGACCCGCAGTAACCCGGCCAGCACTTTGGCATCGCGAGGCACGATGAGCTGTCCTTATGGTGTTGTCGGGTGGTTCCGTGGCCGTTGTAGGGTCGTGGCTACCCGGGGGAGGCGGGTATGGCTTTGTTGCTGTGGCCGGACGATTCACATCGTGACGGCTCCGTAGGATTGGCCGCCCGCCACCCCGAGATGACCCGACCGCTGATTGAGAGACGCGATTTGAATCGCCGGATAAGGACACGACGGCGCGGTTATCTGCCGGGTTCGACCCATCCGACAGACTGGAGGCTGTTTTGGCGAAATTGTGGGCCGGCATCGACGCTGGCAAAGCCCATCATCACTGCGTCGTGATCGACGGCGACGGAAACCGTCTGCTCTCGCAGAAAATCCCCAACGACGAACCCGCCCTGCTCGAGCTCATCGCCGCCGTCCTGGAACTCGCCGAGGGGGATGAGGTGGTCTGGGCGACGGATCTGAACCACGGCGGCCCGGCGCTGCTCATCGCCATCCTCGTCGCCCACGGCCAAACCATCCTCTACATCCCGGGCCGGATCGTCCACCACGCCTCCAAGCTCTACCGCGGCGAAGGCAAAACCGACGCGAAAGACGCCGCTGTCATCGCCGACCTGGCCCGGATGCGCCTCGATCTGCAGCCGCTGCGGGCGGGGGATGAGATCAGCACCGGGCTGCGGATCCTCACCGCCCGGCGGGCCGACAAGTCCGCGGACCGGGTCCGGGCGATCAACCGCCTGCAGGCCCAGCTGCTCGAATACTTCCCGGCCCTGGAGCGGGCCTTTGACTACAGCCGCTCCAAGGCCGCCCTGCTGCTGCTGACCAGACACCGGACCCCGGACGGGATCCGCCGCACCGGACAGACAGGGCTCCACGCCTGGCTGAAGAAACGCGGCACCCGCTCGTCCGCCGCGGTCGCCCAGGTCGCCGTCGACGCCGCGAAATCACAGAACACCACCGTCCCGGCCCAGCACCTCGGGGAACTGATCGTCGCCGCCCTCGCACAGGAAATCATCACTTTGAACGAGGAACTGGCCGAACTCGATGCCCTGATCAGCGAGAAAGTAACCGAACACCGCCACGCCGCGGCGCTGCTGTGCATGCCCGGCTTCGGACCCGTCCTCGCCGCCGAGTTCCTCGGCGCCACCGGCGGAGACCTCACCGTCTTCCAAACCGCCGACCGGTTCGCAGGCGTCGCCGGACTCGCCCCTGCACCCCGGGACTCCGGCAGGATCACCGGAAACCACCACAGACCCCGGCGCTACGACCGCAGGCTCCTGCGGGTCTTCTACCTCTCCGGCCTCTCGGCGCTGAAAGCTGCGCCGCCTCCCGGACCTACTACGACCGCAAACGCGCCCAAGGCAAAACCCACATCCAGGCCATGCTCGCCCTGGCCAGACGCCGCCTCAACGTTCTCTGGGCCATGCTTCGCGACGGCACCACTTACACGCCGCCATCGGCGCAGGCAGCCGGGCTGGCACCACCCTTGGCCGCCTAACAAGGGGAACGGTGAGCCGTGTGGCGAAGCGAATAGCATCATCTGCCCGGCCGTGCTTAGCGGTCGGACTCCGGGCTGCGGAGCCGGCGCTTGACCAAGATTGCCATCACGACGAACACAATGACAAGGACTAGCCCTGCGCCGGCCGCTGTGATCAGTTCGGTCTGGAGGCCCGTTCCGGTGCCTGCCGCGGCCGGGGACGCTGATGGCGACGCCGTGCCGGCGGTGGGGCTTGCGGCGCCGGCGGTGAACGTGAAGGTTCCTTCGATGGGGTGCCCGTCGGAGGAAACGACGCGCCAAACCACTGTGTATTTGCCTTCAGAGGCGTCGGTTTTCACGGCCTGCGTGACGTGGTTGTCGACGATGGCCACGGGCCCGTCGGCCTGGTCGGCGCCGGTGGCATCTTCGACGCGGACGATGGAGCCGATGGCAATCGGTGTGTGGTCGAAGGTCAGGCCGATCTTCGCTGGAACGGTGCGGACCGCGGAGCCGTCGGCCGGGTCGGTGGCCTCGAGGACATCGTGGGCCTGCGCGGCCGCGGCGGGAACCATCAGGAACGCTGCGGTTGCCAGGATCAGCAGGCATCGGGCGAGCCGGCCCCGCAGACCGTGACGGTGTGTCGTTTTCATGCTGGTCCTTTCAGGGCCGGCACCCCGGGGCTGTGGCGGGACGTCGCCCGTCCCGCCACAGCCCCGGGAGGCGTTGCTACTTAGCTGCGGTGCGGGTGCGCCGGCCGGCGAGGACGAGTCCCAGCGCGGCTGCGCCGAGGACGAATCCGGCACCGCCCAGGACAACACCCCACACCGACGCGCCATCGCTGGACGTCGCCGGGGTCTGGGCCTCGGCCGCCGGAGACGCTGATGCCGATGCCGCGGCGGTTCCGTCTTCGGCCGTGGTGGTGAAGAACGGGGCCGGGTGCTTGGGCTCGGGCTGGCCCTGAACGCTTTGTTCGTCCCAGTTAACGACGGTCCCGTCGGTGTAGGTCTGGGCCGCCTTCAGGGTCACGGTCGTGCCCGCTGCGGGGAGTTTGCCCACGGAGAGTGAGAACGCCTGGTATTCGTTCTGTCCGAGCTGGTGCGTTGCGTCGGCTGTCCAGACCACGGAGCTCGGGGCCTTGGTGACCGTCGTGCCGGACACGGTGACCGGCTTGGGCAAGTCGCTGGTGATGACCTGGGCGCTCCAGCCCTCGACGGGTTTGACCGAGACCGAGGTGAACGGGGTGTCGGTGGGCAGGTTGACCTCGAGTTTGCTGGTTTTCGCGGTCGGGGATTCGTTCGGGACGTTGAACGTCAGGTGCGTGTAGCCGTTGGCTCCGGTGTCGTCCGGGTTCACGGTGACGTGGGCGGAGGCGGCGGTGGCGCCCAGGGCGATCATCCCGGCCGACGCGGTGACGGCACTGAGGGTTTTGAGGGTACGACGGATTGAGGTTTTCATGGACATGCCTTCCAAAAATGGGTGCGCCAGCGGGCCGCTCGTGCGGCGGCGCAAGAGAGGGGGAACACGACGGATCCACGGCAACGGAGTTTCCTGCCAATGGGCAGGATCCGACCGGGTCAGCGGCGTCAGGTCAGGTGCCGCTCAGAGAGCGGGCTGAACGGGCGGCGGCCCGCGCAGGGCGGGCAGCCGGAGGTTTCTCCACCGGGAAGGAACGACGATGAGATGCGGGGCCGGAAGGTTCGGCCAGTCGGGAATGACTACCGCTGTCAGGATCCGGACCAGGGGTCTCAGCCACGCGGCCAACGCCCACGCAGCGGCCTCGCCCCGGGCCAGGACCAGGGCGGTGGCCAGCGTCGCTGCGGCGTGCAGGATCAGCATCAGGGTCCCGGGAGCAGCAGCGTGCTCCGGCATCAGACCCGCCGCCGAAAGGGCCACCGGGCCGGCGCCGTGCAGATGTCCACCGGCGGCGGGAGTGAAGCCTGCCGACACCGACAGGGCATTGAAGGCTTCGTGCAAAACCAGCTGGCCGGCGCCGAGAAGCCCTGCCATGACAGGGGCCGTGATCCTGACTTTGGCCAGGATCATCACCGGCGCCAACATCAGGGCGACGAGTCCGGCGAAGATGGCCGGTTCGGGCAGGGAACCGCCGGCCAGCACGTGGGCTCCGGCGGCCAGAGCGAACATGGCGGCGGTAAAGGCAGAAGCACGAGGGAAGCGGAACGGGGCACTCATGCCAATCTCCACCCTTCCATCCAATGTTGCCGTTCTCCACTCTAAGGAAAGCCGAGGCGTGCCGGGTAATCACGCCGCAGATGCCAGTTGGGGGGTGTCCCTATGCTTTTAGTCAAGCTGCTTGGGGAGTCTTTTCTTGGTAGTGGGTTCCGTTCTTGAGCATCGCGAAGATGACGTCGCAGCGGCGCCGGGCGAGGCAGATGATGGCGGCGTTGTGTTTCTTCCCTTCGGCGCGTTTCC